>DATBWQ010000044.1:0-21216 GCA_036514695.1 Gallionella sp. | reverse complement strand
CGGGTTACGCTGCGCTAACCCGACCTACGTTGCTACCAGCGTATCAGCACCGCACCCCAGGTAAATCCGCCGCCCACCGCTTCCAGCAGAATATTCTGCCCTGCCTTGATGCGGCCATCGCGCACCGCTGTATCCAATGCCAGCGGGATCGAAGCAGACGAGGTGTTGCCATGATGAGCGACGGTGACCACCACATTATCCATGCTCAGGCCGAGCTTCTTCGCGGTGGCTTCCATGATGCGGATATTGGCCTGATGCGGCACCAGCCAGTTGATATCCGAGCCCTGCAGATTGTTTTCTTCCAGCACTTCCTCAACCACTTCGCTCAGCACCTTGACGGCAAATTTGAACACGGCCTTTCCGTCCATTTTGATGAACGGGTCACCCTGAATCTCACCATGGCGGATATTGCCGTCGGCTGTCAGCATGTTCTGATGGCTGCCGTCCGCATGCAGTTTGCCGGCGACGATGCCCGGCGTCTCGCTGGCCTGTAATACCACTGCGCCCGCTCCGTCGCCGAAGAGCACGCAAGTCGTACGGTCGGTCCAGTCCAGCATGCGCGACAGCACTTCCGCGCCGACTACCAGCGCGGTCCTGGCCTGCCCGCCCCGGATGTACAGATCGGCGGTATTCAGCGCATAGACGAAACCGCCGCATACCGCCTGAATGTCGAAGGCCGCGCCGCAATTCCTGATGCCGAGCTTGTCCTGCAGAATACAGGCGGTACTGGGAAACATCTTGTCCGGCGAGGTGGTCGCGACGATCACCAGGTCGATCTTGTCCGCGCTGATGCCCGCCGTTTCAATGGCCCGCAGGCTGGCTTGCAAGGCGAGATCGCTGGTCATCTCATCATCCGCCGCGATATGCCGCTCGACGATGCCGCTGCGCGACACGATCCAGTCGTGCGAGGTTTCGACGATCTTTTCCAGATCATAGTTGGTCAGCGTTTTACTGGGGAGGTAACTGCCCGTGCCGATGATTCTGGAATACATCAGGACTCTCCCTGCTCTGTGATTTGGCCCTGCACTGTGATTTTGCCTTGCCCTGCGATTTGGCGCTGGTGGTGCCACTTCTCGATATGTTCGCTGATGTGCTGCAACATGCCGCCACGCGCCTCTTCAGCGGCGCGCTCGATGGCACAGCGAAACGCGAGGACATCCGCCGAACCGTGGCTCTTCACCACGATGCCCTTGAGGCCGAGGAAACTCGCTCCATTGTAGCGGCGATGATCCACCCTGTGCTTGAAGGCATTGAGCACCGGCAATGCAAGCAGCCCAGCCAGTTTAGTGAACACATTGCGTCCGAACTCTTCACGCAGGAAACCGCCCAGCATCTGCGCCAGCCCTTCGGTGGTTTTCAGCGCGACGTTGCCGACAAACCCGTCGCACACCACCACGTCGGTAGTGCCCTTGAAAATATCGGTGCCTTCTATGTTGCCGTAGAAATTCAGGTCGCTGGCACGCAGCATCTCCGCTGCCCGCTTGACCACCTCGTTGCCCTTGATGTCTTCGCTGCCGATGTTCAGCAGTCCGACGCTGGGGTCGGGCTTGTGCTCCAAAGCCGTGACCAGCGTGGAACCCATCAGCGCGAATTGCAGCAGATGCTCGGCGCTGCAATCGGTGTTCGCGCCCAGGTCGAGCATACAGACCTGGCCTTTTTTGGTCGGCAGATAGGAGGCGATCGCGGGGCGGTCGATGCCTGGTATAGTTTTCAGCACATAACGTGCGGTCGCCATCAGCGCGCCGGTATTGCCGGCGCTGACACAGGCCAACGCCTCACCGCTTTTGACCAGATTGATGCTGACACGCATCGAGGAATCCTTTTTGCCGCGCAGCGCGGATTGCGGCTGCTCGTCCATGCCCACCACTTCAGTGGCGGGGTGGATGCGCAAATGCACCCCGGCCTGGACGCCCAGGGCACGCAACTCGGTTTCAATGGCATCGGGGATACCCACCAGAACAATGGTATCGTCAGGGTTGTGCTCCAGATACTTGACTGCGGCAGGAACGGTGACCGTCGTACCGTGGTCGCCTCCCATCGCATCTATAGCTAATGTGACATCCACTAAGCGATCCTGGGGTAATGAAAACTGGGAATGAAAAAGAAAACGCAGCCGATCTTGCCGATCGGCTGCGTTACTTGACAGATTACTCGCCCTTGGTCTTGACTACCTTTTTGCCACGGTAAAAGCCGGATGGGCTGATATGGTGACGCAAATGAGTCTCGCCCGTCGTTGGCTCGATCGCCGTCGCGGGGTTGGTCAAAAAATCGTGGGCACGATGCATACCGCGCTTGGAAGAGGACTTTTTATTCTGTTGAACTGCCATGATGACTACTCCTAAAAAAACTATTTCGATTTAATTACGTTTCAATTTGGCCAAAACCGCAAAAGGATGCCGCTCTTCCTCAAGCATGTTCTCGTTACCTGCGGACTGACAAGCTCCCGATTCATGCATGGGCGCGATAGGCAGGCTTAACAAAATCTCGTCTTCCAGCAAATTCAGCACGTCCAACTGCGCATCGGCCAGAATGCTGTCGAACTCCTCTTCCACATCGTCCAATGCGTCCAGACTTGCCTGGTCACGCAGCAACAAGCGCGTATCAAGCCGCACCGGGTAATCCATGCCCTCCAGGCAACGCTGACAGCGCACCTGGCAGCACCCGGTCACGCTCAGGTCCAGAAAATGATTACCCAGATTATCCATACCACCGCGTATTCTGTAGCCCAGAATTCCCTGCGGACTTTCCAGCATGTCCCGCAAACGTGAAAACTCGGCAACCGGCACTTCACCGCTGATTTCCCGGCCATTTCTGGCAAAATCCAGGCTGTCGATGAAAGGCCGTGCGTACATGAGGCGCGCATGATATATTTTTCGCCGCTCCCTGTCAAAAAACCCTAAGAATATTGGGAACCTCTAGAAATTCATTTTGTGGGAAGGCAGGCCGGACACGGCGATGCGAAGCATTTGGGGCTGGCAGGCCTGCTGCTCCGCGCTCCCGCACCAGAGGGCTTCGCCCCACCGTGTCGCGCGGGCAGCGCAAGGAGCTGCGCAGCGAACGACGAGACAACACGCCGCATAGCGGCTTGTTGCGGCGTAAACTAATCTTCAGGTTATGTTGAAGCCACATATCAGATTGATAGGCGAGGAGTGAGCGAGCACGCGACGCCGCGATTCGCCCGGAAAACGAAGTTTCAGTGAAGACTAACCTTCAGGTTACGTCGTAACTAAAATTAATTTATAGAGGTTCCCTATTGTGTTTGTCCTCGCCTCCAGCTCCATCTACCGCAGCGAACTGCTAAAACGGCTGCAGCTCCCGTTTGAGACCGCCGCACCGAATGTCGATGAAACACCTCTGCCGGATGAATCCGCACGCGCGACCTCGGTGCGCCTCGCGCAGGAAAAGGCCCGTGTCGTGGCTGAAAGCTATCCCGACGCGCTGATCATCGGTTCCGACCAGGTCGCCCTGCTGGAAGGCAGGCAACTCGGCAAACCGCTCACCCACGAAAATGCCGTCAGGCAACTACGCGCGATGCGCGGCAAAACCACCCACTTTTATACCGCGCTGACGCTGTTGAACAGCAAGACCGGCAACATGCAGACCGAGGTGGCGGAAAACTTCGTCACGCTGCGCGAACTCAGCGACGCAGAGATCGAAGGCTATTTGCTCAAGGAACAACCCTATCACTGCGCGGGCAGTGCAAAATCGGAAGGGATGGGCATTGCGCTGATGAGTCGCATGACCGGCGACGACCCGACCGCGCTGATCGGGCTGCCGCTGATCCTGCTGGTCGAAATGCTGCGCCGCGAGAACGTGCGCCTATATTAATTCGCAATTGCAATCAAAACGACATTTTTGTAGGGTGGGCAAACGGATTCATTGTTTGCCCACGCGGAAGATCGGTGGGCACAAAAACCTTGCCCACCCTACATTGAATTAATTTTATTTGTGCCATCTTGAGAGCAAATTGGAATATCCATGACTTACACATTAGGTACGCTCTATCTCATCCCCTGCACGCTGGGCGACACGCCTGCCGAGCAGGTGCTGCCGCAGCACGTCATCGCCCTGGCGCGCAAGTTGAAACATTTCGTGGTGGAACAACCCAAGACTGCGCGGCAATTCCTTTCCGCACTCAAACCCGAACAACCTATCCAGTCCTTGCACTTCGCCAGCCTCAACGAGCACACCGATCCTGCAGGATTGGCCGATCTGCTCGCACCGCTGCTGGCGGGCGAGGATGTCGGCATCATTTCCGAAGCAGGTTGCCCCGGCATCGCCGACCCCGGGGCCGATCTGGTCTTGCTGGCACATCGCAACGGCATCCGCGTCGTGCCGCTGGTCGGCCCCTCCTCCATTTTGCTGGCGTTGATGGCTTCCGGCCTGAATGGACAGTGCTTCGCCTTTCACGGTTACCTGCCAATAGCCGAAACCGAAAGAAACAAGGCCATAGTCTCGCTGGAAGCCGAATCGGCAAAACGCAAACAAACCCAACTGTTCATCGAGACCCCATACCGCAACGAAAAGCTGTTCAGTGCGCTGCTCGCCCATTGCCGCCCGCACACCTTGCTGTGTGTCGCCACCGACATCACCCTCCCCGGCGAACAGATCCGGACGCGCTCCATCGAACTATGGAAATCCCAGCCTGTCCCGCAACTTAACAAGCATCCGAGCCTGTTTCTGCTGCTGGGCACAAGTTAATTTAGTTGCCTAGAAACCCGCTTTCTGGTATTAAAGCGGACTTTATTTTATCCCGTTGGAGAAGTGCAATGCCGGTACAGACAGAAAAACCCATCGCCCCTTACAAACCAAAGAAGGGCGAGGCCTACATGAACCCCAAACAGCTCGAGCACTTCCGTCAGATCATGAATGACATCAAGGCCGGCCTGGGCAAGGATATCGATCGCACCGTGCACACGATGCAGGACGAGGCAACAGTGTTTGCCGACCCGAATGACCGTGCCACCCAGGAATCGGACATGGGGCTGGAACTGCGCAACCGTGACCGCGAGCGTAAATTAATCAAGAAGATCAACGAGATGCTCGCCAAGATCGATGCCGGGGAGTATGGCTACTGCGAGAACTGCGGCATCGAGATAGGCCTGAGCCGCCTTGAGGCCAGGCCAACGGCCACGCTGTGTATCGACTGCAAGACGCTGGACGAGATACGCGAAAAACAGGTAGCCAAGTAATTCCATTTCAAAGGTAAAAAAATATGTAGGTCGGGCTGTGCCCGACAGATTAATCCGGCGGGCATAGCCCGCCCTACAAAAATGCACGTTTGATCAAGAATCGGAATAATCACTGTAAGCAACAAAAAAAGCCCCGCCAGTTTTGGCGGGGCTTTTTTACGACCGGACAGCTTATTCGGAAGCGTGGGCTGGAGCACTCTCCGGTGCAGGCAGCAACACCTTCATGCTCAGTTTCATCCGGCCCTTGTCGTCCACTTCCAGCACCTTCACGCGCACGATCTGACCTTCCTTGAGGTGGTCTGACACGCTGCTGACGCGTTCGTGGGCGATCTGGGAAATGTGCAACAGGCCGTCCTTGCCCGGCAACACGTTCACCAATGCGCCGAAGTCGAGCAGTTTGACCACGGGCCCTTCATAGATCTTGCCGACTTCCACGTCTGCCACGATGTCTTCGATGCGCTTCTTGGCCAGATTACCGGCCTCGCCGCTGACGCAGGCGATGGTGATGTTGCCGCTGTCATCGATGTCGATGGTCGTACCGGTCTCCTCGGTCAGCGCGCGTATCACCGCCCCGCCCTTGCCGATCACATCGCGGATCTTGTCCGGGTTGATCTTCATCTTGATCATGCGCGGCGCAAAATCGGACACTTCGGTACGCGCCTGCGGCAGGGCCTGTTTCATCAGGCCGAGGATATGCATGCGGCCCTCGCGCGCCTGGGTCAGCGCAGCCTGCATGATCTCGCGGGTGATGCCGTTGATCTTGATGTCCATTTGCAGCGCAGTGACGCCGGTCTCGGATCCGGCCACCTTGAAGTCCATATCGCCCAAGTGATCCTCGTCACCGAGAATATCGGTCAGCACCGCAAAACGGTTGCCTTCCTTGATCAGTCCCATCGCGATGCCCGCCACATGTGCCTTGAGCGGCACACCGGCATCCATCAGCGACAGGCAACCGCCGCATACCGATGCCATCGAGCTGGAACCGTTGGATTCGGTGATCTCGGATACCACGCGCATCGCATAGCCGAAATCCTCCTCGCTGGGCAGCACTGCGACCAGCGCGCGCTTGGCCAGACGGCCGTGACCGATCTCGCGGCGCTTGGGCGTACCCACCCGGCCGGTCTCCCCGGTTGAATAAGGAGGGAAGTTGTAATGCAGCATGAAGCGGTCGGTGTATTCGCCTTGCAGCGCGTCGATCTTCTGCGAGTCGCGCATACTGCCCAGCGTCGCTGCCACGATGGCTTGGGTCTCGCCGCGCGTGAACAATGAAGAACCATGAGCGCGGGGCAATACGCCGTTGCGGATCGTGATCGGGCGTACCGTGCGGGTATCGCGGCCATCGATGCGCGGCTCTCCGCTCAGGATCTGTCCGCGCACGATCTTGGCTTCCAGCGCGCTGAACAGGTCGTTGACGTGATTCTTCTGGCCGGGGGCTGATTCCGGCGTGATGACAGCAGCCATCACCTTGTCGTGTATCGCGTTCACCGCATCGGTGCGGGCCTGCTTGGAACGGATCGAATAGGCTTGTTGCAGCTCCGCGTCGGCTAGTTCGGCGATCTTGGCGATCAGCGCCTCGTCCTTGGCGGGAGCGGTCCAATCCCAGGCCGGTGCGCCGACTGCATCCGCCATCTCGTTGATAGCCTGGATCACCACCTGCATCTGTTCGTGACCGAACATCACCGCGCCCAGCATGATTTCTTCGGACAACTGTTGCGCTTCGGATTCCACCATCTGCACCGCACGATCGGTACCGGCGACGACCAGATCCAACTGCGAAGTCTCGAGTTCCGTTGCGGTCGGGTTGAGCAGGTACTGGCCGTTGGCATAACCCACGCGCGCCGCGGCGATCGGGCCACCGAACGGGATACCGGAGATCGCCAGCGCGGCAGACGCGCCTATCATGGCGGGAATATCCGAATCGATCTCGCTATCGGAGGACATCACCGTCGCGACGATCTGCACTTCGTTGTAAAAACTTTCAGGAAAAAGCGGACGCAGCGGGCGGTCGATCAGACGCGAGGTCAGGATCTCCTTTTCGCTCGGGCGGCCTTCGCGCTTGAAGAAACCGCCTGGAATCTTGCCCGCAGCGTAAGTCCGTTCCTGATAATCCACGGTCAGCGGGAAAAAATCCTGCTCCGGCTTGGCGTCTTTTCTGCCTACCACGGTGACCAGCACCACGGTGTCATCCATACTGACCATCACCGCACCGCTGGCCTGGCGCGCGATCTCACCGGTTTCCAAAGTGAGCTGATGATTGCCGAACGATAATGTTTTCTTATAGTGACTCAAGATAGACCTCTCTAGATAAAGCAACTAGCCATTCGACTAAGCTGGCAAACTACGCCAGCCAAGTCGCTGGTTATATGCGGGGCATGACGCGTAATCGCGCCACGCGTTGTGACTGGATAAAACAACACGGGCCGCATATGCGACCCGCCGGATATGAACTGTTACTTGCGAATTTCCAGGCGTTGAATCAACGCGCGGTAGCCCGCATCGTTCTTGCTCTTCAGGTAATCGAGCAGCTTGCGGCGGCGGCTTACCAGACGCAGCAGGCCGCGCCGGGAATGGTGATCCTTGACGTTATCCTTGAAATGCCCGGTCAGATAAGCGATACGGGCAGTGATCAAAGCCACCTGTACTTCGGGGGAACCGGTATCGCTCTTGGCGCGTTGAAAGTCGGTCACGATTTGCGCTTTTTGCGCGGCGGTAATTGCCATTGGTTTCACTCTCCTAAAAAAAGTGCAGCATTCTACCCTTTATTGGGCCTATTGCTCAAGCCCAATAAGCTCAGACGGTCAAACCGCTTTAAGCGCAGGGGTTCCCAGCCTGACCACCTTGCTCATTACACGATTTGCACAGTATTGGCTGCGACCCCGCTTCGGCGGGGTCTTTTTTTGCTATACACTCACGTAAATCCAAAAACGGGGTATGGAGAAGGTAGTGGATAACACGATATTCAAGGACTATCTGGCGCAGATAGAGCAAGCCTACAAAGCAGGCAACGCCACCGAGCATACCCACCGCCCCGCGCTGAAAGACCTGCTCGAAGCGTTCCAGCCCGGCATCGTCGCCACTAACGAACCCAAGCGCATCAAATGCGGCGCGCCGGATTACATCATCACCCGCAAAGATATTCCGTTGGGCTTTGTGGAAGCCAAGGACATCGGTGTTTCACTCGACGATACCGAGAGCAGCGAACAACTTAAACGCTACCGCGACGGCCTTGCCAATCTCATCCTTACCGACTATCTGGAATTCCGCTGGTATGTCAGCGGCGAGTTGCGCCTGACCGCGCGCCTTGCGAAGCCGCAGGCCAATGGCAAGTTGCGCGCAGAAGCGGAAGGTGCACAACAGCTTGCGGAACTGCTGCACGCATTTTTTGCTGAGAATATCCCCGTCATCTCCAGTCCCAAGGAACTCGCCGTGCGCATGGCGGCATTGGCGCGCTTGATTCGTTCCATTATCGGCAAGACCTTCGCGGAAGAGGGCGAACACGGTGCATTGCACGAGCAGATGGAAGGCTTCCGCAAAGTATTGTTGCATGACCTCACGGCGGAGCAGTTTGGCGACATGTACGCGCAGACTATTTGCTATGGCCTGTTTGCCGCCCGATGCAACAGCACGGGCGCACATTTCACCCGCACTCACGCAGCCTATGATCTTCCCAAGACCAATCCCTTCCTGCGCAAACTCTTCGCACACATTGCTGGGCCGGAACTGGACGAGCGCATTGTGTGGGCGGTGGATAATCTTGCCGAACTGCTCAACCGTGCAGACATCGCCGCCATCCTGCAAGACTTCGGGCGCGCAACAAGACAGGAAGACCCGGTTGTACATTTCTACGAAACTTTCCTCGGCGCGTATGACCAGAAAATGCGCGAGGCCAGAGGCGTGTATTACACGCCGGAGCCGGTGGTGTCCTACATCGTGCGCAGCGTGGATGCCATCCTGAAAAAAGATTTCATGCTGAGTGCGGGGCTGGCCGATTCCAGCAAAGTCAAACTTACCCGCCCGAAGCAGCGCAGCAAGGGCACTGAAACAATCGAAACCCACAAGGTGCAAATCCTCGATCCTGCCACCGGGACAGGCACCTTCCTGTATAGCGTCATCGGGCAAATCTACCAGACCTTTGCGGGCAATAAAGGAATGTGGCCGAGCTATGTGCAGAAAAATCTGTTGCCGCGTGTGTATGGTTTCGAGTTGCTTATGGCACCTTATGCCGTGGCACACATGAAACTTGGTTTGCTGCTGCGTGAAACCGGCTACGATTTCAGCACCGACGAGCGCCTGCGTGTCTTCCTCACCAACACGCTGGAAGAAGCGCACGAAATGACAGGACTGCCGCTGTTCACCCAATGGCTGGCCGACGAAGCCACAAGTGCCAATCAGGTGAAGAAGGAAACGCCGGTGATGGTGGTACTTGGTAATCCACCATATTCGGGTTTGTCTGCCAATACCGGTGAGTGGATTGCCGGATTACTGCGTGGCATCGACAGCACAACCGGACAAAAAACCGGCAGTTATTTCGAGGTGAATGGTCAACCATTGAATGAACGCAAACACTGGCTGAATGACGACTACGTGAAGTTCATCCGCTTCGCGCAATGGCGCATCGAACAGACCGGCTACGGCGTGCTGGCATTCGTCACCAATCACGGCTATCTGGACAACCCCACCTTCCGGGGCATGCGCCAAAGTCTGATGCATTCATTCGATGACATCTACCTGCTTGATCTGCACGGGAACAGCAAGAAAAAGGAAAAAGCGCTGGATGGCGGCAAGGATGAAAACGTGTTCGACATTCAGCAGGGTGTCGCTATTGGCCTGTTCGTGAAGTGCGACAAGGCGCAGGACAAGCCCGCACAGGTTTACCACGCCGACCTCTATGGTACGCGCGAAAGCAAATACGCCGGGCTGGCAGAAAACGATGTGTCCACCACTCAATGGAAATCACTGCAACCACAAGAGCCGTTTTATCTGTTTGTGCCGCAAGACACTGCCTTGCTGCCGGAGTACGAACAGGGTTGGAAGATTACCGACATTATGCCAATCAACTCGACTGGCATTGTCACTGCACGCGACCATTTTGTGATTGATTTTGAGGATGCACCACTCAAAAGCCGCATCAAGGAGTTCATAGACCTATCTATTGATAACAATGAAATTCGCCAGAAGTATTTTAGCGGTAAAGGGGCATCAATATATGACGCAGGTGATACACGCGGTTGGAAGCTACCTAATGCACGTCGCAAGTTGGCCGAGGAAAATTGGAAGCTGTATTTACGCAAAGTGCTTTATCGACCGTTTGACATGCGCAGCATTCTTTATACACCGCTGATGGTTGACTGGCCGCGACCAGAAGTAATGCGGCATATTCTGGTGGGAGAAAATCTTGCTCTAAACGTTACACGCCTTACAAAAGACAAGTGGGATGTATCGGTTAGTAATTGCATCATAGGACATAAGGCTCTATCTGCTTATGACATTACATCTATGATTCCGCTCTATCTCTACCCATCTGCCAAAACTGACCTGTTTGACGATAGCACCCCCGGAAAACGCCGCGCCAATCTTGTGCCGGAGTTTATCGCGGATTTTTCCGCGCGGTTGCAACTGGATTTCGTGCCGGATGGATGCGGCGACCTGCGCAAGTCTTTCGGGCCGGAAGATGTGTTCCATTATGCCTATGCGGTGTTTCATTCGCCGACTTACCGCAGTCGCTATGCCGAGTTCCTGAAAATAGATTTTCCACGCCTGCCGTTGACGCGCGATGTGGCGCTGTTCCGCAATCTTTGCGCATCGGGCAAGGAACTGGTGGCGCTGCACTTGATGGAGCATCTTCCAAAACTGGAAACTCGCTACCCAGAGGCAGGGGATAACACGGTGGATGCTGTGCGCTATACCGAACCAACAAGCGGTGTGCGGGGGCGCGTGTGGATCAATCAGACGCAATACTTCGACAACGTGCCGCCGGAAGTGTGGGACTACCATATCGGCGGCTATCAGGTTTGCCAAAAGTGGCTGAAAGACCGCAAGGGGCGGCAGCTTTCCTATGACGATTTGACCCACTACCGGGGCATTGTCGCAGCACTGGCACGCACCATCGAGCTACAGGCCGCGATTGATGACGCGATAGGCGAGTGGCCGTTGCAGTAAGTAGGAAGAAAACCGATGAGGTGATTCAGGGTGATATTATTAGCCAAATATTTTTTGAAAGAGCAAAAATGAAAAATTGTAAGCAGATCGTGATCGGCATTCAGCCAGCTACCAAAATGTTTCGCCTGTCCTCTTTAGGTGGTCAGGTGATCGATGCGATTTTGGAAAAACGAGATTCATCAAAAATATTAGGGCCGGACTATTACAACAGCGTATCGTCAAGACTAAATGGGAGTGAGCTTGCATTGACGAGCGAGGATAAAGGAAACGTACTGCAATTACATCAGGACAATATAGTATTTAAAAAATCATTCTACAATTCGGAAAAACACTTTCATATCGAAAATGTACTCGAAGAATTTAGGGAAATCTGGAAAGTGATCAACAAAATCATTGTAATGAAAAATATCAGGCGAATTGGCATTGCAGGGGAGACTCGTTTCCCATCAACAAATCCGAGTTTAAATTTGCTTAAAAATGTAACAAAATTAACTACCCAAGACCATTGTGATCGATTCAATCTTCACTATGAAAGAATGAAATTGGCAAAAGATGGCGCTGTACCAGACCGAAAAAAGAGCGATTTCTTAAACGTAATAACTGATTTGTACGACTCAGTGCTTGATACAGAAAATCCAGCGGATGGTTGTATAAATATAAACGTCGATGTGCAAAGGTACTACGCGCCGCTGATAAGTGATGACGTAGCAGGTGAAGTGCTTAAGTTATACAACAATGAGTATATGAAGACCATGGGTGAAGCACAGCAGAATTTAGTAACGCTCGGATTACTACATGCGTAAAAGCCCAAAAAATATTGGCGGGCGCGAAAAGCAGAGTGCTGCGCAAACACTAGAAATCATCGCCGCAAGTTTGGAGTCGAGCCCAACGTCTGGTGGGTATATGGCAACATCACGCGGAAAAACGACGGATGACAGTTACATTACAAATGATAAGGAGAAAACAAATGCGCCGGCACTACCAAGAGAGTTACGCCAACAAAAACCCGATTGGACGAACATTTTAAGTTTAATTGGTGTAGTGATTGCCGTGTTGACCTCTATCGGAGGAATAATTTTCTGGTTTGCCAAATTGGATTCAAAGGTGGATACAACAGCATCAGACATGGCGGCCATAAAACCTAAAGTGGAACAGTTGGTTATCAATTCAGAAAAACAGGATGTAAGGTTAGGTAACTTAGAAAACCCCCCAGCCACACCCGAAAAGGCACACCTCCGGAAATAAAAGAATTCAATACACAATTAGGTGAATCGACAAATGAGGGCTATGTCACAGACTGGCAGGACCAGGCTGTGCAACAAGGTAGCAAGGTAATGGGGTCACGAGGTAATGGTAATGGGGTCAGGTCTTGCATTAACACATTTCATTTCAGTTCCTCCAGTTCATAATCGAAACAACCCACGCCGATTGCTCAGCGATGGTATTGATATTTGAAATATCCGGCGGATTCAAAACTTAATCCGAACCTCTTAATAATTACCCATTTGTTATTATTTGACATGACAATGCATTCGCATTACCATAAGCGCTCAATATTTCATTAGAGGAAACCCGCCATGGCTCACACACTCAAACTCGAATCCACATTGACCGACCGCTACCAGACCACGGTTCCAAACGCGGTGCGTCATGCACTCAAGCTGGGCAAACGCGACAAGATTAGCTACCTCATCCAGCCGGACGGCGGTGTGATGTTGGCGCGTGTATCCAGCGAGACCGTGGATGATCCTGTGCTGGGGAAATTCCTGAATTTCCTGGCTCACGACATGGCTACACATCCCGAACACTTGAAAAGTATTGATACCGGATTGCGCAAGCGCATCAAGTCTCTGGTAAAAAATGCCAAAGTTGACCTTGATGCGCCCTTGGCGGCTGAAGACGAATGAGTTTGCCATCGCCCACCTTGGTCATCAATGGCTGGACGATTTTCGCGCATCCACTTTTTCTCGATACCCTTGAAGACCTGACCGCCCAAGTAGCCGCATTGCAGCAAAAAGACCCAAACGGGTATATCAACAAGAACGCAACCAAACGCCTGGCCGCCATCAACAAACTGGCCTTTGAAGTCATCCCGCAGAACCCGGCACGACCGGAATATCGTCAGGGAGCAACGCTGGGAGATGATCGCAAACACTGGTTTCGTGCCAAATTTTTCCATCAATACCGATTGTTTTTCCGCTACCACCAGGAGAGCAAAATCATTGTTTACGCCTGGGTCAATGACGAAAACACCAAGCGCGCATACGGCAGCGCTACCGATGCCTACCAGGTTTTCCAGCGCACGCTGAAAAGCGGAAACCCACCAGATGATTGGCTGAATCTATTGGCCGAAGCGAAGCGTGCTGGTAAGAGGCTCAGTAAAAAGTAATGCGGAGCTGAGCTTTAATTCGAAAGGTGTATCTTATTGAGGATTACATATTTGAAGACAGAGTCTCCGCATCTCGTAGGTCGGGCTACGCCTGTCCTGAGCCTGTCGAAGCGGCCCGACGCGGCGGGCAAAGCCCGACGGTAAATCACTTAACAGTCATGAATTATGTAAAGCTTAATAATTGGTGTGTCCGTGAAACCCGGGTCAGCTCAACCCGGCCCCTTTCTTTGCTCGCTCAAGCATCGCAGTAAAATGCTGGATAAAATGCCAGATAAAATGCTAAAATAATTTATATAAATTCACATTATGAGTTTTACCTGATAAGCAAATGAGCTCAATTAGTAACAATGCCCCTTGCCCCTGTGGTAGCGGAAAAAAGTATAAGAAATGCTGCATGATCAATGCGGCAACCGTCAAGAATTCCGCTAAGCAATCGGTTAAAAAACATACCAGTAATTTCAACGCAACGAATGCAGCTCTCCCATCTGAAATATTGATGAAAGCTGTTGCCTTGCATCAGGCCGGCAATCTGGATGAGGCAGAACTGGCTTACAAAGCACTTTTAGCAAACAGACCAGACGATTGCGATGCATTACATTATCTTGGACTGATCTCATTTCAGAAGCATCGTTATTCGGATGCCATAAGCCTGATTGGAACAGCCATTAGAATTAACAGCAGGGTCCCCGCATTTCATTGCAATCTCGGAAACGCATATAGGGCGTTAGGGCAACTTGATTCCGCAATCGCTGCATTTCTTGAGGCAGTAAAGCTGGACCCTCAATTTCACATTGCGTATAGCAATTTGGGAAATGCGCTCAAAGATCAAGGCCGGTTGGACGAGGCGATCACCAGTTATCGCAATGCACTAGCGCTCAGGCCCGATTTTGCCGAGGCGCATAACAACCTGGGGGTTGCTCTGGGTGCACAAGGCAAGTTTGATGAAGCAGTGGAAAGCTTCCGCAGGGCAATATCGCTCAATCCGTATTATGCGAATGCTTACTGCAGCTTGGGGGGTGTGCTCAAAAACCTTGGCAAGTTTGACGAGGCACTCGACTACTTCCAGCAACATCTCAAGCTTGAGCCTGACAATGACGCTACCAAGCATATTATCGCGGCATTGAAGGGCAGCAACATGGAAACTGCACCTGCCGCGTACGTCGAGAAATTATTCGATGAATACGCCGACAGGTTTGATACGCATATACAGCAAGTCCTTAAATGTGATATCCCGAAAAAATTGGTGTCACTTATCATGCAGCACTCAACACCTCCTGTCGAGAAATGGGATGTCCTGGACCTGGGTTGCGGCACGGGGTTGATCGGTCCGGAAATTGCTTCTGTTGCCCGGCAATTGGTTGGGGTAGACCTTTCCGCCAAAATGCTGGAAAAAGCAAAATTACGAAACCTGTATCAACGACTCGAGCATTTGGATTTAATGACCATGATGCAGCGTGAAAATACTGCAAGCTACGATGTAATCATAGCTGCGGATGTATTCGTGTATATAGGAAAACTCGATGAAATCTTCTCCGAAGTAAAGAGGTTACTTCGCCCGGGCGGTATCTTTGAATTCTCTGTTGAAACTCCTGATCCATCATCTGATAAAGAAGGCACTCAACAAGAATATAAACTGCACAATACCGGGCGGTATATCCACTCTGTCGGCTATATAAAAAGACTTGCTGCCGACAACGGTTTCCTGATTCAGGAATCGGAGGAAACACCATTACGCATGGAACTCGGCAAGCCGGTAAATGGTCTCATCGCGCTATTGAAAAACTGAATGAACCACCCCGCGCCAAGAGCGCGGGGTATCAGAGAAGCTTGAGCGGGCGTAGCCCGGATGTAATGCAATGGAATCCGGGGGAACCCTTCGACAGGCTCAGGACAGGCTTCGGCCACGCCCTCCAAACCCCGGATTTCGCTGCGCTACATCCGGGCTACGTCACTACGTCACTTCCATTTTTTTGTTTTAGCCTGCGCTGTCCCCGCAGCAAGACTGCGGGGAATTACAAGTTTATACGAGGCGAGTCAGATTTACACGCAATTCAACATCCGGCGAGCCTGTCAGAATCTTTGCACCAAACATTTGGGGACGCCCATTACCCGGCCAGCGTCAAGCGAACAAGCAATCCCAACGGCAGCACAAGCTGCCGATTTCATTTCTTCAATTCGGTTGCAACATGACCGGAGGGTGATTTTCCCCTCGCGTGCTGATTCCAGTGCGGTGAATCCCTCCTTCAGTTCGTCAAATAAATCACGTTTCTTTTTGGCTCATGGACTTACTTTGACTGGCAAGCCAAGCTTGCCGATGCGATCGGCAAAGGCTTGCAGTTGTTCTGCGGACAAGGCGGACAGCCGCGGTGCCTCGGGTTGCAGCGAAGGTCGCGCCAAGGTGTAGAGCAGCACACCCTGCAGTTTGTGCCCATCGCGCAACAGTGCGGTAACGAATTCGAGGTAGTCATCTTCGTCCTGACGCGACGGGGGCTCGCCGTCCAGCGCGAACCAGCAGGTTTGCAGCCAGGTGGGACACAGTGAAATAGCGGCGATCAGGTTATCGCGCACTTTGTTCATGCTGGCCCTGGTATCGTTGACGAGCTGCATCCCCTTCTCGCTGGCACGATCCAGTTTAAACCAGACTTCACCATTGAGCTTCGCCAAGTCGCGCAGTCCTTGCCGAACTTCGCTGCGATACAACAGGCTGCCGTTGGTGATCAGCACGGTCTTTACCACTTCCGGCAAGGCGACCTCGCGGCGCACGCGGGCGATGATTTCGATGACTTGCGCGAACTCCGCGCTGCTGGTCGGTTCGCCATTGCCGGATAGCGCGATGTCGTTGATGCGCCGCGCACCTTCCGGCACGCGGGTTTGCATGAATTCGCCATGCAGCAACTCATCGAGGAAGACGCGCAGCTCATTTTCCAGAATGGCCAGGTCTATAGCCGGCGCAGTGCCGCGCGTGAGATCGGGAACCTGGCAGTAGATGCAGCGCCAGTTGCAGGCATTGTTGGGATTGAGGTTGATGCCCACCGAGACCCCGCCGGCGCGGCGCGACACTACCGGATAGACATAACGCAACGCCGCGCTGTCGCGGTCGTGGTTGGTGGTGCTGAGTTTTTTTCCAGTCAAAGTAAACCTAACGGCTCAAGATTTACCCAGCGGCAGATATTTCGCCGGATCCACCGGCTTGCCGAAACGACGCACTTCGAAATGCAATTTGACCTGGTCGGTATCGGTGTTGCCCATCGCGGCGATCTTTTGCCCGCGCGTGACGCTCTGCCCTTCCTTCACCAGAATCTTGTCGTTGTGCGCATAGGCGCTGAGATAAGTCTTGTTGTGCTTGATGATGATCAGCTTGCCATAACCGCGCAGACCGCTGCCGCTATACACCACCTTGCCGGGCGCACTGGCGAAGACCGGTTGGCCGAGCGTGCCGGCGATGTCGATACCCTTGCGATTGGCAGACTCGGAGAATTCGCCTATCAATTTACCCTGTGCAGGGATGCTCCATTCCAGCCCGGTTTCATCGGCCTCATCGGCGCCATCATCCGCTGCGGCTTCGGCCTTGGTATCGGGTTTGCTTTCTACGCTGGCAACCATGGCGGGACGGGACTTCTGCTCCTGAACCTTTTCGATCTGTGCCATTGCCGCTTCGCTGTAAGCGTACTTGACCACCTTGGGCTGTTCTTTCAGCAACGATTCGATCTGCTTGGCCTCGACCATGGCGGGAGAACTGGCGGAAGCCGATCTGCCCGGAAACAGGCGGATTTCCTGCCCTATCGAGATCAAGCTGGGATCCTGGATGCGATTCAATTCAGCCAGTTCGTGGTAATCAAAACCGTAATTGAAAGCGATGCTGTACAGCGTATCCCCCTTCTGCACGACATATACCTCGGGACGCCAATCTTTCTCGCGCGGGCCTTTTATAGCCATAGCGGCACTTTTCTTCTCGGCTTCGGCACGCTCAAAGACCGGTGCGCGCTGTCCTTTCGAAGCACAGCCCAGCAATAAGACTGTCATCAGCAACAATGTGAAAAATCGATGGGATTTCATGTTTTACCTATCAACAGCGGCACGAACTTCACTGCTTCCAGTTTGGTTTCGCGAAATCCGCGCGCATCGCGTTCGATCAAATACAGCCACTGCTCCTGCACTCCGACCGGCAGCACCATTCTACCACCGACCGCCAATTGCTCCCGCAACGCCACCGACAGTGCGGGCGCGGCGGCGGCCATGATGATGCCGTCAAACGGCCCGGCCTCCGGCAATCCGGCGCTGCCATCCGCATAGCGCACGCTGACGTTGCGTATCTTCAGGTCGCGCAACTGCTTTCTGGCGCGCTCGTACAGCGGCTGGATGCGCTCCACGGTATAGACCTCGCGTGCCACCTGCGCCAATACCGCAGCCTGATAGCCGCAGCCGGTGCCGATCTCCAGCACGCGATCCAGCGGCTTGTCGGGAGTATGGGCGGCACGCAGCACTTCGATCATGCGTGCCACAATGTAGGGTTGCGAAATGGTCTGGTTGAAGTTGATCGGCAGCGACACGTCGTCGTAAGCGCGGCTCGCCATCGCCTCATCGACGAACAGATGGCGCGGCACTTCGAACATCGCCGCCAGCACCGTTTCGTCCTTGATGCCCTGTTCGCGCAGCCGCTCGATCAGGCGCAAGCGGGTGCGCTGCGAAGTCATGCCGATGCCGCTGAGCCGCGTATTCATTGTCCCGTAGGGGCACGTGAAACACTTGTTCCGGCACCGGCACGGCGCGCCGTGCCCGTACCAAGCCAGCCACGCACCGCATCGAGTTGGCTGTACTGGGTGAGATCGATTTGCAAAGGGGTGATCGAGACGCGCTGCTGCGCCAGGGCATGAAAATCCGTGCCCTCTCCGGCGTCCTGCGCCTTGCCCGCCGCACCCACCCAGTACACCGTTTCTCCGTGCGGATTGCTGGCCTTCACCACCGGCTCGGCCTTGTGCCGCTTGCCGAGGCGCGTCACTTCCATGCCTTGCAATTCATCGTGGGGCACATCCGGCACATTCACGTTGAGCAGCCAGGGATGGCTGTGCGTCTGCCCGGCAAAGCGTTGCACCAACTCGGCGGCGATTTTGGCGGCTGTCTCGTAGTGGGCGAATTCCCTGCCCACCAGTGAAACCGCAATCGAGGGGATGCCGAGCAGAAAGCCTTCCGTCGCAGCCGCAACCGTGCCGGAATAAACGGTGTCATCGCCCATGTTGGCTCCGGCATTGATGCCCGACACCACCATGTCCGGCTGTTGATCGAACATGCCGGTGACGGCGAGATGCACGCAATCGGTGGGCGTGCCATCGACGTAGTAGAAACCATTGGCGGCACGGCGCGGCTTGAGCGGACGATCCAGCGTGAGCGAATTGCTTGCGCCGCTGCGGTCCCGTTCGGGAGCCACCACCACGACATCGGCGATCCTGGCCAGATGCTCGGCGAGACAGACCAAGCCGGGGGCAAAGTAACCATCGTCATTGCTGATCAGAATACGCATCGGAAAGAATTTAAGGAGTTAGATTATCGCTGCGATTGTGCCATAAGCGCAGCGTGTTTTGTGGCTGGCAAGCATGAACGTCGGCGGATACTTATTCCATTTCTATTTCAAAAAGGGGGAACCTTTTTGTGGGAGCGGCCTCATGGCCGCGATAAAGCCTGTCGCGGCCAGGAGGCCGCTCCCACGGGTGCCCGGCTAGAAGTTTTACAGACCAATACATCACTTTTGAATGAAAATTGGAATCAGTCCTCAAGCGATACGTTGCGTGTCTCCGGCAAAAAGATCAATCCGATGACAAAAGCCATCGTCAGCAAGCCGACCGGATACCACATGCCCGACAAGGCATTGCCCGCTTTCACGCTCAGCAGCGTGATCATGAACGGCGACAAGCCCCCTATCCACCCTGCACTGAGGTTATGCGGCAGCGCGACTGCCGTGTAGCGCGTGCGTGCAGGGAAAAGTTCGGCCAGCGTCGCGGTTTGCGGGCCGGTGATGAGTCCGACGGCGATCAGCAGGATGATCAACAGCAGAAATATCATTGCGCGGTCGGTCTGCAGCGGATCGGCATGCTCAGTCCAGCCCTCGGATTTCAACACTTGGGTAAGCTCTGCGGGTTGATAGCCGGCCACCTCGCGCTTACCGATACGCACCAGGGTGCTGCCGGCTGTCTGGGTATCATTGGGTTTCTGGGCCGGATATAGCGTGTATGACACGCCCAATTTGGCGAGCAATTCCTGGTTGCGCTCGCAATCGTTGCTGGTCCTGGTGAACGGGTCGTAGCCGCAGGACGCACCATGCAGTTCCACCGGAACCTCGCGGTTGAAGCGCTCCAGTGTGGGATTGCCGTAATGCATCAATCCCTTGAACACCGGGAAGATGGCCAGACAGCCGAGCAGCAAGCCAGCCAGCAACACCGGCCTGCGACCCACGCGGTCCGACAGCCAGCCGAAAAAAATGGTCAGCGGAAACAGCACCAGCGTACTCAGCATCACCAGCGTGCCGGCAAGCTGCGGATCCAGCCTGACCACGCTCTTCAAATATACATTGACGTAGACCTGGGACGAAAAGAACAGCAACGATCCGCCCGCGGAAATGCAAAAGAACAATAACGCCATCCGGCCGCGGGTACGGGGATTGGCCAGGCATTCGCGCAGCGGCGCTTTCGACAAGGCATGTTTCTCGCGCAAATGGAGGAACACCGGCGACTCGTACATGTTCACGCGGCTCTTGATCGAGATCAGCAGCAATACGATGGAGAGCAGGAAAGGCACGCGCCATCCCCAGGCCTGGAAATCCTCGGCACTCAACAGCGATTGCAGCAATACCACCTGCAAGGTGGACACCAGGATACCCAGCGGCCCCATCAATTGCAGCACACTGGTATAGGCGCCGCGTTTATTGATGGGCGCATGTTCGGTCAGATACACCGCCGCGCCGCCGATCTCGCCGCCCACCGAGAATCCCTGTAACAGCCGCAACACCAGCAGCAGCGCGGGAGCCAGCATACCAACCTGGGCATATGTCGGCAGCAACCCGACGCAAAACGTCGAGACTCCCATCAGAGCTATCGTGGCGATGAAAACCGGCCGGCGTCCATACTTGTCGCCCAGCGATCCGAACAGTGCCGCGCCCAGCGGGCGCACCAGCATGCCGACTCCGAAGGTGGCAAGGCTCGCCAGCAAAGCCGCGACCGGATTTTCCTGGGGGAAGAACAGCGTGCTGAAATAAGTGGCTAGCGAAGCGAAGGTGAGGAAGTCATACCATTCCAGAAAAGTTCCGAAACAGGCTGCGATGGCTACTTTGCGATGGATGGTGGCTGAGTCTTGGGGTTGAATATGATCGTGCATTGGATTGGTAAGCAAGAAGTGAACAGCCAGTTAATTTTAATTATTGAGGATTACATATTTGAAGACAGAGTCTCCGCATCTCGTAGGTCGGGCTACGCCCGACGCGGCGGG
>DATBWQ010000043.1:0-30827 GCA_036514695.1 Gallionella sp. | reverse complement strand
CCCGCCGCGTCGGGCGTAGCCCGACCTACGAGATGCGGAGACTCTGTCTTCAAATATGTAATCCTCAATAGCATCAGGAGGTCATCATGAAAATGAAATGCAATGTCGGCGGAATTGATCGCACTGGTCGCATCGTGCTTGGAATAGTGTTGCTGATTGTAGGGTTGGCGGCTCCTATCGAATTGACTTGGCGGATAGTAGCGCTGGTCGTTGCGGGCATCGCGCTGTTAACCGCGACCGTGCGCTACTGCCCTGCAAATGCGATTTTAGGAATCAATAGCTGCGAAGGCGAGGGAAAGAAGTAGAAACGGTTCTGCACTGGATGAACGGATCGAATTCTCATCCCTGATTCCTGGCGACGAACGAAGTACGGAGGCTTCCATGATTACCGTCCGCAAGTGATCTGATCGTGGCTATGCCGATCATGGTTTGTTGCGTATCTCAGTTTGTCCTTCGCTGATTATTATGACCCGCTGGAGATGGGTGAGGGTCGTTGTGTGTCATCAAATGAGGATCGTGTTCAGTCTGGCAATGGCTTTGGCATTCATGGACACCGGCTCAGCTTGATTGGATCGCCAGCACGTTGACCGTCCACTTTTTGGAATCTCTTTTTGTAATCTCGATTGACTGCAACGTGTCGGGCTCCAATTGGCGAACGGCAGCTTTCAGGCAATGAAAATCTGAGTTTGATGTGATTGAGTTACCCTGACCGTAAGGGCGTAACCCAACAGGGCAGAACCTCTGATTTTCGAGGCACCGAACATCTACGAAACTACTCAACAAATTTTTTCAGTACACCCAAAAATTCATCTCCATAGCGCGCCAGCTTGGCCTGCCCGACACCGCTGACCTGTGCCAGTTCGTCCAGCGTAGCAGGACGCCGGTTGAGGATTTCCATCAGGGTACTGTCGTGGAAGATGACGTAGGGCGGCACGCCTTGTTCGCGGGCGAGTTGCGTGCGTTTGGCCTTGAGAGCCAGCCATAACGGATCTTCATTCGCACCGGCAAAAGGCTCGCGTGACTTGGCCGTGCGTTCGGCGCGTTGCGCTTTGCGTTTGACCGGGTCGGCATCGCGGCGCAGCCATACAGATTCTTCGCCGCGCAGTATCGGACGCGCGGCTTCGGTGAGCTTCAGACCGCCGTAGGCTTCGATGTCCGATTCCAGTATTCCGCTTGCCACCAGTTGGCGATATACGCTGCTCCATTGAGCGGCACTCAGTTCCTTGCCTATGCCGAAGGTGGAGAGTCGTTGATGATTGAATTTTTCAACCCGCTCGGTGGCCTTGCCGATCAGCACGTCGCTCAAGTGTCCCGCGCCGAAACGTTGTCCGGTGCGATACACGCATGATAAAGCCATCTGCGCAGCCTGGGTTGCATCCCAGGTATCCACCGGTTCCAGGCAGTTGTCGCACTCGCCGCAGTTGCCCGGATGTTCTTCGCCGAAATAGCGCAGTACGGTTTGATGGCGGCAGGTGGTGGATTCGCAGTAGCCGAGCAGCGCGTCCAGCTTTTGCCGTTCCAGGCGCTTGCGTTCTTCGGGGGCCTCGCCGTTATCGATCATCTGGCGCATCGATACGACATCGCCCAGACCGTAGGCCAGCCATGCGTTGGCGGGCAGACCGTCGCGTCCGGCGCGGCCGGTTTCCTGATAATAGCCCTCCATGCTTTTGGGCAGATCGAGATGCGCGACGAAGCGCACATTGGGTTTGTCTATGCCCATGCCGAACGCCACAGTCGCCACCATCACCACACCTTCTTCGCGCAGGAAGCGGTTTTGATTCTTGCTGCGCGTCGCGGCATCTAGTCCGGCGTGATAGGGCAGCGCATCCCAGCCGTGTTCTTTTAGCCATGCGGCGGTCTCTTCCACCTTCTTGCGCGACAGGCAGTACACGATGCCCGCATCGTTGGGATGTTCGTTTTTCAGAAAGGCTTGCAATTGCTGACGCGCGTTGTTTTTCTGCGTGACACGGTAGCGGATGTTGGCGCGGTCGAAGCTGGAGACGAACTGGCGCGCCTGTTCCAGTGCCAGCCGTTCGACGATCTCGCCGCGTGTCGGCGTATCGGCCGTCGCGGTAAGCGCGATGCGCGGCACGGCTGGGAAACGCTCGTGCAATATTGTCAGCGCGCGGTATTCGGGACGGAAGTCGTGGCCCCACTGCGAGACGCAGTGCGCCTCGTCGATCGCGAACAGGGCGATGCCTGCGTGCACTCCCTCTCCCCCTGCGGGAGAGGGGGAGGGAGTGTCGGCGTGTAATTGATCAAGCAGCGCCAGAAAACTTGGCATCAAAAGACGTTCCGGGGCGACATAGAGCAGATCGAGTTCACCGCGCAGCAAGCGGTCTTGCACTTCGCGCGCGGCATCACCAGTCATGCTGGAATTAAGGAAGGCAGCCCGCACCGCGAGCTGGCAGAGTGCGTCCACCTGATCCTGCATCAGCGCGATCAGCGGCGACACCACGATGCCGGTGCCGGGACGCAGCAACGCCGGGATCTGGTAGCACAGCGATTTGCCGCCGCCAGTCGGCATCAGCACCAGTGCATCGCCACCGGCAGCAACATGTTCGACCACCGCTTGCTGCTCACCGCGAAACGCGGCGTAGCCGAACACGGAGCGCAGGATTTGTGTGGCTTGTTGGGTAATGCTTGTCATCACTGGATTTTCTCATAACCAGCCACTTGTCCACCGTTCTTTGGTGGCTTGGTGGATTGGCTAGTCGTTTCATCAGGCTGCGCTCCCACGCAGAGCGTGGGAGCGATTGAAATCTAACGGTGTTGATGGAAGTAATCGATCAACCCATTGGTTGAGGAATCATGCCTTGAGGTGGAAGCAGCATGTTGCAGTTCCGGCAGGATTTCCCCCGCCAGTTGCTTGCCCAGTTCCACGCCCCATTGGTCGAACGGGTTGATGTTCCACACCACACTTTGCACGAACACCTTGTGCTCATACAGTGCGATCAGCATGCCCAGCATGTGCGGGTCGAGTTTGTCGAATAGCAGTGTATTGGTCGGTTTGTTGCCTGCAAAGACCTTGTGTGGCAGCAGCGCTTCCAGCGCCTCATCTTGCATGCCTTGAGCGATGAGTTCGGCGCGCGCTTCCTGTTCGGTTTTCCCGACCATCAGTGCCTCGGTCTGCGCAAAGCAGTTGGCGAGCAGGATGGCGTGATGTTCGCCGAGCGGATTCTGGCTATGCATGGGCGCAAGGAAATCTGCCGGTATCATGCGCGTGCCCTGATGGATGAGCTGGTAGAAAGCATGCTGGCCGTTGGTGCCGGGTTCGCCCCACACCACCATGCCGGTATCGTAATCCACCGGATTGCCGTCGCGGTCCACGCCCTTGCCGTTGCTCTCCATATCCAGTTGCTGCAGATAGGCCGGGAAGCGATGCAGAGATTGGTCATAGGGGAACACGGCGTTCGAGCCGGCACCGAAAAAGTTGCCATACCAGATGCCGAGCAGCCCCATCAGCACCGGGATGTTCTTGTCCGGCGGCGTGCTGCGGAAGTGCATATCCATCGCATAAGCACCGTCCAGCAATTCCTCGAACTTGTCCATTCCGACATACAGCGCGATCGGTAACCCGATCGCCGACCACAGCGAATAACGCCCGCCGATCCAATCCCAGAACCCGAACACGCAGCCCGGGTTGATACCGAACTTTGCGGTGGCTTCAAGATTGGTGGAGACGGCGGCAAAGTGTCTCGCCACGGCTTGGCCGACATCTATCTTGGCACCCAGTTTTTCGACCAGCCAGGCACGCGCCGAAAGCGCATTGGTCAGGGTTTCCTGCGTGGTGAAAGTCTTCGAGCTGACGATGAACAGCGTGGTTTCGGCATCCAGTTGTTTCAGCGTCTCGCTCAGGTGCGAGCTGTCAATGTTGGAAACGAAATGCGCGCGCAGTTTCGGACTGGCCGCTTCGACAGGCTCAGGACAGGCGTAAGGTTTGAGCGCTTCGCATACCATCAGCGGGCCGAGGTCGGAACCGCCGATGCCGATGTTGACGATATCAGTGATGGGCTTGCCGGTGTGTCCCAAATGCTTGCCACTGCGTACTGCTTCGGAGAAACGGCGCATCAGTCCCAGTACACGCCGCACATCCGGCATGACGTTCTTGCCGTCGACATAAACAGGTAGCTCGGAACGGTTGCGCAGAGCGGTATGCAGCGCGGCACGCTGCTCGGTTGAGTTGATCTTTTCGCCGTTGAACATGCGCTCGATGTTGACAGCCAGCCCGGCTTGTTCGGCGAGAGCGACCAGAAGCTTTATCGTTTCTTCGTTGATGCGATTCTTGGAATAATCGAAAAACAAACTATCGAGTCGCACCGAGAATCTATCGAAGCGCTTCGGGTCGTCCTGAAACATCTGGCGCATGTGGCGTGGCTTGATGGCCGCGTAATGCGCGCTGAGTGCTTGCCATGCGGCAGATTGAGTAAGTTTTGACATGGTGGTTAGTTCAATTCAACGATAGAACGGTTTGTAGGGGCGATTCACGAATCGCCCCTACCGAAATGGGCAATTCATGAATTGCCCCTACGGACTTATGTCCGGCACGAGAATGACGCCGGCCAACGGCGGCAACGTGATCTCGGCAGAGCAGGGCAGCCCCATCCACGGAATCGCTTGCGCATTGATCAACCCGGCATTACCGATGTTGCTGCCCGCGTAATACTGTGAATCGCTATTCAGCACCTCGCGATATTGCGTCTGCATCGGCAGACCGATGCGATACTGTTTGCGGGGCACCGGAGTCAGGTTCAAGGCGACGATGGCGTAGGAGCCATCGCGAGCGCGGCGCTGGTAGGACAGCACGGATTTTTCCGCATCGTTGCAATCGATCCAATCAAAACCCTCGTGCTGAAAATCAAGATCGTGCAACGCGGACAGTTTGCGATACAGCTGGTTGAGATCGTGGGTCAGATTCTGCATACCGCGATGATATTCCTGGCCGATTTGCCACCATTCCAGCTCCCATTTGGACTGCCATTCCCGTCCTTGGGCGATCTCGTTGCCCATGAAGTTCAGTTTCTTGCCAGGGCTGGTCATCTGGTAGGTCAGCAGCAGGCGCAGGTTGGCGAATTTCTGCCAGGCATCGCCGGGCATCTTGGACAACAGCGAACCCTTGCCGTGCACCACTTCGTCATGCGAGAACGGCAACACGAAGTTTTCGGTGTATGCATACAACTGGCCGAAGGTGAGTTCGTTGTGGTGGTAGCGGCGATGCACCGGCTCGTGCTGGAAATAGCTCAGCGTGTCGTTCATCCAGCCCATGTTCCACTTGATCGAAAAACCCAGCCCGCCCAAGTAGACGGGGCGCGATACACCGGGCCAGGCGGTGGATTCTTCCGCCATGGTCAGCGCGCCTGGGAACTCGTCATGCACCATGATGTTCATCTCGCGCAGGAAATCCACCGCATCGAGATTTTCGCGACCGCCGTACTTGTTGGGTATCCATTCGCCGGCCTTGCGCGAATAGTCGAGGTACAGCATCGAGGCCACCGCATCCACGCGCAGTCCGTCGAAGTGAAATTCGGACAGCCAGAAGTGCGCGCTGGACATCAAAAAGCTCTTCACTTCGCTGCGCCCGTAGTTGAAGATGTGCGTGCCCCAATCCTGATGGAAGCCGAGGCGCGGGTCCTCGTGCTCATAAAGCGCGGTGCCGTCGAAGCGCGCCAGTGCCCAGCTATCCTGCGGGAAGTGTGCTGGTACCCAATCAAGGATCACGCCGATACCGGCCTGGTGGCAAGTGTCCACGAGACAGCGCAATTCGTCCGGAGAACCGAAGCGGCTGGTCGGCGCAAAATAGCCGGTGGTCTGGTATCCCCAGGATTCATCCAGCGGATGCTCTGAAACAGGCATCAGTTCGATGTGCGTATAACCCAATCCTTTGACATAAGGGACCAGGTCGGTGGCCAGTTCGCGGTAGGTGTAGAAGCGGCCATCGGGATGGCGCTTCCATGAACCCGCATGAACTTCATAGATGTTGATCGCGCTGTGCAGCCAGTCCCATTCACCGCGCTGCTTCATCCACTCGGCGTCCTGCCAGCGATGCTCATTGGCAGGAGAGGCCAGTGCCGCCGTACCCGGACGCAACTCATAACCTTGCGCATAGGGATCGGTCTTGGAGAGCAGTTGCCCGGTTGCCCGGTTGCGGATCTCATAGCGGTACAGCGCGTGTTGCCTGATCTCGGGAATGAATAATTCCCATACGCCGCTGGAACCATGCGAGCGCATCGGATGCAAACGGCCATCCCAATTGTTGAATTCGCCCACGACACTGACACGCTCTGCATTCGGTGCCCAGACGGCAAAGCGCACGCCCTTGACACCTTCGATCTCAACGGCATGTGAACCGAGCATGCGGTAGCCCTGGCGCAAATTTCCTTCGCTGAACAGATACAAATCCTGTTGGGAAATATGCGGGGAAAACTGGTAAGGATCGAAGATTTCGTGGGTCGCGTTGCCGTAGTGCATGCGCAGACGGTAAGGGCGTGCGGGTTCGATTTTGCCCCGCCATTCAAATACGCCGGAAGGATGAACTCGCGTGAGCGCGGTGGCCTGATCATTATTCAGCAGGCCGGCATCCGATGCATGCGGGTCATACACCCTGATGACCCATTCAGTTCCCTCGCGGTGCGGGCCCAGCAGTGCAAAAGGGTCGTAGAGACGGGCTTGCAGCAGCGACTCCAGCAACTTGTTCACCTTGCACACCCCATTGTTCTTGTCCAGTGAAGCGATTGTAAACGATTATGGTAAAATTACAGCAAGGTAAATCACAGGAGACGCGAAATGGCTGCTGAAATGGATACGCAGAATCATGCTGCGAAGCCTCTACTGCGCCGCCACACCGATGTGCCGGGTACCGGACATGGTTACGTGCACAGAAAATATCACACTGTTGCCGAGGAATCCGCACCGCGTTTTATCAGCCGCATCACCAAAAACACCTATGCGATGGTACTGGCCGGAGGGCGCGGCAGCCGTCTGCACCAATTGACCGATTGGCGCGCCAAACCTGCGGTTCCATTCGGCGGAAAATTCCGCATCATCGATTTCGTGCTGTCCAACTGCGTGAATTCCGGTATCCGTCGCATTGGCGTGGCGACCCAATATAAATCGCACAGCCTGATACAACACATCCAGCGCGGCTGGTCATTCCTGAACGGTCAATTCGGCGAGTTCGTGGATTTGCTGCCCGCTCAGCAGCGCATTGACGAGGAGCATTGGTACAAAGGTACCGCAGATGCGGTATTCCAGAATTTGGACATTCTGCGCGACTCCAATCCCGACTTCGTATTGATTCTGGCGGGTGATCATGTTTACAAAATGGACTATGGAAAGTTGCTGGCTTTCCATGTGGAAAATAAGGCCGATATGACGGTGGCTTGTCTGGAAGTGCCTGTCGCCGATGCGTCTGCATTTGGTGTGATGGGCGTGGATGAGAATTCCCGTGTCGTCGAGTTTGCGGAGAAGCTTGCGAACCCAGCAACTATTCCCGGCAATCCCGGCAAATCGCTGGCCAGCATGGGCATCTATGTGTTCAATACCAAATTTCTTTTTGAACAGTTGGTCCGTGACGCCGATGACAAGCATTCCAGCCACGATTTCGGCAAGGATCTGATCCCCTACCTGGTAGGAAGATATCGTGTATTCGCGCAAAATTTCGCCCAGAGCTGCGTAAGCATGGGCGATGACAAAGTGCCCTATTGGCGGGATGTGGGAACCATCGATTCCTACTGGGAGGCCAACATGGAGCTGACCAAGGTCATACCCGATTTGAACATGTATGACCAGGAGTGGCCGATCTGGACCCACCAGGAACAACTACCCCCGGCAAAATTCGTGTTCGACGATGATGATCGCCGCGGTGTCGCGATCGATTCGCTGGTTTCCGGCGGGTGCATCATCAGCGGCTCGACTGTGCGCCGCTCGCTGCTGTTCTCCAACGTTCGTATAAGCGCTTACTGCAACATCGAAGATTCGGTGTTATTGCCCGACGTGGACGTGTGCCGTGATGTCACGTTGAAGCGTGTCATCGTCGACAAGGGCTGCAAGATCCCGGAGGGACTGGTCGTCGGGGTCAATCCGGAAGAGGATCGCAAGCGTTTTCATGTCAGCTCGAGCGGCGTGACACTCATCACCCCGGACATGTTGGGCCAAAAAACACATCGTATCCGTTAATAAATTCCCCGGGGGTAGAACAGCCGGGTTTTCCATTATGAATAAAACTGTTGACCTGGTTTTTCTCTGGCACATGCATCAGCCGGATTACCGCGATTATTCCAGCGGTGACTTCGTGCTGCCGTGGACCTATTTGCACGCCATCAAGGACTATACCGACATGGCCTATCACCTTGAGCGGCACCCCAAGGTGCGTGTGGTGGTGAACTTCGTACCGGTCTTGCTGGACCAATTGGAAGACTATACGGATCAGTTTGCCACCGGGCAGTTGCGCGATCCTTTGCTGCGCCTGTTAGCGCATGAAAACTCCCACGCACTCTCTGCGGAACAGCGGCAATTGGCTCTCGACGCATGTTTCCGCAGCAATCACACCAGGATGATTTCGCCCTACCCGGTATATAAACGCCTGCTGGAATTATTCAATCGTTTGCAAGCTGATGGGGAAACCGCGCTGTCCTATCTGTCAGGCCAGTATGTGGCCGACCTGCTGACTTGGTATCATCTGGCTTGGTGCGGCGAAAGCATCCGCCGTGAGCATGCTCTCGTAGTGCGCTTGATGAGCAAGGCTGAGGGCTTCAGCTATGAAGACCGCAAACAATTGCTCGATCTCATCGGTGAATTGATCGCCGGCATCATACCGCGCTATCGCAGGCTGGCCGAAGCCGGCCAAATCGAGATATCCTCCACACCACACTACCATCCGCTTGCGCCCTTGCTGATCGATTTTGCCAGCGCCAAAGAAGCGATGCCGGACGCCCCTATGCCGGAATCCCCGCATTACCCAAAGGGGCGGCTGCGCGTGACGGCGCACATTAAGTTGGCAAAGAAGAGCCATCGTGAACGCTTCGGCTCCGAACCACAGGGAATGTGGCCGGCCGAAGGATCGATTTCAACAGAGACGCTGGAAGTGTTTGCGTCAGAGAGCTGTAGCTGGGTGGCCAGCGGGGAGGGCGTGCTGGTCAATAGTTTGCGTCACACTCGGCAGCCTGTTCCGGAGCGGGCACAATACCTTTATCGCCCCTACCGGCTGGAAAATGGGACAGATGGTTTGAGCTGTTTTTTCCGCGACGATCATTTGTCCGATTTGATCGGCTTCGAATATTCGCGCTGGCACGGAAAAGATGCGTCACTCAATTTCATCAAACAGATCGAGGCGATCGCCCTACAGGCTCCGGATAATGAAATACCCATCGTCAGCGTCATCCTGGATGGCGAAAACGCCTGGGAATTTTACTCTTACAACGGTTTTTACTTCCTGGATGAGTTATATGCCGGACTTGAAGCACATCCCGATATTCACACCAGAACCTACAGCGATTATCTGAAGACAGTCGCGACACGCCCCCGCAGCGCGCATGTGCACAGCTTGCCGGGTATCGTTGCAGGCAGTTGGGTATATGGAAATTTCTCGACCTGGATCGGTTCCAAGGACAAGAATCGCGCTTGGGATTTGTTGTGCGTGGCCAAGCAAGGTTTCGATATGGTCATGTCCAGCGGACGGCTCAGTCCAGCCGAGCAAGAGGCCGCCGAAAAGCAGCTTTGTTCTTGTGAAAGCTCAGACTGGTTCTGGTGGTTTGGCGATTACAATCCTTCCCGCTCTGTCGCCAGCTTCGATCGGCTGTTCCGGCATAATCTCACTGAATTGTATCGCTTGCTGAAATTACCTCCGCCCATAAGCCTTTCCGAACCGGTCAGTCAGGGTAGTGGTCATCCAGAGGCGGGTGGTGTGATGCGGCGTGCTTCCGAATAGACTTTCTCCACAGAATCGGAACTTTCCACGCCAAACTAATGTTAACTGAACGGACCAGCGGCATACTGCTTCATCCTACGTCTCTTCCGGGGCCGCTTGGCACAGGCGACTTTGGCCCGGATGCATACCGGTTCGTCGACTGGCTGGTAAGCGCCGGCCAGACCTATTGGCAGATGCTGCCGCTCGGGGAGATTGGGCCGGGTAATTCCCCGTATATGAGCAGTTCAGCCTTTGCCGGCAACATCCTTTTCATCGATCTTGCGGAATTGGCGGGTCAAGGCTGGCTGGTAGACGAGGACCTGAAGCCACACCCGGAATTTCGGCCTGATCGGGTAGATTTCGCACTGCTGAAACCATTCCGCATGGAACGACTGCGCCGCGCCGCCAAAGTTTTTTTTTCAGGGCGCAACATAATTGCCGAAGACGAAAAACTTCTGATGGAACCACTAGCTATTCGACCAAGCGAGCAAACAACGCACGCTACATCGCTGGTTATGTCCAGGCAACCGTATGACGAATTCTGCAAATCCGAAAGCGCATGGCTCGACGACTATGCGTTATTCAGGGCGCTAAAAGAGCGCCAAAACGGGTGCGAGTGGAGCCTTTGGCCCACCGATCTTGCCAATAGAAATCCACAGGCGCTGCACCGTGCGGCAGAGGAATGTGTTGAAGAAATCGGCTTCTGGAAATTCTGCCAATGGTGTTTTGCGCGCCAATGGTCGCAATTGAAGCAGTATGCGAACGAGCGGGGGATTCGCATCATTGGTGACGTACCGATCTTTGTCGCCTATCAAAGTACCGATATATGGGCGCACCAGGAGCTGTTCAAGTTGGATGAAAATGGGCGCCCGACAGTCGTTGCCGGTGTACCCCCTGACTATTTCAGCAAGACCGGTCAGCTTTGGGGAAATCCGCTTTACCGATGGGATGTCCACGAAAAAACCGGTTTTGCATGGTGGATAGCGCGTATGCGACACGCGTTCAAGCTCTTCGATCTGGTTCGTATCGATCATTTCCGGGGTTTTTCTGCCTACTGGGAAATTCCTGCCAATGCTGACACAGCAATCCATGGCAGGTGGATGCCGGGGCCAGGCGCAAAATTATTTGAAGCATTCACAAATGCGCTTGGGGAATTGCCTATCATTGCCGAGGACTTGGGTATTATCACACCTGACGTGGTGGAACTGCGTGAAAGGTTCAGGTTGCCAGGAATGCGCATCCTGCAATTCGCATTCGGCGAAGATGAGACCCACTATTTTTTACCGCACCACTATGCGCCCAACTCGGTTGCCTATATCGGTACCCACGACAACGATACGTGCATCGGCTGGTGGAACTCGGCAACACCGGAAGAGAAAGCCTTTGCCCGGAAGTACCTTGGGTCGGAGGGGGATGAGATTCAGTGGGACATGATCCGGGCCATTTCCGATTCGGAAGCCAATACAGTCATCATCGCCATGCAGGACGTGCTCGGATTGTCCGGTGAGCATCGGATGAATTATCCCAGTCGCCAGGAAGGTAACTGGGAGTGGCGTTTTTCATGGGATCAGGTTCGTCCGGAGCAGACGCTGGCACTGGCAAAAATTTCTTCGGAGCACGGACGCATTCCACAAATAAACAAAAATATCCCGCGTTATCAAAATATTAATCGCATATTCTGGAAATAGCTTTACCATCTTATCGTTTGACATAATATACATTATGCGTATTTCAGTGATGACCAAAGCGGAACGGTTTCGGCAATTCCACAAGATCCTATCTTCTCCCCCTATCGGAAGTTCTGCAAAAAAATTGCAGCGCAAAAACTAAGGTCAAGTTATCCGGTCGAACCAAAAACCCCAACAAAAATATTTCAATTTCTGCCGCGCAATTTCAATCTATTCACTGCAGGCCATGCCACCCCTCATAAATCTTTGACAGCCCAATCACGCTGCTATAGAGTCTGAACCCGGTATTTCAAAGAGGCATTACGATCACTCATGTCGGATGAAGTCGAATCAACTTTATTGTCAATAAAACTAAAGCGGAAAGTATAATGAAGAGAGTCATTCTGTCCTTGGCCTGTGTGTTGGCAGTAACAGCTATTACCCCGGAAGCGTTTGCCATTCCATCTTTTTCCCGGCAAGCCAGTATGACCTGCAAGGCTTGCCACTCGCAGCACGTCCCGATCCTGAATGGTTTTGGCCAGGCCTTCAAGGCCGGCGGTTATCCCATGATGGGCACACAAGGCAAGGTGGAAGGTGAACGCCTGTCAATTCCGGACACACTGAACGCATCGATGCTGCTGAAGGCACGCTACCAAAAGTCCAATGGGGCGACTACAGACGCTATTCCCGGCGACACGACCAACAGCGGTCAATGGCAGGTCCCGGATGAATTCAGCCTGTACTTCGGCGGCCGGATCGCAGAAACCACAGGCTTCTTCTTTGAAGGCAATGCCTCTGCCAGCCAATTGGTTGCCGCTTTCAAGTTGCCAGCCGCTGTATACATAGCCGACGCCAAATTTTCCGTGATCCCCTACATGACCGATATACAGGGCGCAAGCTATGGCTACGAGCTATCCAGCACCGGTGCGGCGCGCAATATAAGCTGGGCGGAACACCACAGGGAAACCTCCGCCCAGCAATACATAGGCACTGATACTGCCGCTACCGGCGTGGCGATCGTGGCGCAAAACGACACCGGATATATCAATCTCAGCCGCTGGGCCCCGGCCTTCATGGCGCGCAAAGGGGCAGCCCAGACACTGCGCTCCACCTACCTGCGGATTGCCGCTACCCCGACCGTGAGTACAACAACCAGAGGCGATTGGGCGCTTCATGTCGGCGCCCAATTCTGGCGCGGCTCCAACTATGCTTATGATTCGCAACCGCTAACTGGACTAGCGAGGCTAGTGCCAGTTGATACGCGCGCCACTGCGTTCGACTTCCAGGCTTCCGGTCAGATCGACGGCAGGGATCTGGGTGTGTATGCCACATGGGCCATATCCCCTGCCGGCACCGCCGCCATACCGAACATACTCAACGTGGATAGCCCTTCCAGATCGGCCGAACCCACACTGTATCGTCTCAATGATCGCAAAGCCTGGACCATAGGTGCCGAGTACAGCGTAGTGCAGAACACACTGCATATCGGTGCAGCATACCGCAGCGCCAATACCGGTGGTTTGACAGGTACTGCCGCCATTGTGGGAGACAACCCCACCGACAACGCGGTCACGCTGACCGCCGTGTATAACGTTACCCAGAATATGGAATTTCACTTGAATCACAGCATCTATAGCGGTACTTTGTACAACACCCCTCAGTCCACGGGTAACCAGTTGACAACCTTCATGCTGGAAGCCTCATGGTAGGTCTGAGTTTCAGAGCGCCGAGAGTCTGCTAACAGCTAACAATGAAAAGGGGAGACCGAGGCCTGTCCTGAGCCTGCCGAAGGGTCTCCCCTTTTCATTTACCTGTTCTTGGTCTCGTGTTGGATAAAGCAACTTGTCGCTGGGACTTGACGCTCGAATCGACGTGAATGATGGGGTGACTGATGGGGCTCGAACCCACGACAACCGGAATCACAATCCGGGACTCTACCAACTGAGCTACAGCCACCATTGAACTTCGCCGGACAAAACTTTTGTCCGGGCTCCCGACAGACACTGGCGTGCCCGACAGGAATCGAACCTGTAACCCCCAGCTTAGAAGGCTGGTGCTCTATCCGGTTGAGCTACGGGCACAATCCTTTTGTTCGACTATATTAAATTAATGCCATTGAATACTTTTAAAAACCTGGTCGGGGTGGAGAGATTCGAACTCCCGACATCCTGCTCCCAAAGCAGGCGCGCTACCAGGCTACGCTACACCCCGAAGGCTGCGCATTATACAGACGCAGCTTTGAAAATCAATTTAGTTTAGATGTTTTTTTAGCTTGGGTGAGGCCAGCATCAGGTAATAGCCCATCGACCACAAGGTCAGCAGCGCTGCAATATCCAGCAGCCACGAGCCGATCAATTGAAAATTGATACCCAGCAAGCGCTCGTGATACAGCAGCATGATGATCGCGATCATCTGGAAAGTGGTTTTGACCTTGCCCAGCATCGAGACCGCGACACTCTTTCCTTCGCCGAGTTGAGCCATCCACTCGCGCAACGCGGAAATGGTGATCTCGCGCCCGATGATGATGAAAGCGATGATCGCGTGGGCGCGATCCAGATCGACCAGCACGATCAACGCCGCTGCCACCATCAGCTTGTCGGCCACCGGGTCAAGAAACGCGCCGAATGCGGAAAACTGATTCAGTCTGCGCGCCAGGTAACCATCCAGCCAATCGGTGATCGCCGCCAGCAAAAACACGGCTGTGGCAATTAGATTTCTGAAATGCGGACTAAGCGTGCTATCAGACAGATATAAAACCGAGACGAATACCGGGATCAGCAGGATCCTTAACCATGTGATCAGATTGGGAATGTTGAACGGCATGTCGGGCTTAATCAAGAGGTTCGCTAGTGTAGCTGCTGATAAATCTTTTCGGCAACCAAATCTTGATAATTTTTTAATGGAGTTGCCGGTAAATCGCTTCAGCAAGTGCTTTGCTGATTCCTTCCACCTGACTGAGCTGTTCCACACTGGCTTGGGCTACTTCACGCAGCCCGCCGAAGTGGGTCAGCAAGCTGCGCCGCCGCTTATCCCCTACCCCGCTGATCTCCTCGAGACTGGACGCGGTGCGTGCCTTGCCGCGCTTGGCGCGATGTCCGGTGATGGCAAAGCGATGGGCCTCGTCGCGGATCTGCTGGATCAGGTGCAGCGCCGGATCATCGCTGCGCAACTGCCGTGCTGTGCCATCGGGGAAGATCAGTTGCTCCAAACCGGCCTTGCGCTCCTCGCCCTTGGCGACCCCTACCAGAGCCAGGTCGTTCAGGCCCAACTCATGCATCACCTCCATCGCGATGTTCAATTGTCCCAGACCGCCGTCGATCAGGATCAGATCAGGCCGTGCACCCTCCTCCTTTTGACCATTTTCGGCAAGCTTCTGGTAACGGCGCGTCAATGCCTGGCGCATCGCCGCGTAATCGTCGCCGGGAGTGATGCCAGTCCCTTCGACAGAGCTCAGGACAGGCCCTTCGACTTGGCTCAGGACAGGGATGTTATAGCGGCGGTATTGCGCTGAACGCATGTCGAGGTTCTGATACACCACGCAGGCTGCCTGGGTCGCTTCACCCATCGTATGGCTGATGTCGAAGCACTCGATGCGGTTCAAGTCCGGCATATCAAGAAATTCGCGCAGCTTGTCCAGGCGCAGCTTCTGCCCGCCCTGCTGCATGGCCCGTTGCTGCAACGCCAGCAATGCGTTGCGCTGCCCCATTTCCAGCCACTGCTTGCGTTTCCCGCTCGCAGCCTGGCTGATCTTCACCGCGTGCCCGGCCTGTTCGCTGAGCAATTGCGCCAGCGTTTCGTCATCACACTCGGCATCCAACACCAGCAACGGCGGCACGCTGCGATTCAGGTAATGCTGCGCGATGAAAGCCGGCACGATCTCATCCGCCGAAAGCCCCTCGGCATGTTCAGGAAAAAAGCTCTTGTCGCCCAGATGCCGCCCGCCGCGCACCATCGCAAGGTTTACGCAGACCAGCCCATCCTGTTGCGCCAGCGAGATGATGTCGGCGTCTGTCGTCCCACCGGTGGACTCGACGAACTGCTTTTGTTGGACGGTATGCAAGGCGCGCAACTGGTCGCGCAACGCGGCAGCCTGCTCGTAATGCTGATGTTCCGCCGCTATTTCCATCGCCGCGCGCAGCGTCTGCTCGACCTCCTGATGTCGACCTTGCAGTAATAACACCGCGTTGCGGATGTCGGCCTGGTAATCCTCGCTCGAAATCAGCTTCACGCATGGCGCGGTGCAGCGATGGATCTGGTGCAGCAGACATGGCCGGGTGCGATTATTGAACACGCTGTCCTCGCAGGTGCGGATGCGGAATATCTTCTGCAGCAACTGCATGCTTTCCTTGGCCGCATACGAATTCGGATAGGGGCCGAAGTATTGATGCTGGCGATTGGGCGTGCCGCGATAATAAGTCAGGCGCGGAAACCGATGCCCGGTCAGCACGATATAAGGATATGACTTATCGTCACGAAACAATATGTTATAGCGTGGTCTTAATGACTTTATTAAGTTATTTTCAAGCAGTAACGCCTCGGTTTCCGAGCGCGTGACCGTGGTTTCGATGCGCGCGATATGCGAAACCATCAGGCGGATGCGCGGCGAGACATTGATTTTCTGGAAGTAGGACGCGACGCGTTTCTTGAGTTGATTAGCCTTGCCGACATACAGCACTTCGCCCTTACCATCGAAAAAGCGGTACACCCCCGGCAGCAGCGGCAGGCTGGCAAGTATCGGTTGAGGGTCGAATTTATCAGTGCTCAAGGAAACCTCTAAAAGTCCGATTCCAGATCAAACGTGCATTTTTGTAGGGCGGGCTATGCCCGCCGGATCAAACTGTCGGGCGCAGCCCGACCTACGGATTGTTTTACCTTGGAAGTGGAAATTGAATAAGTCCGCCATTTCAAAGCTGCGGGATTATTAGGGCTATGCAAGATGCTGCGCGATGTTGCCGATCACCCCCTCAAACATCGCTGTAGTCAGGCGCTTGGTCTGGGTGTTGTAGCGGCTGCAATGGTAGCTGTCGAACAGCGTCAGTCCGCCCGGCAGCGTGTGCCGCGCGCCATGTCTGAACGCATAACTGCTTTTACGCAGTTGCAACGCCATCAACACCGCCTGATGGGCGATCGTGCCAAGCGCCATTACCGCTGAGCCTTGCGGCAGCACCGCTAATTCCTCGGCGACATAACCATTGCAGGTTCGAATTTCAGCGGGTTCCGGCTTGTTCTGCGGGGGCAAGCAGCGTACCGCGTTCGTGATACGGCAATTTTTCAACTTCAACACGGGGTTCGCATCGCCCACCTCATTCAACGGATCGGCACTGCTGGCGAAGCCGTATTTGTGCAGCGAGCCATACAACAGCTTGCCCGCGAAATCGCCGCTGAACGGCCGGCCGGTGCGGTTCGCGCCGTGCATCCCCGGAGCCAATCCAACGACCAAAAACCGGCTGCCCGCCGCGCCGAACGAACTCACCGGCAAGGCATGGTAGCCGGGATGTTCAGCCCGTACCTGATCGAGAAAATCAGCCAGGCGCGAACAACGGCGGCAATCTTGTTTAAATGTAAGCATAGGTGATTGTTTCATGCGTTCTCTTGAAACTCCAGCTCGAAACTTCCGTCGCCATTCTGCCCCAGCACCTTGACCAGATATGGCATGACATCCTGCAACACGCCATGCAACCGCCACGGCGGGTTGAGGATGAACATGCCACTGCCGTGCATGCCGAAACCGTCTTCACTGGGCGCCTGTACGCTGAGTGCGACATGCAGCCAGCTTTTCACCGGCAATTGCTTGAGTCGTTCGGGCAACTGCTTTGCCTCGGCTCGCTGCAACTGCGGATACCACACCGCATATATCCCGCTGGCAAAGCGTTTCAGCCCTTCGCGCAACGCTGACACCACACGCTGATAATCCTGTTTGTCTTCATAGGGCGGATCGATCAACACCAGCGCGCGGCGTGGCGGCGGCGGCAACAAGGCTTTCAGCGCGCCGAAGCCATCGGCGGTTTGCATCAGCACCTGCGTACCATGCCCGGCAAAATTCTCCTGCAATATCTCGCTGTCGGTCGGATGCAGCTCGAACAGCCGCATCCGGTCCTGCTCGCGCAACAACTCCAGCGCGACCAGCGGCGAACCGGGATACAGCTTCAACAGCCCATCGGGGTTGATGCGCTTTACCAGCGCCACATACTCCGCCAACGGTGCGGGCAGATCGTCGCGCTCCCACAATAGCGCAATACCGCTTTGATACTCTGCGTTCTGCGCGGCATAGCCGCTATCCAGCTCATAGCAGCCCGCTCCGGCATGGGTATCGATGTACCAGAACGGCTTGTCTTTCTGCACCAGATAGCGCAACAACTGCACCTCGATGAAGTGCTTCAGCACGTCGGCGTGATTGCCGGCATGAAAGGCATGGCGGTAACTCAGCATGGTTTTGCATCAGGAGTTGTGCAGGAAGCGATTGTGCCATGCTCGGCTGAATATTGTGAATTCAGATTGATGTGAATATGCCGCTGACGCGCGCAGCTTGATATTTGTGGTATGACTAAAGCATTGCCTAGACGCTTTGGTCCTGCGGAGTAACTATAACTGTGTAATGCCCATATTTTCTGCCCATTTTTCTCTTGCGCTATCCCCAGAAAACTGTGCAAAATGCTCACATGAAAAATATTCCTCATCCAATTCAATATCAGGGCAGCAAACGTGCCTTGGCGTCTACCATCCTAAAGTATTTCCCCAAAAGTATTGATCGTTTGATCGAACCCTTCGCCGGATCGGCTGCCATCAGTATCGCCGCGGCAGCTCGCGGGCTGGCCAAGCGACATGTTATTAACGATATAAATAAGCCTTTGGCTGAATTACTGCGTTTGGTTGTTGAGCAACCAGTTGAGTTGGCCTCATTTTATGAGAAGTTGTGGATGGAACAACACAGCGACTCTTTAGAACATTACTATCAGGTTCGTGAACGTTTTAACCGCACGCAAGATCCCCGGTTGTTCCTTTACATGCTCGCCCGCTGCGTAAAAGGCTCTGTCCGCTACAACAGCGATGGCATGTTTAATCAAAGCCCGGATAAAAGACGGCTCGGCACTCAACCCAAAACCATGCACAAAAATCTCATTGGGGTGTCTCAGTTGCTGAAGGGGAAAGCAGCCTTTTCATCCTTGGACTACAAGGAAGTTTTTGCGTCCGCCAGAAAAGCTGATTTGATTTACATGGATCCCCCATACCAAGGCGTATGCGGTGATCGCGATTTGCGCTATCTGTCTGGTATATCCCATAAAGAATTTGTCGTGGCATTGGCCCGGCTTAACGCAAGAGGAATTTCCTACATCGTGAGTTACGACGGACGCAGGGGTGAGCGTATATTTGGTGAGCTGCTACCGAATTCTCTCGGCTTGATGCGGATTGAAATTGAAGCGGGTCGTTCCAGTCAATCAACATTGCTGGGAAGGGACGAGATTACCTACGAATCCTTGTACTTGTCTGAAGCTTTAGTGCAAAAGATGGATCACTTGCCCATCTATCGTCCCCAATCTTCCACCCAGCAATACACGCTGTTGGAACCCCGCCGCCTATATGAAAAAACTTTCCAAAGAGTTCCTTGAACTTTGTCATTCAGTCACAGCAAAACGCGCCAAGACTGTCATCGATCACATTCTGAAACACGGACAGATCACCACTGAGGAACTCAAGGTGACCTATGGTTATGACCATCCACCCAGAGCCGCGCGGGATGTGCGTGAACACGGCATTCCAATTGAAACATTTTGGGTAACAGGTTCTAACGGAAGGAAAATCGGGGCCTATCGTTTCGGCGACATGCGCAAACAGCGTTTCAGCAAATTGGCCGGGCGCACCGGCCTGTCCAAGAACATCCGGGAAGCGCTTATAGCCAAGTATGGCTGTAAATGTTTTATCTACCTTGAAGAAATGGAAGCAAATGAGCTACAAATTGACCATCGCGTTCCCTACGAAGTGGGCGGCGACAAAAAAACAGGTAAACTTAATCCGGAAGATTTCATGTTGCTTTCAAGCTCGGCCAACCGCGCCAAATCGTGGTCCTGCGAACATTGTGAAAACTGGAGCGGCAAGAAGGACAAAAAGATTTGCTTAAGCTGTTACTGGGCGTATCCCGAAAGTTATACACATATCGCCATGCGCCAAATACGCCGGGTTGACCTTATTTGGCAAGGCGATGAAGTCGCGACTTATGACAAACTCAAAGCTCAGTCCATCAAATTGCAAAAGGAAATTCCTGCATTTGTGAAACAAATTATTGAAGCCGAGCTTTCCAGGAAAAAAACTTCCTGAGACAAGTCCGCGTAGATACAGCCGTTAAAGCAGCAATCAATTATCTGCTGAGCCCTTATTCCGTCACAGGCTCAGCATCGCCTTCAACCTCGCCAGCTTGTCCATGCCCTCGTCTTTGGTCACGGTGGACACAGCTTCTGCGTGGCCGCCCGCATAGACCAGTTCAGCTTCCGGCATTTCCTCCAGGAAGCGGCTCGGCTCGCAGGCCAGCCAGCCCTTGCCGCGCTTGCGGCGGTTGCAGTAGCTGATCTGCAGGCTGCGTTCGGCGCGGGTGATGCCGACGTACATCAAACGGCGTTCTTCTTCGATCTGCTTTTCGTCGCTGTCGCGGAACGGCAGGATGTCTTCTTCCGCGCCGATGATGAACACATGCGGGAACTCCAGTCCCTTGGCGGCGTGCAGCGTGGACAGCGAGACGGCATCCGGCTCCTGATCCTTGCCTTCCAGCATGTTGATCAGCGCGACGGTCTGCACCATCTCGATCAATGACTTTTCATCCGCTTCTGCCTTGCGCTTGAGCCACGCGATGAATTCCTGCACGTTCTCCCATTTGCTGTCGGCCATGCGCGGCTCGTGCGTGTCATACAGCCAGGTCTCGTAGTTAATGGCGCGCAGCAATTCGTCAAGCAACTCCGCACACAGGTCTTTATCGGCGCGCTCCTGGATGCGGTTGATGAAGTTGCAGAACAGCATCAGTTCATCGTGCTGGCGTTGCGGTAATTCGCGCGCCATCTCCACCTCGAATGCCGCCTCGAACAAGCTGATGTGGCGCCCTCCGGCATAGCTGCCGAGCTTTTCCAGCGTGGTGTTGCCGATGCCGCGCTTCGGCGTCGTGATCGCGCGGATGAAGGCCGGATCGTCATCCGGGTTGGAGATCAGCCTCAGGTAGGCGGTGATGTCCTTGATCTCGGCACGGTCGAAGAACGAGGTGCCGCCGCTGACTGTATAGGGCATGCGCTGGGTGCGCAGTTGCTCTTCGAATGCACGCGACAGGTGATTGCTGCGATACAGGATCGCGTAGTCGGAATATTTGGTTCTATGCTCGAACTTGTGCGACATCAGCTTCATCACGACGCTTTCGGCTTCGTGCTCGTCATCGCGTGCGGCGTAGATGCGTATCGCATCGCCGATGCCATGGTCGCTCCACAGCCGTTTCTCGAACACCTTGGTGTTGTGGTTGATCAGGTGATTCGCCACCTTGAGGATACGCTGCGAAGAGCGGTAGTTCTGCTCCAGCTTGATGACGCGCAGATTGTCATAATCTTTGCGCAGGTTGTGCAGATTTTCGATGCTGGCACCGCGCCAGGCATAGATCGCTTGGTCGTCATCCCCCACTACCGTAAACGCAGCACGCATATCGGCCAGCAGCTTGATCAGCTGGTACTGGCAATCGTTGGTGTCCTGATATTCGTCCACCAGCAGATAGCGCAGCCGCAGTTGCCAGCGCAGCAATGCTTCGGGATGCTGCTTGAACAGCACCACCGGCAGATGGATCAGGTCGTCGAAGTCCACGGCCTGATAGGCGCGCAGTGTTTCCTGATAACGCGAGTAGATACGCGCGTGGATTTTTGCCTCGTCATTATTGGCAATAAGTGCAGCCTGTTCCGGCGAGACGAAGGCGGATTTCCAATTGGAAATCTGTGTCTGCATGTCGCGGATCTCCTGCTTGTCGCCGGAGTTGGTCAATTCGCTGAATATTTTCCAGGTGTCGCTGCTGTCGAAGATAGAGAACTGGGGTTTGTAGCCCAGCAGCCTGGCTTCGGCGCGCAGGATGTGCATGCCCAGAGAATGAAAGGTGCTCACCACCAAACCCTTGGTGTTGGTGTTCTTCAACAAATCGCCGACGCGTGCCCGCATCTCGTTGGCAGCCTTGTTGGTGAAGGTGATCGCCGCAATATTGCGCGGCTCATAGCCGCACTGCTCGATCAGATAGGCGATCTTGTGGGTGATCACGCGCGTCTTGCCGCTGCCCGCGCCGGCCAGCACCAGCAAAGGGCCGTCGAGGTAGGTCACTGCTTCGCGTTGAACCTGGTTGAGCTTGCTTAACATTCAGAAGTACGGAGGGAAGAGGTGTTGCGCAAGGCTGCTATGATACCAAAGCTGACTGACATCCCGAAACCAAATGTAGGTCGGGCTATGCCTGTCCTGAGCCTGTCGAAGCGGCCCGACATGGTGTGGGCATAGCCAACAACAAGGTGCAACCCCCTATCCGCGCCTGCCGGGCCGAAAATACGCAGTGTTGTCGTAATATGTCGCGCTGTCGTTGTCCACTGTCCATCCCGGTACACCGAGTACTGGCACTGGAGTAAGGTCTCTGGTACTGCGGCAATGCTCCGGTGCAGCCAGGTAATCCGCCAACAGTGTATCCAAGTGCGCCAACCTCTGCGCCAGCGGCCAACTGAAGAATGCCTGTTCCACCGCCAGTAGCAGTCCTTGACCGGTCATGCCGACATAAGGATGCAGCGCCTTCTCGTACAGGCCGTGGCCGAACAGATAGAACCCCATCCCTGTCCTGACCCTTCGACTCCGCTCAGGACTAAAGGTGATGTCGAAGTGGCATGCCCTCACCTGTTCGCGCCGCTGCCAGAATAATTCCCGCCACTGAAAATTGCGCAGCAGCCCGGCCAATTCCGCATCGGAATACGCCACGATCACGCCGGATTCATCCAGCAGGGTATTCACGTCGCGAACTGCTCCGCGCTCACTGCAACTTGCCGTACCGTTCGGGCTGAGGTATCGAAGCCTGTCCTGAGCGTGACGAAGTGGCTCGCCACCCTTCGATACCTCAGGGCGAACGGACTTCGTGCATGCATTGGCATCCATCAGCGCATGGTAATGACGCGCATTGAAGGCGGCCTTGGCCTTCGGGAAGGTCAGCCACACCAGCGCATTGAGCAAGTCATGCCAGTTATGTGCGCGCGTCGGCACTTCTCCGCTGAGATAACAGCGCGGCTCGTATTGCGCTTCGAACGGCAGCTTGCCACGTTGCTGCGCCATGAAGCGCAACGGTATCCCGCTTTGCACGAGGATGGTTGGTTGGCGCGCAGCCAGCAGCGCATTGCAATCTTGCAGCGTGGGGAAGCCATTGGTGCCAAGTTTGGCGAGTATCGGATGCAGCGGCGTAAACAGCGGCGATTGCAGCAATGCTTCTTTGTTCCATTCGAGAGTTTGTGCCATCACATCGCCAGCCGATAAACCAAACCCGCCGCCCCGCACCCCAGAATCACCGGAATGATGCCGACCCGGTAGCGCAACAGCGCGATCAATGCAGCCACACCAAGTATCGCGGAAACCCACTCGAAATATCCCTTGAAACCCTGCGGCCACATCACATGGTAGGCGAAGAACACCGCCAGGTTGAGTATCACGCCCACTACCGCCGCTGTGATGCCGGTGAGCGGCGCGGTGAACTTCAATTCGCCATGGGTGCTTTCCACCAACGGTCCGCCGAGAAAAATGAATATGAACGACGGCAGAAAGGTGAAGAACGTCGCCACTGCCGCAGCACTCGCAGCGGCGAGGAACAACGCATCCGGGCCGAACAATGCCTGAGCCCAGCCGCCGACGAAACCGACGAACGCCACCACCATGATCAGCGGCCCCGGCGTGGTTTCGCCCAATGCCAGCCCGTCCATCATTTGCAGCGGAGTAAGCCAGTGGTAGTGTTCGACCGCACCCTGGTAAACATAGGGCAGCACCGCGTAAGCGCCGCCGAAAGTCAGCAGCGCGGCCTTGGTGAAAAACCAGCCCATCTGCGTGAACGCGTTCTGCCAACCGAATTGCACGACCAGCAACGTCATCGCGGTTGACCAGATCGCCACACCCACCAGCGACACGCGCAGAAACCGCGCCCAACTGAAGCGTGCGTGCTCGGGAGCCGGGGTGTCGTCGGCGATCAGCGCTGCGCCATAACTGTCTTTTGCCTTGCCATGCCCGCCGCCGGTGACGAATTTTTCAGGTGCAACTCTGCCGCCGAAGTAGCCGATCAAGCCAGCCGTCAACACGATGGCCGGGAAAGGCACATCGAATGCGAAGATCGCAAGAAACGCCGCAGCCGCCATCGCCCAGAGCACACCATGTTTCAACGCGCGCGAGCCGATACGGTAAGCGGCAAACAGCACGATGGCAGTGACGGCCGGTTTGATGCCGTACAACACCCCCGCTACCGCCGGAACGTTGCCGTAGGCGAGATAGATCCACGACAGGAATATCAAAATGAACAGCGACGGCAGCACGAACAGCGTGCCGGCGATGATGCCGCCCCAGCCCTTGTGCATCAGCCAGCCGATATAAACAGCAAGCTGCTGGGCTTCCGGACCCGGCAGCACCATGCAGTAATTGAGCGCGTGCAAGAAGCGCCGCTCGGAGATCCAGCGCTTCTTCTCGACCATATCCTGATGCATGATGGCGATCTGCCCCGCCGGCCCGCCGAAACTGATGAAGCCCAGTTTCAGCCAGTACCAGAAAGCCTGAGCCAGCGTGACCGGTTCAGGGGCTTGTGTGTTGTCGGGTAGTTGCTGCTGCGATGTGTCCATGACTCCTCCCTGGAAGATTTCCCATTTCAGAGCAGACCTTGGACGATGAATTGTCTTGAAGCGGGGAGGCTGCTTTATCCCCGATGACCTGCATTATCGGCACTTCGGCAATGACAATCAAGGCCAAGAGTTATTCCGATCAGAACATCTGAAACTGCCAGCCGACGGTCAGGTGGAGTACTGCGTTATTGGTTTTAATTTTGTTGCCTCCTTCACGTCATTTCTGCTGGCGGGTTATTGCTTCCAGATAAAGTCGAGCCGCCCGGAGTTGCGGATTGATTTGCAGCGCAGTGCTGAAGTGTTGCCGCGCACCGGCGACATTGCCGCGATACAGCAGTACACGCCCGTACTGGACATGCGCCTGTGTATCTTCAGGTGTGGCCGCAAGGGTTCGCTCCAGCACCTGTTGCAGATGATCCAGAAGCGGCGCCTTGTCGATAACGGGCAGGATGTTCCGGTCGCGCCTGACCAGCACCACGGAAAGTCTGTCCACATAGACCACATCCCATTGCTGATCCATCAGCAGATAAAGCGTGACCTCGGGAATGCTGTTGAGCAATGGGGTGAAAAGATAGAACACCACGCTGTTCACGCCATATTTTTCGAATACTGCACGATAATGTCCACCGCGGGCCGTCTGGTAGGCGTCTTGCACGTCATGATCCAGGCAGCGCGGATCGATGAACATCCGGTAATCCGGCGCGAGCCGCCAGCCCAGATAGCCGCCGTATTCATAGGCATTGAACAGCGGCGCGGGCGGATGCCGGGTGAGAATCCACTCGGCGGCATGCTCCGGCACATAGGTGGTTTCCACGGCTCCCAGTTTCCACGCGCCGTGCTGGAATGTGAGATAGCCCACGCCTGACAGCGCCGCGAGCAGCAACGCAAACAGCAATGACCGCGCCCTGGCGAAGTGTCGCTCCGCTAATGCCGAGACATGCGGCATGACGATGATGAGCGCTATCAATACAAAAAAGATCATGTAGCGAAACGAGTAAAAACCGGCGGCGGTGAAGCCGATGAACAGGAACGCATGCGCGGGATCGGTGTGCTGCCGGCGCCAAATCAGCACGCCCAGGGTCACCAGCGCAATGGCCAGTACGCCGTAGAACAGGAACGGCTGCTGATACATCCGCGCATAATCGGCAAGCGGAAGGAATTCGTCGATCTCGCGCGTAAACGGGCTTTGCAGTGCGCCCATGTTCGAAATAAATGCATCGGCCAGCGGATTGGCCAGCGAGGCCAGCAATGCCATGCCGCACCAGATGAATAAACGCCGCAATGCTGGGCGCTCCAGTGCATTCGTGCCGCGCCACCGGTCGAACGCCGCGCCTGCCAGCATGACGATGATGATGACCCAGCCCAAAATGAATCCGGGGTGCAAATTGGCCCACAGCAGCATGATGAAAGGCAACGCGATCAGCGCACCCGGATGCGCGACGCCGCCGCGCAGCCTGGCGAGCGCACTGCTGATATTCATGTACACCAGCACCACGCCGATAAACGAGAAAATCTGCGGACGCAGCTCGTCATAGCGATACAGCAGCCACGGTAGGGTGAGTATCGCCAGCAGTCCCAACAGGGGTTCGACGCGCGCCTTGAGCATGGTGCGCCACACCAGCCCATAGAGCGTGACGAACAACGCGGCCTTGAGTACGACCAGCCCCCACGGGCCGAAGGCGGCATGTGCGGCAAAGAACAATAATTGCGCCAGCCAGTAGCCCTGCAATATCAAACGCTGGCGGGCATCGAGCGTGTCACCGATCGTATAGGTGAATGGATCGCTGCCCGGCAGTGCGCCGTGCTCCCAGATCCAGCGTCCGGTGTTGAGATGCCAGTACACATCGCCCAGGCCGATCGGATAGATGTGAAACAGGAACAGTATCGCGAAGATGGCGCCAGCCATCGCGTAGACAGGAAGCCGGCTTGAGTTCGAAAGTGATGCGGAAGCAGTCATATAAACCACTATGTTCAGACTATCAAAGGAGCCATGCTCGAATCATTTTCAAGGGGCCCGTGTTAACTCATGTCTCAAGTTTAATCACGCCGCTCGTTTGTCCGGCAATTTCATGTCCACCACGATCTCGGAATAAGGCGCGAAGACCAGGCCGTTTTCGTCCTTTTCAATCGCCATCCATTCAATCAGGCGCTCGCAATCGTTGTAGACATTTTTGTAGTCACGCTTGAGTTGGCGGGCTAGTTCAGCGATGGTAGTCGCGCCACTTTCCCGCAACGCACCTATCAATTCCCACCGCTTGGGTGTGAAGACAGCAAACATTTCGCCGACTTCGTCGAAGCCAACGCCGAAATAAGGTTGTGCGGATTTGCCTTGTTTGGCGGCCTTCATGGCAGCCGTGGCACGTGCAAGGCTGGCTTCCATCGGCTCACCAACGGTCAGGTGCATACTGCGTTATTGGCTTTCATTTTGTTGCCTCCTTCACGTCTTGCCAGAGATGGATTATGGACACGACCTTTGTATAGAGTAAAGCACCATATCAAAACCGATTGACGCTGGTCGAGCGGATTTGTTGCTCCGCCAAAGACAACACCGGATCAGGCCGCGATGCGTGCTCTCAACTTTGCTTGAGAGTGATCATCATGCTCGCCCCTTAAGGCGAACCGGCGGCAGCCAGTTTCGCCACACCGGACAACAACCGGTCAGGCGCCAGGCGACGACCTTGCAACAGCCCTACTCCGATGAATCCCTGCGGGCCTTGCAGTCTGACCTTGCCATCGGGCAAACCGGTGTCCAGCGCGAGGCGCTGACCTTGCGCGAGGCGTTTGATCTGCACGGCATCCAATTGCAACTGGGGCATATCGGGTATCAGGGATTCCAGCGGCATGATACAGGCATCGCGTTCGGCCTCGGTCATCGCCTCCAGTTGCTGCCAGGTATGACTGTCGCGCAGGTCGAAATGCGCGATCGCGGTGCGGCGCAGGCCGATCAGGTGCGCGCCGCAGCCGAGTGCCGCGCCGATGTCTTCGGCGAGTGTGCGTATATAGGTCCCCTTGCTGCAGCGCACGGTGATATCCATCTGGTTGCCGGAAAAAGCATTCAGCACCAGCTCGTGTATCACGATGTTGCGCAGTTCGCGTTCCACGGTTTCACCTTTGCGGATGTATTCATAGAGCGGCTTGCCCAGATGTTTGAGCGCGCTGTGCATCGGGGGAAGCTGCTGGATCTCGCCGCGAAATCTTGCCAGCACCGCATCGACACCGGCCTGTTCAACCTCGACCGTGTGTTCCGCAGTGATCTCGCCTTCGGCATCGCCGGTGCTGGTGGTTTGCCCCAGGCGCAACAAGGCGCGGTAGGTTTTGTCGGCATCCAGCAAGGCATTCGAGAATTTGGTGGCCTCGCCGAAACAGATCGGCAGCAAGCCGGTGGCGAGCGGATCGAGCGTGCCGGTGTGCCCGGCTTTCTCGGCACGGAACAGGCGGCGGACTTTCTGCAGCGCGGTGTTGGAGCTTGATTCCAGCGGCTTATCAAACAGCAGCACGCCGTCTATTGGGCGAAAGTTACGCGCCATTACAGATTATTCCATTCCAAAGGTAAAATAAATCGCAGGTCGGGCTGCGCCCGACAACTGGCGGGCATAGCCCGCCCTACAACTACTCCTCCCCTGACAAGGGGAGGCCGGGAGGGGTTGAATTGTCGGAATGCAGCTTGTCACTGGCCACCGCCTGATCGATCAGTTGCGACAAATGGCTGCCGCGCTCCACCGATGCGTCATACACGAAATGCAGTTGCGGCATGACGCGCAGCTTGATGCTGTGCGCCAGCTGGCTGCGCAGGAAGCCGCCGGCATGGTCCAGACCTTTCTGAGCTTCTTCATGCTTGCCGTCCAGGCGGGTGAAGAACACCTTGGCATGGGAATAATCCCGGGCCACTTCCACGCCGGTGATGGTCACCAGACGCACGCGCGGGTCGTTGATCTGTAGCCGCACCAGTTCGGCAATTTCACGCTGGATCTGCTGGGCGATGCGGTCGGTTCTGGCGAAGTTGGCCATAATTATTTGCTCAGCAGTCAGGAATATTGCCGAAAGTTGTAGTTGTAGTGTGGATAAGCGCAGCGCATCCACCGCGCGTTGGTGGATGCGCTGCGCTTATCCACCCTACAGTGCCGGCAAGATTTACAATTACAATGCGCGCGCCACCTCGATGATCTCGTAGGCTTCGAGCTTGTCGCCCACCACCAGGTCGTTGAAATTCTTCACCGACAGGCCACACTCGAAATTGGCTTTCACTTCCTTCACGTCATCCTTGAAGCGCTTCAGCGAATCCAGTTCGCCATCATGGATCACCACGTTGTCGCGCAGCACGCGCACCCTGGCGCCACGCTTGATCATGCCTTCCAGCACCATACAACCCGCGATCGTGCCGACCTTGGAAACGGTGAACACCTGGCGCACTTCGACCATGCCCATGATGCTTTCCCGCTTCTCCGGGGCCAGCATGCCGGACAGTGCGGCCTTGATCTCGTCCACCATCGCGTAGATGATGTTGTAGTAGCGTATGTCCACGCCGGAGGCTTCGGCCAGCTTGCGTGCGGCCGCATCGGCGCGGGTATTGAAGCCGATCACGATCGCCTTGGAAGCCAGCGCCAGATTGATGTCCGACTCGGTGATCGCTCCCACCCCGCCATGGATCAGATTGACCTTGACCTCGCTGGTGGAGAGTTTTTGCAACGATTGCGCGATCGCCTCGGCAGAACCCTGCACGTCCGCCTTGACGATCAGCGACAAGGTGCGCACTTCGCCTTCCGCCATCTGCTCGAACATGTTTTCCAGCTTGGCGGCCTGTTGCTTGGCGAGCTTCACGCCGCGATACTTGCCCTGCCGGAACTGAGCGATCTCGCGAGCGCGTTTCTCATCAGCCAATACCATCAGTTCTTCACCGGCAGCGGGCACTTCGGACAAGCCCTGTATCTCCACCGGAATGGATGGTCCCGCCTCGTTGACCGCATTGCCGTTCTCGTCCAGCATCGCGCGCACCCGGCCGAATACCGAACCGACCAGCACCGCGTCACCGCGCTTCATCGTGCCGGACTGTATCAGCACGGTGGCCACGGGGCCTTTGCCCTTGTCCAGGCGCGCTTCGATCACCAGCCCCTTGGCATGCGTGGCACGCGGCGCCTTCAATTCCAGCACTTCCGCTTGCAATAACACGCCTTCCAGCAACTGGTCTATGCCCTGCCCGGATTTGGATGACACCTCGACGAACATCGCTTCGCCACCCCAATCTTCCGGCGTCACGCCTTCGGCAACCAACTCCTGTTTAACTTTCTCGACATTGGCTTCGGGTTTGTCTATCTTGGTCACGGCGACCACCAGCGGCACGTTGCCGGCCCTGGCATGGGCGATGGCCTCCTTGGTTTGCGGCATCACGCCGTCATCGGCGGCCACAACCAGGATCACGATGTCGGTCGCCTTGGCGCCGCGCGCGCGCATCGCAGTGAACGCCTCGTGGCCCGGGGTATCGAGGAAGGTGATCATGCCGCGCGGGGTATCGACGTGATACGCGCCGATGTGCTGCGTGATCCCGCCCGCTTCGCCGGATGCGACGCGGGTACGGCGTATATAATCGAGCAGCGAGGTCTTGCCGTGATCGACGTGTCCCATCACGGTAACGACCGGCGCACGGGGTTCGAGAGCCACATTTTGCGGCTCGGTGGCATCGATCAGATAAGCATCCGGATCGTCCAGCTTGGCCGCCTTGGCGATGTGCCCCATCTCTTCCACGACGATCATCGCGGTCTCCTGATCGAGCACCTGGTTGATAGTCACCATCGAACCCATCTTCATCAACACCTTGATGATTTCCGAAGCCTTGATCGACATCTTCTGAGCCAATTCGGCGACTGTGATGGTTTCAGGCACAGCCACTTCATGCACCACAGGTTCAGTTGGCAAGGAAAACGCATGCGCGGTTTCCTGTGCTGCATGTTTGGGGTGCCTGTCATGGCGCGGCGCACGCACCGGGCTGGTCCAGACACCGGTTTTCTCGCCGGCTTTGACCGGTGTGCGCTTCTTGTGGCCTTTTTCGTCCCACGGACTACTCTTGGCCTCAGTTATTTTGGGCTTTTTGCCCGGTTTGATTATCTTGTCGCCCGGCTTGGGTACCGGCTTGTGCAACGTGCCCTCAGCCAGATTGACCACCGGAGCGGCCGTAACCGGCGCGACCTCTTCAACCTTTTTCAGTTCTGCTGCGGCGGGCTCGGATTCGGCTGCCTTCTTGGTCGTCTTGCGTTTTCCGCGCTCCTGCTTGGCTTGCGCATCGGCTGCCTGCCGTGTCGCCAATTCGGCCTGCAAACGCATTTCTTCTTCGCGCGCTGCTAACTCCTGCTCGTTCAGGGCCTTGGCCGCCTTGCCCTTCTTGGGCGGAGCCGCGGCTTCAACCGGTGCGGCGGG
>DATBWQ010000042.1:0-17665 GCA_036514695.1 Gallionella sp. | reverse complement strand
CGGCGTCATTGCGGCGCGGCTGAAGCCGCAACGGGCGAGGCGCGCGGCGAAGTGCTCCAGCGTGTCCGGGCTGACCGGCTCGGCGCCGTTATAGGCCAGCCGCCAGCAGCTCAGATCGAGACCATCGAGGTCGCGGTCGTCGAGCTTGTTGGCGCACAGTTCGTAGGCGAAGTTGGGCGCCGCCGAAACGGTGGCGCGATGCCGGTGAATGGTTTGCAGCCAGCGCCCCGGACGGGCGAGAAAGGCGAGCGGCGACATCAGCACCAGCCTGAATCCGACATACAGGCTGCCCATACAGGCGCCGATCAGCCCCATGTCGTGGTAGAGCGGCAGCCAGGACACGAAGGTGTCCGCGGAGGTGATGCCCGAGGCGCGCTGCATCGCCCGCAGGTTGGCGAGCAGGTTTGCGTGGGTCAGTACGACCCCCTTTGGGTTGCCGGTGCTGCCGGAAGTGTATTGCAGGAAGGCGATGTCCGCAGGCCCCAGCTTCGGAGAGGGCAGTTGCGCGCCGGGGACAGACAAGTCCGCGACGGTCAGCGCCTTGCGCAGCGATTCGCACTGCGCGCGCAGCAGGTGACTGAGCGGTTTGGCCTGGTCTACCGTGATGAGCATGGCGGCCTGGGCATTGTCGACGATGCCGGCGATGCGGCGCATATGATCCTCGATCTGCGAAGGTCGCACCGGCGGGTACAGCGGCACCGGCACGCAGCCGGCGTAGAGCGCGCCATAGAAGGCGGCGAAGAATCCGCGCCCGGTGGGCAGCATGATCGCCACCTTGTCGCCGGAGACCAGCCCATGCTCGAGCAGGCCGGCAGCCAGCGCCTTGGCCTGTTCCTGCAGCATACGATAGGTAATATCCTCCGCTCGTTCCTCTTCGCCATAAAGCGTGATGTGCACCCGCTCGCCGTGCGTCGCGACATGCCAGTCCAGCACATCGATCAGCGTGGCTGCGGCTTCCGGCGGATGGCCGGCCTTAGTCTCGGCAACCATCGGTGTTCCGTCCGGAGCGGGCGTCTCGGCGCCTGCAGCGGTTGTTATCAGCCTGAGCAGATCGAGCGGCGTCTCGGCAGCAATGAATGCTTTTTCGTCCAGCCTTGTGCACAGTTCGCGCTCGATGCGGACCAGCAGCTCCACGCGCGCCAGGCTATCCAGACCGAAATCGCGCTCCAGCGCATGATTCATGCCCAGACTTTCCACGTCGGGTGCGTTTGGCCGCAGCTCGCGGGCAAGGCCGCACACGATGCCGAGCAGCCGTTCTGCATCGCTCATGGAATCGGGACGGGGTGGCTGCGTGGCGCGCGGCTGTTCGCGCTGGGGCGGGGAAGGGGGAAGGTTCATTTGCGTAACCTTGTGTCCAGTCGGAGCGTCATACTATTCCGAATCCGGCATATGCGCCATGCCGGCGCGCAAGGCGGCTCGTCTGTCGCGTGCCGCATCCACGCCGGAGAGCAGGGTCAGCCCGGTTGACATATCCTCCTCAATTCAAATCCCTACGCATGTAAGCGATGGCCGGGAACTGCACCAGATCGAACAGGCGATCGGTCCCGCGCTGGAATGCAGTCGAATGCATGCTGCCGTCGTAAGCGCCGTCGGCCAGCAGGCGTGCCAGGTTGAGGCTGAGACCGAGATATGCGTCGCGGCGGTGCTCTCCGCCAGTGTCGTAACCGCGTGTGCCATACCCGAGCGCGACTTCGAAATAGCGCAGGAACCTGTTCGCGCGCAGCGGCGCAAAACCATCGGCCTTGGTCACGAACAGATACCTTTGCTCGGAATAATCGCCAAACGGATCGAAATTCGACGCACGCGGCGAGCGGCGATAGTCGAGCCGGAAATCGAAAATCGCATCGAACTCGGGATGAGTCTCGAGCGCTGCACCAAGCATCGCGCCGGCCACGTTGGCGATCGCGTCCTGCGGGCTGAATTTCCAGTTGCGCGAGTATCCGTCCACGACCTCAACTGCGGTGTAGATGCCCAGCGTCGACCATGCCGCGAGCGAGACCGACGCACCGCGGCCATTACCCGCCGATTCGAAGAGGGGCGTCAGCAGCCGCACGCCGGCATAGTTGCTGTATATGTGGCCTAGCTTGTCGGCGCCGCCGAAATTGGTTCCGGCGCCCAGCCAGCCTTCATTGGCCGTGTCGAAGCCGCCGCCAAACCCGGTCCGCCACCAGTTGTATGAGCCGTAGGCCGCGACCAGCGTCGCGTTAGTGCCGATGATCAGGGAGTTGCGCAGACTAAGGTTGGGCGGCGGATCGCCGGGATTCGTCAGCATGTCCTCGGAGGCCGCCGACGGCACATCCGCGAGCGCCCGTGAATAGAGATCCACATTGTCAGCCGGGATAAACTCACCGGCAACCACGGGCTGCGTAGGAACGAGGCAGAGGAATGCCAGGACCGGGCGCAGGTGGCGAAGGTGTATCGCAATTGGGCGAAAAAGGTGCCGCATGATATCGGGCTCTATTTCTACTTCAAATTTCGGTCGGGCGATGCACCACGGAACGGCGAGCGGGCTTATAGTGTTTGCCCGGTGTTTTCCAGAGCCTGCCGGAATGGCCGGTAAAGTGGTTGACAGAGGGATTAGGCATCTCTTCCATTCGAAACGCGCTTGCATACAAACAGCCAACCATAGATTGCAGTGTTGACGACGATGACTACACCAGCGAGCGCAAACTGGATTTCTCGGGTGAGGCCGGCAGGATAGATGATTGCGAGGAGATAGTGCTCAACAAAGCTCTCCGTATAACCCGATAGTCCCGCCTTGATACGGAGATAGTTTTCCAGGTTGGTGAGCGGGCAGCTGCGACCAGTGAGTTCAACAAATAACGCCCAAGCGGCAACCGGAAGATGCACAAGCGGGATCCAGCGCCACCGCGCCGCGATTGCGGCACCCAAAACGGCGAACAGGATGAACGCCAGATGGATCAATAGCACAGCGTCAGCGGCCAGTCGTAAGAGCATGATCGCGCCGGCACAATGGATGATGCCTAACGAAGCTGTAGAAAAAGTATTTTCATACTCGCATCGTGCCGTGAACCAAAATAAATATCAAGGTCAAGCTACAGGGTTCACAGAGCACACAGAGAGGATGAAGGTTTGACACGTTTCTCCGACTCACCGAGGCGGTGAATCCATCCCTTGTTTCAATCGTCGTTTTTCCCCGGTGATCTCTGTGTTCTCTGTGGCCAAATGCTTTCTCCAGGTTGAAGTAATCGGATTACGAATTCGCTAACCAGTTTTACGCCGGCTGGCAGCGATCTGCGGCATAATTTGCCCGCCCATACTAAAGGGGCTCCGCTCAGAGGTGGTAATGCAACGATTGCGAAGTATCTTGGGGGCAGCGAATCCGCCGCTTGAGGCACGGCACCAGCCGTCCGGATTGAACACGTGGTTCAATGGAGGCCAATTGGCGTTTGCGGAGTATGTGGCACATAATCGAAACATGCTTATCAGAGCGCACTCTGCATTGGGTGCTGTCAATCCGGGAGAAGTTGTCGACGGTAATGCGCCGTTCGAACTGAAACCGGCAGCCGGCAGTCCGGCTGGGCATGCAAAGACCTATCGGCGTGGCGTGCTGCTCACGCATGGCCTGACCAACTCCCCTTATTTCATGCGGCATCTGGCTGCGTTCTTTCAGGAGAACGGCTTTCGCGTCATGGCGATATTGTTGCCGGGGCATGGCACGCAGCCGGGGGATCTGCTCGATGCCACATGGCAGGAGTGGGCCAAGGCGGTCGCATATGGCAGCGACAGGCTGGCCGAGGAAGTTGATGAGGTCTATCTGGCGGGGTACTCCGCCGGCGCTGCGCTGAGTATTTTCCACAGCCTGCGCGATGAGCGGGTGCGCGGCCTGTTGCTGTTCTCTCCCGCGTTGCGAATTACATCACAGGCGAGATTCGCCAACTGGCACAAGTGGTATAGCTGGCTGATACCTTCGGCGGAATGGGTGAGCATCAGGCCAGACACCGACATCTACAAGTATGAGTCGTTTGCAAAGAATGGCGCCGCCCAGATGCATGCGCTGATCAAGGAGCTCGGCGTGCAATTGCAGAAACATGATGTGGGCATCCCGGTATTCGCCGCAGCCAGCTCGGATGATGTGACCGTCGATACCACGGCCACGCTGGAATTCATGGCGCGCGCGAGCCATCCTTGCAGCAAACTGGTGCTTTACACCACGACTCCGGAAAAGTTGCCACCCGCTATTCCTGCTGAAAGACTGGAAGTGGTCAACAGCGTTTTCCCCGAGCAGAGGATATTGAGTTCCGCCCATACGGCCATCGTGTTACCACCCGGAGACATGCACTATGGCGCCGAGGGAGACTATTCCAATTGCATCCATTATTATCCGGACGATATTGAAAAATACGCCGCCTGCAATAATAATCCCCATATGATCCTGCAAGGAGAGCTGACCGAGAAGAACCTGAAGGCCGGCATACTTCGCCGTTTGATGTACAACCCGAATTTTCCGGCGCTCAAAGTATCGATGAAAAGGTTCATCGATGATTTGCCTTGACCACTCCCATATTGATTCGGCAAACAAACACTATGAACCTCGTCATTCCGGACTTGACCCGGAATCCAGCAGAAACAAGTATCGGCGCGCCTTGCGCGCCACTGGATACCGGCCTGACTGTAAGTCAGTTTATCCTGAGCCCGTCGAAGGGCCGGTATGACGGTGATACTATTTGCTGGGCGGATCAATAAGTTCGTTCCCCGCATGGACAGGATATGCAGATAAAAAAAACAGATCGTGCCAGGAAATGCCTGATATACGCGCACCGTGGCGCAAACAGAGAGGGTGCTGAAAACACCCGATGTGCTTTCGACAAGGCGCTGGAATATCCGATCGACGGCATCGAGACAGACGTTCAGCTTACCCGCGATGAGATTCCCGTGCTCTGGCACGACCGCTTCCTGGATAAACTCGGCGTGCCCAGCAAGCACATCGACGATTTCAATCACGCCCAGTTGCAGACCTTCGACTTTACCGGGAATTTTCTGATCTACTCGGAAACGGACACAAGAGACAAGGATGAGCGGATCATGACATTGCAGGCGTTCCTGGAGGCATACCGGAACAACTGCCGATTGCTGATCGAGATCAAGAATCGCGAATGGGAGGCATCCTACCGGCATGAGATAAAAGTGCGGAAAACCATGGCTATGGTCGCTCCGGCAGCCGGCGATGCCATCATGGTTTCCTCGTTCGATCTTGGCAGCCTGGTCTATGCTCACCAGTGCAGGCCGGAGATTCCGCTGATTTACAACTTTGAAACCGATCAGACGATAGAGGATGCGAAGCGTATCCTGTCCGCGCAGCCTTTCCTTTACGGATTCTGCCTGCCCATCGCAACCCTTGATGAGCCCATGGTCAAGCTGCTGCGCAGTCATGACAAATGTATCGCTGTCTACACCTGCAATAGCGACGAGGAAATAAACAAGGCGCTGGAGTTGGGAGTGGACATACTGATCAGCGATGTTCCGCAACAAGCGCTGCAGATGAGGGACCAGGGATGAGGGACCAAGGATGAGGGATCAGTGAAGCGCGATTTTTCCTTGCTGGCAGGCCGGCAATTCGATCTGCTGGTCTGCGGCGGCGGTATCTATGGCGCGTGGACAGCCTATGATGCCGCCTTGCGCGGTTTGCGCGTCGCCATCGTGGAGCAGGGCGACTGGGCCTGCGCGACCTCTTCGGCATCCAGCAAGTTGATCCACGGCGGCTTGCGCTATCTGGAAACCTTTGATTTCAAGCTGGTCAGGAAAGCGCTGGCGGAACGGCAGATGCTGCTGGAGATGGCACCTCATCGTGTCTGGCCGCTGCGTTTCGGTGTGCCGGTATATGCCGGCAGCCGCATCGGCATGTTGCGGCTGAAGGCCGGTTTGACGCTGTACGATATTCTCGCCGGTTTTCCTGCCAAGGATATGAGTCATCGTCACTTCAAGCAGAGAACATTTTCCGAACACTTTCCCTGCCTTGATATTACCGGTTTGCGCGGCGGCTTCACCTACGGCGATGCGCAGACCGATGATGCCCGGCTGGTGCTGGAATTGATCGCGGGGGCGATGAACGCCGGAGCGGTATGCGTGAATCATTGCAAGCTGACGGGAACATTGGCAAAGAATGGGCAGGCAAGCGGGGCGACGGTTCAGGACAGTCTCACCAACGCCGGTGCAGAAATCAGCGCCAGGCAAATCGTCAATACCGCCGGCCAATGGATCGCGGCCGCAGAGCCGGGACGCGCATGGTGCCGGCTGAGCAAGGGTATCCATCTGGTCATGCCGGCGATACCGGCAGATGGAGCACTGCTGTTGACTGCACGATCGGATGGCCGGGTTTTTTTCATGATCCCCTGGTACGGCATGACGTTGCTGGGCACTACCGATAACGATTACCAGGGCGATCTTGAGCATGTCGCGGTCGAGACTGAAGAGGTTGCCTATCTCCTTGATGAAGCCAATCACTTTCTCAAAACTGCCTGGACGGAAAAGGATGTGGTTGGCAGCTATGCCGGTTTGCGCGTGATGAAGCGCAGTGACAAAGCCTCGCTATCATCTGCCAGCCGCGATTGGGAGCTGAAAACCGCAAATAACGGCATGCATTACTCCATCGGCGGAAAACTCACTTCAGCCAGGGAAGATGCAGCATGCATAGTCAACACGGTGTGCGCACAGCTTGGCGTCGATGTGCCGTGCCAAACCGGCAGCCGCCCATTCCCGTGGACGCCGGATGAAGATTTTTCCGAGTGGTCGATTGCCGTAAGCGCTCAGGCAAGCCGGCTCGGCATCGATCAGGAATGCGCGAAGTGGCTGATCCGCCGGCATGGCAAGCGAGTTGAGGAAGTGTTGCGCAGCATGGAAGACGATCCCCGTTTGGCCGAACGCATCGCTCCTGGGCTGCCATTCATTTACGCTGATCTATTGTATTGCGCCCGCAACGAAATGGTCATACACCTGAACGATCTGCTGCGCCGCCGCATGCCGTTGCTGATCCTGGCACAGCTCAGTGAAGACACGCTGCGTCGTATCGCGGAAACTGTCGCCCCCGTGATGGGTTGGGATGAGGCCGCGATAGACCGGGAAATTGAAGCCTGTAGGGGCGTGATTCATCACGCCCTGCAATTGTAACGGATCACCCAAATGGTGAATTTACATTGAACGCATCCAGGGTAAATTTGTTCTTGCAGATTTTTTCTAAAAATCAACGATGGCTGATTTTCTGAACCTTGTGCAATCAAAAAGTAGTAGGGTGGATAAGCGCAGCGCATCCACCATGCCAGCTCAAAAAGGTGGATGCGCTGCGCTTATCCACCCTACATTTTTCGCCGAGAACAAATTTACCCTGTGATCGCATCCATCGCGCTTGACCTGGGTACCACCTCGATCAAGGCCGGCTTGCTTGAACAGGACGGTGCGCTCAGCAACATCGTTGCACGCCCCGCCCCGAAAATTACCGTCAATGCTGGACGCTATGAGAGCGATGCGCTGGCCTATGCGGCGGTTGCCGATCAGGTGCTCAGCGTATGCCTTGCGCAAGCGGATGGTTGTAAAACTTTCGGACTGTGCAGCCAGCGCTCATCTTTTTTGATCTGGGAAAAATCCAGCGGCCTACCGCTCACGCCGCTGATCTCATGGCAGGACAATCGCGGTGCGGCCAGTTGCGATGCCTTGCGGGCGCACGAGAAATCCATCCGCAGTCTTACCGGTTTGCCGCTGACGCCCTATTATTTCGCACCCAAGCTTCGCATCGTGTTGCAGGAGAACCCTGCATGGCAGACACGGCTGGAACGCGGCGAGTTGCTGGCAGGCACGCTGGATACGTTTCTGATCTGGCGCTGGTCCGGCGGCAAGCATCATGTTACCGACGCTTCGATGGCGGCGCGCACGCTGCTGATGGATATCCGGCAACAGCAATGGTCGCCCACGCTCTGTGATCTGTTCGGCATACCCATGCACACCCTCCCGCAGATCAGGTCTTCTGCCGGGATGGATTTGCGGCTGAGTAATGGCTTGACTCTGACAGCCAGTGTCGGCGACCAATCCGCCGCGCTGTTCGCCAGTGTCAGGGAAGATCGCGCGGAAGCCCTGGCAAATCTGGGTACCGGCTGCTTTGTCGTCCGCTACCTGCCAAAGGGGGATGCCGGGTCAGATGGATATTTGCAGACGCTGGTGTATCAGGACAGCGCGCAGCATTCCCATTTTGCCGTCGAAGGAACGCTCAACTCCATCGCCGCCGCGCTCGCGCCTTATCCCGCGGGTGAATGCCGGGTCGAAGATCTGGCCGCGGATGACATCTTTTGCCTGGCGGAACCCAGCGGACTAGGCGCGCCTTATTTCAGGAACGATCTCGGCATCCGGTTTTCCCGGCCGGTCGATCATTTGCCGCAACGCCGCATCGCAGCTTTGTTGCTGGAGGCCGTTATTTTCCGCGTGGCGCGGATACTGGAAGACTTTCACCGCGAGTCCGCCATCGAACGCGTCTTTCTCTCGGGTGGATTATCCGAATCGGCTTGCTTGCAACAGGGCATCGCCCAATGCGTGCCATTCGATGTCCACTGTTTGACGCAGGTTGATTCCAGCCTGCGAGGTGCTGCGCTGCTTGCAGCCGGAATGGCGCCGGCATGTTGCAGGGAAAGCAAAAAGATATCGGCAACGCTCGACGCACCGGCACTACCTGAAAAATACCGGCGCTGGAAGGAGTGGCTGGATGTTTTGCTGGATTCCCGGTAAGTCCGACAGGCTGCTAGAACACAGTAACACCTTAAACCAACCCCCTTCAGTCCCCCCTTCTCAGGGGGAAGCCTTTAAGCCTCCCCTGACAAGGGGAGGTTTGGAGGGGTTTGTTTGCGAAGATTAAAGTGTTACATGGCACTACAGCCGTTTAACCCAGTCTATGTCAGGATAGTCCCGTTTGATATCACGCTTGAGCGCGTCATCGCTGATCGTGATGCGCAGCGCCCTGGCGCATTTCCTGAGCCAAGTATCATACTGTGACTTGGCCGCTTCAATGATCTCGATGGTATATTTCTGGTCGTTGCGGGCTATCAGGCGCAGCACGCGATAGCCGTCGTCATCCTCGACGGTATTGGGATGAATCGCACCCGGTGCAAGTTGGTTCAGGATATCGAAAATCGGGTCGTTTTGGGGTAGATACCGGCTGATCTGCAAGCTCGATATCATTGCGGCAGGCACTTCAATTGCTTTGCTTTCCAATTCAAGCCGTGCGGTCATCAGCCCGGTCGCGTTTGCGGCATCGGCAAAACTTTTGCCGGAGATGACCAACCGTTGGGCTTGTTCGATGCGCGTCCGTTCGGCAGTATGGATGTCTGCTGTAGTGTTGAAATAACGGCGCAGCTTGCGGTTGATTATTTTTGGGACGACGTAGAGTTGTGCATAAGCAGTATCGTTAACGTGAAAGGCTTGTTCTTGAGGCGGAAGAGTTTCTTGTGACTTGAAGTCTTCCCCGCCCGGGGGGGTGAATTGTTTGACGAAGGGGAAATTCACCGGTGTTTCTCGCGGGGTGACGTCCACACCGACCGAGTGTGCGACTTCGTGCGCGATGGCATCCTGCATGATGATGACCAAAGCGTCTGCTTCTGACAATTCGGGTGATTTGTAGAATTTTTCGATCTGCATCGTATGCAAGATATCTTCGCGGGTGATCGGTCTCTCGCCGACTTTTGCCACCACGGCTTTGACGCCCGGAGTGGCAGGTGGGGCCGAGTGAACTGGCGAAGAAAACAATGCGAGCAGCAGCGCAAGAACAAGAACAGAGGAATCCAATTTTTGATCGTGCATTTTCACAATTCTCGTTAAAATTACTATTCCCAGTATCCTCCAGCTGTTCCGGCCAGTCAATGCATGGAGATACCGTATACAAGCTACCACGCACTACCGGATAAATAACAGCACCGGAAGGGATGGTGGACATATTGCCGGGTTGCTGATCAATGATTCGTAATATTACGGTTAGACTTGCCAGCGATCATCTGGCAGCATATTGACCGTTAGATGTTTGCGGCGTAGCTTGCGCAAGTGATTCAGAAGCTGACTCGGAAATAATCAAAGGATACTTTATGAGCGTTTACGAAATTGTTCCTGCCGGCGATGAAGTCATACCCCGCAACCATACGCTGATGCAACGGCCTTGCCGGCGATTGCATCGGCACGCCGAAAGGTGATCCGCATGGTCAACCTTCGTGGAATATCCATCAGGACGATCGCAGCGGGCGGCCTTGTCATCATGGCCGGAGGCGGGGCTTATTATTACTATGTGTACCTGCCGCAGTTGGAAAAAGAGTCCGCCGTGGCGTTGCAGCAAGCCGTGAAGGTTGGTGCAAAGCCCAAGGTTGCTCCAAGACCAAAGGCAGCATCGGCTGTTCCCGCTGTATCAGAGCTTCCGGCGCCTGTGTCCGGCGCGCCGGCTACTGCTCCAGAGCAGCCTGCCATCACCGCGCCGGGCAATGTGGCGATCGCTACCCCGGTTCAATTGCTCAAGCCGGTCCTGGAACCGGCTTCCGAACCGGTGAAGCCCAAGCCTGCCGTGAGGAAATCTGCGCCGAAAAAGCCAAGGATTAAAACGCCGCCAACGAGACCGGCCATGAGTCAGCAAACAACACCGCCATTACCTGCGGTGCTTCCGGAGTCCGGCGTGGCTGCTGCGGAGCCAAGGATAATCACACCGAAATACAACGATATCCTGACTGCTGTATTGCGAAGTGACAGGGATGCAGTCAAACAGTTGCTGGACTTTGGCCGCTGGGTGGACAAGCCGGGTTCCAGCGGCTTGACCCCGTTGATGGCGGCTGTCATGAACCGGGACACGCAGATGGTGCAATTGCTGCTTGATCGCGGCGCTGTTCCGAGTTCGCAGGCGCTCAAGCTCGCACGGAAAAATAAAGATGACGCGACGGTGTTGCAACTCGAGCGGCACGGCGCGCGTTAGTCGGTGGTGGGCGGTAGGTGTTTCGAACACCTGACCCCTGCCGTGTGAAGGCAGTGCTCTACCGCTGAGCTAACCGCCCGAAAGAGGGCGCGGATTAGAGCATATCGCAGCGCCCCCAGTCAATTGCCCCGTTGCGATTAGTCATCTTGCGCCACAACCTGGTGCGCGCGACCAGCAAAGCCCGTAAAATGCGCGCTTCAATTTGTCTCTTCCGTTCAAGTCATGACCATACGCACTCGTTTCGCTCCCAGTCCCACCGGCTATCTGCATATCGGCGGTGCGCGCACCGCTCTATTCTCCTGGGCATACGCGCGCAAGCTGGGCGGCACGTTCATTTTGCGTATCGAAGACACTGATCTGGAGCGTTCCACGCTGGAGTCCGAGCAGGCGATCCTGGATGGGATGTCATGGTTGAATCTGGCCTACGACGAGGGGCCGTTCTACCAGATGCAGCGCATGGATCGCTACAAGGCGGTGATTCAGCAGATGCTCGATCAAGGCACAGCCTATCACTGCTACACCTCTCCGGCAGAGCTGGACGCGATGCGCGAAGCACAGCGTGCGCGCGGCGAGAAGCCGCGCTACGACGGTCATTGGCGCCCGGAGCAGGGCAAGGTACTGCCGGCTCCGCCGGATGGCATCAAGCCGGTGGTGCGTTTCAAGAATCCCAGCCATGGTGTGGCGGCGTGGGACGACCTGGTCAAAGGCAAGATCGTGTTCGAGAACAGCGAGCTGGATGATCTGATCATCGCACGCGCCGACGGCACGCCGACATACAATTTCTGCGTGGTGGTGGACGATCTGGACATGCGTATTACCCAAGTCATCCGTGGCGACGATCACGTCAACAACACGCCGCGCCAGATCAACATCCTCAAGGCATTGGGTGCGGCGCTGCCGCAATATGCGCATGTGCCGATGATACTGGGCAGCGATGGTGAACGCCTTTCCAAACGGCATGGCGCGGTGAGCGTGATCCAATATGCCGAGGACGGTTTCCTGCCGGAGGCGCTGATCAATTATCTGGCGCGCCTGGGGTGGTCGCACGGCGATGAAGAGATCTTCTCGATGCAGCAGTTCATCGAGTGGTTCGATCTGCGTCACATCAGCAAATCAGCAGCGCAGTTCGATCCGGAAAAATTGCGCTGGCTGAACCAGCATTACATCAAGCTGGCCGGCAATGCGCGCTTGGCCGAGCTGGTGCGCAAGCATCTGGCAGAGCGCGGTGTGCAGGTGAGTGATGTACCACAACTGGAAGCAGTGATCGCCTTGTATAAGGAGCGTACGGCGACCTTGCTCGAATTAGCGGATGAAGCGGAAGTGTTTTATATCGAAATACACCCGGTGCAGGAACTGCTGGATGCGCACCTGTTGCCCGAAGTCCTTCCCGCGCTGCGCGAACTCGCCGTGCGCTTTGCGGATATAGCATGGGAAGCCCCCGCGATTGCTGCATTGATAAAAGAATTGCTGGCCAAGCACAATCTGAAGATGCCAAGGCTGGCGATGCCGCTGCGCGTGATGCTGGTCGGACAGACGCACACCCCATCGGTGGATGCCGTGCTGGCCTTGTTCCCGCGCGAGACCGTGCTGGCGCGTATCGAAAAACATCTGCGCAACAAGTCTTGACTTGGGCTTGACTTGGGCACTTGACAAAAAAGCGCCGGATGAGCTTTACTTCGGCTGTCTGCGGGAATAGTCATCGCAGGGCGGGCTCTGCCCACCGCGTCGGGCGTAGCCCGACCTACGAGATGCGGAGACACTGTCTTCAAATATGTAATCCTCAATAAGCCGCAAGCGGCAAGTCGCATGTTAAGCCCGACCTACAGATTGTTTTACTTTTGAAATAGAATTACCTGCCGAATAATCGACCGGAGCAATGCATCGGATCATGGAACAGGAACTATCCTCAGCGGACAAAACACATTTTATGCTGCGCCTGCGCCTGGTTTCCAGGATCGCGCTGATCGTTGGCGGCTTGGCCTGTCTCAGCATGGTGCTGGTGCTGACTTTCATCACCGACAAATCCGGGGTGAATTACGAAACCATCATCCGTTCCCATAGCCTGAGCCGGCAGCATCTTGGTCCCACCTTGCTGGTGACAGGCTTGTTTCTGGTGTCATTCTCCGGCGTCATCACCTTTCTGATTTCGCTTTACACCGGTTTTTATATCGCCGGACCTTTGTACCGCTTTGCGCGCAACCTGGAGATCTTCATCGAGCAAGGGCTGGTTGCGCCGATTCCGACGCGAGAAAAAGACCAGCTCAAGCAGGAAGAGCAGCTAATCAAGCGCAGCAGCATCAGGTTGCAAAATCACTATGGCGCCTTGCGCGCCGCAACCGACACTGCGCTGTCGCAACTCGCGGCGCAGCAAGACCCGTCTGCCGCAATTGCGCAACTGAAAGAGCTGGAACGTGCGGCGCGCCTGTAAGCTCGGCATCGCCGCGTTCGCAGTGTCCGCGGTATTGGGCTTCGCCGCCTTGCTGTATGCCATGGTATCAAACCCCGGCCTGCACCCGCTCGATGAGTCCTGCGCAGGCTGCCATATGGCGGATGTCGAAACCACGACCGAAAATGCCGCGATGCTGATCGCCAGCCAGGAACAATTATGCGGCCAGTGTCACGCCAATGCCCTGAAAATGAGCCATCCCAGCGGACTTACTCCGCCGCTCAGCTATATTTTTCCGGCTGACTACCCGCGCGACTGGAAAGGCGACCTCACCTGCAGTACCTGTCATGAGGTGCACAGCGACTTGCCGGGCAAGCTGCGCGGCACGTTGCTCGGTCGCGACATGTGTCTCGCCTGTCACGGCCAGGCGTTCTTCGACGCCATGCTCGACGCTGGCGAGTCTGTGATGTTATCGGGACACCTGGGCATGCCCGACTCGCAAAACTGGCAGACTCTGGATTCTTATTCGGTGCAGTGCATGGAGTGTCATTCCAACAGGGGCGATGTGCAGGTTGATACTAACTTTGTGGTGCGCCATGGCTCCCAGAATCACCCTGTCGGAAGAAATTATGCTGAGGCAGAGCTTTATGGCGGCTACACGCCGGCAGCCGAACTGCCGAAAACGATACAGTTGCCGAACGGCATGGTGAGCTGCGTCTCGTGCCACGAGACTTTCACCAAAAACCACGGCAAGGTAATCACATCCGGCAACACCACGTCACTTTGCTTTGAATGCCACGACCTATGAACACGATGCCCCAATCCAATCCCATCAAGCGCCGCATCGTCTATGTGGACGACAAGGTGCAAAAATGGCTGCTGATCGCGCTGGTCACGCTCGAGGTGCTGCTGATCGCCGGCACATTGTGGATGATGTATGTGCAGATGGGCGAGGTAGTGGACGCCAATCTTTATCGCGTGCATTTTTCCGACAAGCCGAACATTTATCCGTTGCTGTTTAAAACCGCTCTGGCCGGCGTGATCGGCCTGATCGCGATCAATGTCATGGTGTTGTGGGTCGCGGGTTGGGTATGGGAACGTTATGTCGACTCGATCCTGAAACCATTCAGGGAACTGATAGAAAAAGTCGAGGCGCTGGATTTCAGTGAAGATGCAGCGATGGCCGTACCGCACAAGGTGGTGGATCTCGCGCTGGCCTGGCGCCGCTCCAAGCGCCATGAATTGCTTGAGCTGCGCAAGGAGATCGCACGGCTGGATGAGCCCGGAGACTTGTCCGATGCCGGGGCGCGAGCACGCGCACGCACTACACTTGAGACGATCCGGGAATTGCTGCCCAACTTGTGATCGAACAATAACTGCCTGCCGCTGTTGAACAGCATCGTGATCTATTGTTGAAAATCGGCGCCGCACAACGTCTTTTTCTTCCACATCAGTTTAAATCGCACCACATAAGAAGAGCAGAGTAGATTTGTTCTCCGCGAAAGGTGTAGGGTGGATAAGCATAGCGCATCCACCGTGCAAGCTTAACAAGGTGGATGCGCTATGCTTATCCACCCTACCGGATTCTTTGATTAGTCATGATTGGTCGTGGTTCATATGAATCAGCCATCGTTGATTTTAAAAACAGGATCTTCGTGAAAGAGTGTGGGTAGATTTCATGTTTTTTAGAGTCTCGGGAGCAGCATAGACGTGAGTATTTTCAGACGCAGATATTCGGCCATGCATTGCGCTTTACAAGCAGGGTGTGCATCAATATAATGCGCGCTCTTTCGAGATACGGGGGTATAGCTCAGCTGGGAGAGCGCTTGCATGGCATGCAAGAGGTCAGCGGTTCGATCCCGCTTATCTCCACCAAAAGAGCTTCAAAGTTTAAGTCCCCATCGTCTAGAGGCCTAGGACATCGCCCTTTCACGGCGGTAACACGAGTTCGAATCTCGTTGGGGACGCCACACAATTCCGTGTTCGACGGGAATCCGGCAGTGAATGATGCTGCCCGCCGGATAGCGCGTAATTTTTTGCATCCATGCCGCCCGGCATGACTTTGTAAAGAGTCACAACTCTGCCTTCATGCCCACCATCGGGCTTTCTGCCAAGTCAGCCATATCAGCCTAAAAAGAGCACTTCACCACGAAGTGCACAGAGATCACGAAGATTTATCATGGAATTGCATGATATTGAACGATCACCCAAAAGGTGAATCCAGTTATTTGGATAACCCGTTGTGCTTCTTCGCGGTCTTCGTGTTCTTCGTGGTTTAAATGCGGTTTCAAGGATCAGATAAGCTGAGCGGCACCGTATTTTATCAACACGACCCAATTTGCGGCCTGGTCAATGCGCTAGAGCTGGAGAAGGCCGCTGGCAGGCAGGGGCAACTCGCCATATTGGAGAACGGCAACAATAGTTACCGCTTTGGAAACAGATTAACTCAATCCGAAAAGGAGGCCAAAACCAGAAAATCATCCACAACCTGAATCGTTTCAGAGATAAACTGAGGGCGGGTCAAAATTCAACCCAGATTGTCCATTAGCCAGAACTTCCAACCCAACCCCTCCCAACCTCCCCTTGTCAGGGGAGGGGCAGACCGGGCACTCCCCCTGACAAGGGGGAGCTGGAGGGGGTTTCGAGGCTAATGGATTATCTGGGTTCAATGCACTGCCCGGGTCAGATTTACATGCATTTCAACAACCGCCGTTAGAACGGCTCGATTTCAGGAGGAATTCATGCAGATCCCATTACAGATCACGATCCGTGGCACAGACCATTCAGAGGCGCTGGAAACGCACATACGCGACAAGGTGAACAAGCTCGAAGAATTCTTCGATCACATCACGTCCTGCCGTGTGGTGGTTGAGGTGCCGCACAAGCACCATCATCAGGGCAGGCAGTTCAATGTGCGCATCGACATCGGCATGCCAGGCAGCGAGATCGTGGTTAATCGCGACCATGCCGAAGATGTTTATGTGGCCTTGCGCGATGCCTTCGATGCCGCCAAACGTAAAATTGAGGACTACGCACAAAAAATTCGCGGTGACATCAAGACACACGAGCCAAAGCGCACGAACGAAAGCGATGATGTGGAAGTTGGGCAAGAAGGTTGAGATGAAGCCGGTGACCTGATACATGAATAACAGAGCCCGGCGCAGACGCCTGATATGGACTGCAGTTCTGGGTGTCGCCCTGATCTGCATCTCTGTTGCGGCAGCCCTGACTGTTGCAGAAGCCAAGACCAGCTTGCTACCCGGCGAAAAGGAGAACATCGTTATGCCCATGATCATCATGTCGCTATCGTTCAAGCATGATGGCGCGATTCCCGCGCGCCATACCTGTGATGGTCTGAATATTTCTCCGCTGCTCACATGGACTGGCGTGCCGGCCGGCTCGAAAAGCCTGGCATTGATCGTCGATGATCCGGACGCCCCAAATCCTGAGGCACCCAGGATGACATGGGTGCATTGGGTGATATATAACATTCCACCGGATAGCGATGGTTTGCCCGAAACTACCGCTGCCGAAGGCCTCCCGCCGGGAACCTTGCAGGGACTGAACGACTGGCACCATACCGGCTACGAAGGGCCGTGCCCCCCGATAGGCAAGCACCGTTATTTTTTCAAACTTTATGCGCTGGATACATTGCTGCCGGATCTGAAGCGCCCCACCAAGGCGGCACTGGAAAAGGCCATGCAAGGCCACATCATCGCCCGTTCCCAACTGGTTGGGCGGTACCAGCGGCAGTAGATTAGTTAATAACATACCTGGAGCGGCAATTGCTCGGTGCGCTCAAAACAAAATGATGAAACGCCATTTCGCGTTGGGCGCATTCCTTTATTTTTGCTTTGCCTTCCCGTCGCAGGGCGGGGAGTTCGATGCGGCGCGCCATAGAATGGTGCTGGAGGTGTTGTCCGATAGTGCTGAAACATCTTCATACAGCGGCATTTCCGCGCTCAGTCGGGGAGTCATCGCTGCAATGGAAAAAGTGGAGCGGCACCGATTCGTGCCCGCCAAGCTGGCCGCGCTTGCCTATCTCAACCGTCCCCTGCCGATCGGCCACGGGCAGACGATCTCGCAGCCTTTCATCGTGGCGCTGATGACCGATATGATGATGGTCAAGGCTGGCGGCAATGTGCTCGAAATAGGCACCGGTTCCGGCTATCAGGCAGCGGTTCTGGCGGAAATGGCCGGCTCGGTTTACAGCATCGAGATCATCGAGCCGCTGGGAAAACAGGCGGGCGAATTACTGAAATCTCTCGGTTACCGCAACGTCGCAACGAGGGTGGGCGACGGCTATTATGGCTGGCCGGAAGCGGCGCCGTTCG
>DATBWQ010000041.1:0-2112 GCA_036514695.1 Gallionella sp. | reverse complement strand
GCATAAGGAGCGGTACAGGTGGACACAGGCCGTTATAACGTGTTGCTGGTTGAGGACGATTTGTCGGCAATAGATTTAGCGCGCCACGCTGTGGTTGAATGTTGTCCGAAGATCGATTTGACTGTGGTGGGCGGTGGCGATGCGGTGCTGGAATGGCTGAACGGCAGCGCTGCGAAACATGAACAAATGCCGCACATCATCCTGATGGATCTGAAATTGCCAAAGCTGGATGGTTTGGCGGTAATGCGCACGTTGCGCATGCATGCCGGTACGCGTGATATTCCCATCGTGGCGTTTTCAGCAGAACACACGCAGGCTGACGTGCTGATGGGTTATCAGGCAGGTGCGAACTGTTTTGTGCCCAAGCCGGTCGACCTTGAGCAGTTCAGGGAAATCTTCAGCGAGCGGTTGGCATATTGGATTCAGGTGCACCAGAGTGAGACGGTTTCCGCCACGGGGGATGATGCAGCGGAGTGAATTTGATCGTAGCGCGGACGTAGGGGCGTATGGCATACGCCCTTGGTGGTTTGGTGGCATATCGAAAAAGGGCGTATTGCCATACGCCCCTACGCAATGATTTACGTACTTATCTAAAACGGCAGATGCAGGTGCGGCGCGGCCCGCTGAAATATCCTGCGGAAATCCTCCTGGATGCGTTTCAGCGCGTCTGCATTGTCTGCCTCAAAACGCAGCACGATCACCGGCGTGGTGTTGCTGGGGCGTGCCAGCCCGAATCCATCGTTGTATTCGACACGCAAGCCGTCCAGCGTGATGATCTCTCTGGCGCCGGTAAATTTGGCGGTTTGTCGCAGATGTTCCAGCAATGTGTGGTTCTCGCCTTCAGCGGTGTGGATGTGCAGTTCGGGCGTGCAGAACGCGTCCGGCAGTGAATTCAGCGTGGCACTTGGATCCTTCACCCTGCTCAGTATCTCCAGCAGCCGCGCTCCGGCATACAGCCCATCGTCGAAACCATACCAGCGTTCCTTGAAGAACATATGGCCGCTCATCTCGCCGGCCAGCAATGCGCCGGTTTCGCGCATCCTGGCTTTGACCAGGGAGTGTCCGGTCTTCCACAGCATCGGTTTGCCGCCGTGCTCTCGTATCCAGCCGAACAGGTTGCGTGTGGATTTCACATCGAAAATGATTTCTGCGCCGGGGTTGCGGCTCAACACGTCGGCGGCGAACAGCATCAACTGCCGGTCCGGATAAATGATCCTGCCGTCTTTGGTGACCACGCCGAGGCGGTCGCCATCACCGTCGAAGGCCAGGCCAAGCTCGCTGTCGTTGTCGCGCAGTGCGGCGATCAGGTCGTGCAGGTTTTCCGGCTGTGAAGGATCTGGATGATGGTTGGGGAAATGGCCGTCCACTTCGCAATACATTTCTTCCACCTGGCAGCCGAGTTGACGATAAAGCCCGGCGACGTAAGCCCCCGCCACGCCATTGCCGCAATCCACCGTGACTTTCATTGGCCGCGCCAGCCTGATGCCGGAGACGATGCGCGCGATATAAGCGGCACTGATATCCTGCTGTGCATAGCTGCCGGCACCGTGGGTGAGGTCGCTTCGCTCGATGCGCTGGCGCAATCGCTGGATGGTCTCGCCAGACAACGTTTCATCGGCCAGCACCATTTTCAGGCCGTTGTAATCCGGCGGATTGTGGCTGCCGGTGAGCATCACCGCGCAACGGGTGCGCAGATGGTGGGCGGCGAAATATACCATCGGCGTGGGAACGCAGCCGACGTCGATCACGTCGATGCCGCTTTTCTGGATACCGCGCGCCAGGGCAGCGATGAGTTCGGGGCCGGACAATCTGCCATCGCGACCGATCGCGATCGCGCTTTGTCCGCGCGCAGTGGCTTCCGAGCCGATCGCATGACCGATGGCTTCGACCACCTCGGGCGTCAGCGTCTTGCCGACGATGCCGCGAATGTCATAAGCCTTGAAGATTTCTTTGGGCAGGTTCTGCAACATTGCGAGCCTCAGTTTCAATGAAGGTAATTCTGCTGCTGGTTTTAAGACCTCTGCACAACGTAGCGAGTGCACTATTGAGGATTACATATTTGAAGACAGAGTCTCCGCATCTCGTAGGTCGGGCTACGCCCGACGCGGCGGG
>DATBWQ010000040.1:0-3680 GCA_036514695.1 Gallionella sp. | reverse complement strand
GCTATTGAGCTTTACATAATTCATGACTGTTAAGTGATTTACCGTAGGGCGGGCTTTGCCCGCCGCGTCGGGCCGCTTCGACAGGCTCAGGACAGGCGTAGCCCGACCTACGAGATGCGGAGACTCTGTCTTCAAATATGTAGTCTTCAATAATATGCAACACCAGAATCAGACGCAAGGAGCCTCTCATCATGTCATGCGTAGCCGAACCATGTTTGAATGGTTGGCATTGAGCATGCTGATTCCTGGCGCGCTCTGCGCTTCCGTTCCGATGGCCTTCGGCGGCGGCTGGGAACCGGGTGTGCCCGGGTATGTCGCGTGGGCCTTGATGCCCTATTCAGTCTTGGCTGTCATTCTTCTGGTGCGCGCTTCTTTAGCATCGCTCGCTCTGTTCAGCTCTTGTCTGCCTATGCATGTATTATTATTGCGCTGGGCGGGCCTTTACTTTATTTCGAGGTGATGTTTGTCCATGTTGACGCGCATGGGGCGCTCGTGGTTTTGATGATTCCTGTGATACAGACTGCTCTCAGCATGGGTGAGGTTGTTGTGGTTTGCTTGTGGCAATGGCGTATCAACCGAAACGCCCCGCCAAACCGTGATAACCGAAGAAAGGGGCTGGGCAGTTGATGCGATAAGCGCAACCAGCCGATCAATCTGGATGCCCCGTCTTCAATTAACCATTGCACTACACTGTTGTTCTGGTATAAAGCTCACAGATTCGAGTGCCTGGATAGCAACAATGATCAATTCAAGCATGCCGATTTTTTACGCTGAAGGTGAATGGAATATGGACATCAGGATCGCGGGTGATCGACGAAATGCCAGGCCATTCGGAGCAATCGGGCCATGGCTGACCACGGGGAAGATGGGCGGCCTGGTCTTCACCGAGCGCAGAAGGGCAGACAGGCGATCGACCGACAATATTGCGATTATCAGTCAAATGGCCGGGTTGGAATTGTGTTATCCGTGAACGCATTTTACTTTGTCCTTGTGACCTTTTTTTTATCACTCAGTCCTGGCGTGGGGTATTGAGAGCCAACAGCAGAATTTTCCGGGAAATTTGACCGTGCCGGGCACACCGAATCGCCGGCCACAGATGCGTGTTCCTTTCTGCTTCCGGTTATTCCGCAAGAGTCGATGAATGAAAGCTATCAAATACGCACTGTTCGGACTGGCCGGCGTGATCGGCATGCTGGTGTCGGTGTTCGGGCCGGTCAAGGTGCCTTTTGCCGAGGCACTGGCCAAGACCTATTACCGCTACGCGCTGGGCGCAGTATTGGTCATCCTGTTGCTGATCACTGTCGTCCTGGGTCTGTTTATCCTCACATTCGACGCAAACAATTTCAAATCGGAGATCATTCAGTTCGTCAAGGAACGCACGCAACGTGAACTGGTACTGCAGGGTGATATCAAGGTCACCTTCCTCCCCAAGCTGGGCTTGGACTCCGGGAAGTTGTCGCTGAGCCAGCGCAACAGTGCCAAGGAATTCGCCTCCATCAACAACGCCCGGCTTTATATCGCCTGGTGGCCATTGTTTAAAAGGCAACTGGTATTCGACCGCGTGGAGATCGACGGGATACACGCCAATGTGGTCCGCCTCAAGGACGGCACCACCAACTTCGACGATTTGCTGATCAGCGACGAGCATCTGTCGCCGTTGACCTTCGATATAGATAGCGTGCGCATCACCGGTTCTTCGATCAATTGGCAGGACGAACTGGAGTCGCAGCGGCTCGCGCTGCATGACTTGCAGCTTGAAACCGGCCGGCTCGCCGATACGGCGCCCAGCAACCTGACAGCGAGCTTCCGTCTCGATTCTGAAAGGGCGCGCATCAACGCCAGGGTACAGTTGAAGAGCCGTTTGTTCTTCGACCGCAAGGCAGGGCGTTACGAGTTTGCCGACTTGGAGGGCAGTCTGGAAGGCGAGGCGTGGCAGGTCAACAATCTGGCGCTCGATTTCAAAGCCAGTCTTGACTCCTACCCCGCGCAAGGATCGCTCACGGCAGAGGAACTCCTTGTTTCGGCGACCGGGAAGCTTGGTCAACGCAACCTTGCGGTCAAGCTTGCTCTGCCCAGCCTGAAGATCATCAACAACGCTTACAGCGGCGATCAGCTCACGCTCGATGCGAGCCTGTATCAGCTCGATGAAATATCATCGGTGGCAATGCAACTACCTGCATTCGAAGCCGCCAACAGGATATTCAGCGCTGCGGAGCTCAGCGCCGATTTCGATTTCAAGGGCGACGCGCGCACGCTGCACGGCAAACTGACCAGTCCGCTCAGCATCAACTTCGAGACCGCTCCAAAATTCCAGCTTGGCGCCTTCGCACTCACACTTACCGGCAGCCATCCGGTGTTGTCCGGTGAGGTCACCGCAAACGTCACAGGCAACATGGATGTGGATTATGCCGCGCAAAATGCGAAGCTCGACCTTGTCGCAAGGATAGACGACAGCAAGATCGCAGGCACTGTTGCGCTGAAGGATTTCAACCGTCCGGCATATGCAGCCGGGATCAACGTCAACCGGCTGGATCTGGATCGTTACCTTGCCGGCGAATGGATCAAGCTTTTTCAGGACGATGCGACGGCTTTCAATACTTCCGGATTCAAGGACATGGTGCTGCATGGCAGCCTGCGCGCTGGCGAAATCAAGATGGACAAGTTCAGGGTGAGCAAGCTTGCGGCAGATATCAAGGTCGAGAAATCCATGATTACGATATCACCGCTTGCTGCACATCTGTATGGAGGCGCGTTGAAAGGCAGCCTCAGCGTGACCGCACATGAGACGCCGTTGATATCGGTCAGGCAGAACCTGAACGGCTTGCAAATGGGTGCGCTGCTCGCCGGCACAGCCGCTGCCGGCAGGCTTGCCGGCAAGGGCTCCATAGACATGGACATCAGCACCCAGGGCAACAGCGTGGGTGCGCTACGCAAGGCTTTGAACGGCAGCGTCTCGCTTGCTCTCGCCCACGGTTCACTTGCCGGTATCAATCTGCGCACCGCGTTGATCGAAGGCAGGAGCGACCTGGGTACCAGGAATGCCGAGCGAATCCGTCTGGCGAATTTTACTGACATGACCCAATTTTCCGAGCTTAAAGCGACGTTCAATTTCAATGATGGCAAGGCCGGCGCTGCCGGTTTCGAAATGAAGTCGCCATTGATACGAACTGCCGGCGATGGTGAGTTCGATCCCGATTCCGGCAAGATGAACTACCGGCTCAATGCCACGGTTTCTTCCGCGATCAACCGGCGCACGGGTGGCGAGTTGTTCGAGTTGAAGGGAATCACCGTACCGATACGCGTGAGCGGCCCCTATGCCGCGCCTGACATCGCATTCGATTTCGCTGCTGCCAGCGGCGGCAATGTCGCCATGCTAAGTGCTGCGATAGCTGCGAAGGCTGAGGCAGCAGCGGCAGCAGTTCCGGTGCCCAAGGAAAATGCCGGCCGGTCAGCCCCGCCCAAAACAAAAGCGCCGGCTGCCAAGCCGGCCAGAAAATCGCAACCTTAGGCTGCATCGGTAGCTCGATGTTCGGGATGATCAGGGTAGCAGTGCGCGGCCGGCTGCTGTGTTAAACTTTTGCCGCTCTTCCCATGCAACGGCTGATTCAACTATTGAGGATTACATATTTGAAGACAGAGTCTCCGCATCTCGTAGGTCGGGCTACGCCCGACGCGGCGGG
>DATBWQ010000039.1:0-34798 GCA_036514695.1 Gallionella sp. | reverse complement strand
TCCAGCTCCCCCTTGTCAGGGGGAGTGCCCGGTCTGCCCCTCCCCTGAAGTGGGTCAAGCAGGCAATCCGCGCAGCGGATGCTCGCACAAGGGGAGGTTGGGAGGGGTTGGGGTGGAATTTCTGCCTAATGGACAATCTGGGTTTAATCCACCCTACCGCACGGAATTTATTTTTGAGGCACCCATGAATCTATCACGGCTTATGCGACATCTATCCAGTGGAAATGCGTCAGTACGGCGCGCTTTTCCGCCGCGCACGCTGGATACGATTGAGCACGCGATCCGCGAAGCCGAGGCGATGCACACCGGACAGATACGTTTCGCAGTCGAGCCCGCGCTGGACTTGAAACCGCTGCTGGCGGGACAGACTGCTCGCGGACGGGCTGTCGAGGTGTTTTCACAGTTGCGCGTATGGGATACCGAATCCAACAACGGTGTGCTGATCTATCTGCTGCTGGCAGATAGGGATGTCGAGATCGTTGCCGACCGCGGCGTAAATGCCAGGCTGGGAAAAGAAGTCTGGGAAGAGATTTGCCGCGAGATGGAGGCGGCGTTTCGCGATGGCAAGTTCGAACAAGGCGTGCTTGCCGGTATTCGCAGCGTGGGCCAGCACCTTGCTCGTCATTATCCCCATGCAGGCGTAAAGCCGAACGAGTTAGCGGATCGGCCGGTACTGATGTAATCATTCTATCCATCGACGGAGCGGCGTTGGTTCCGGTATCGGGCCGTACTATCTTAAAATTTTTCACGCCCCGAAACCTTGCTCCTCATAAGGGATTGCACGGATATTGGGCAATTGGCGTTGTCACCGCCGGACGCAATCGTATATACTTCCCTTCATTGTCCAATTTCAGGTTTTTCCTTCATGCTGGAAATCAGCAATCTTGCTTGTAGCCGTGGTGATCATCGTTTGTTTTCCGGATTGAGCTTCGCGCTGGATTTTGGGCAGATCATGCAAGTGCAGGGCGCGAATGGCAGCGGCAAGACCAGCCTGCTGCGTACTTTGTGCGGCTTCATCACGCCGGATGAGGGTGATATCATCTGGCGCGGCGAGAATATCCGCGAGCTGGATGAGGAATATTATGCCGAGATGCTGTACCTCGGACATTTGAATGCGATCAAGGACGAGTTGAGCGCGCTGGAAAACCTGTGCATTTCTGCCGGACTTTCCGGGGTTGAGCTTGAAGAGAAGGAAGCTATGGCCGCCCTGCGGCGCATGGGGTTGCGCGGCCGCGAACTGCTGCCTACCAAAGTGCTTTCCCAGGGACAAAGGAGGCGCGTGGCATTGGCGCGCTTATTGGTCAGCGATGCGAAATTGTGGGTGCTGGACGAACCTTTGACCGCGCTCGATGTCGGAGCCGTGGCATTGATCCAGGAGCTGATAGAGGAACATTTGGCGCAGCAGGGGATGGTGATCTTTACCACCCATCAACCGCTGGAAGTGGCGGGGGTGGAGATGCGCAGTTTGTCGCTGTCATGATGATGACTGGTATGAAGGTCATGGGCATGAAGGTCATAGTGTCATGAAGAAATCCACGATGCTGGATTTGCTGGTGCTGGTGATACGGCGCGATCTGGTGCTGGCGATGCGCCGCCGCGCGGATGTGCTCACCACGCTGATTTTTTTCGTGATGGTGGTCAGTCTGTTCCCATTGGGTGTCGGGCCTGAAATGGCGATGCTGCGCAAGATGGCGGCGGGTGTGTTATGGGTGGCGGCCTTGCTGTCTTCGATGTTGTCGCTGGGAAGGCTGTTCTCGGCCGATTATCTGGATGGCACGCTGGAACAGATGATGCTGGCTCCGCAATCATTGTCGATGCTGGTGCTGGGCAAGATGGCCGCGCACTGGATGGTGTCCGGTTTGCCGCTGGTGCTGATGGCTCCGGTGCTGGGCTTGCAGTTCGATATGCCAGTGGAGGCACTCGGTGTGCTGATCATAGGCTTGTTGTTGGGAACACCGATACTCAGCATGGTAGGCGCGATCGGAGCGGCCTTGACATTGGGCTTGCGGGGTGGTGGCGTATTGTTGTCGTTGTTGGTGTTGCCGCTGTGCATCCCGGTGCTGATCTTTGGCACGGGAGCGGTCGAAGCGGTATCAAGCGGGCTGGACATTGCGTCCCATCTGTCCTTGTTGGGTGCCTTGCTGGTGTTGGCCCTGGTATTCACCCCCTGGGTGACTGCGCAGGCGTTGCGTATTTCGATGGAGTGATAAGTTGACAATTAACTGGTTCAAATATTCTGCCCCCACCACCTTTTACGGTTTGGCCGGCAATCTGATTCCGTGGTTCGCGGTTTCCGCTGCGATCCTGGCCGCTGTCGCCTTGTATATCGGCTTTTATGTCGCGCCGGTGGATGCCCAGCAGGGTGAGTTCTACCGCATCATATTCATTCATGTGCCGGCTTCCATCCTGTCGATGTTCCTGTATCTGATCATGGCGGGTTACGCGGCACTGGGGCTGATCTTCAAGACCCGCTTGTCGTCCATGATGGCCACCGCGATCGCGCCTACCGGCGCCCTGTTCGCGTTCATTTCGTTGTGGACCGGCGCGTTGTGGGGCAAGCCGATGTGGGGCGCATGGTGGATGTGGGATGCGCGCCTGACCTCCGAACTCATCCTGCTGTTCCTGTATCTGGGCTTTATCGCGCTGCACGCTTCGATAGACGATCCGCGCCGCGCCGACCGCGCCGCTGCGCTGCTGGCCATTGTCGGTTCGGTGAACGTGCCAATCATTTACTTCTCGGTGAAGTGGTGGAATACCCTGCATCAGGGTTCGACCATCAAATTCACCGGCACCTCGATGCACGTTGCGATGCAGCAGGCCATGTTCACAATGCTGGTGGCCTGCTGGCTGTATGCGATCGCGGTCGTGCTGGCGCGGGTGCGCAGCATCATTCTGGAACGCGAACGAAATACCACTTGGATTGCCGAATTGCCGGAGGTGCGGTCATGAGACGGTGCGCGAATGCGATGGGTGCGGGAATGACCGCATTGCACCTCCTCCCGCAATCTGCTGGCTACGCCATAACCAGCGACTTGGCGTGCGTCGTTTGCGCGCCTAGTCGAATGGCTAATTGTTTCATCAGTAACGTGTCGGAGGTGCAACAATGAACCTGGATATCTGGATGAGAGAGAACACGCTTGCCTACGTTTGGCTGGGTTCCTATGCAGTTGCTCTGCTCATTTTTGCGATCGAGATCGCGATGGTCATGCACAAAAGAAAGATCACTTTGCAGCAGGTGCGCCTGCTGCGTAATGCGGGAGATGAGGCCAGAGACGAGGGGATAGCATGAAGCCACGCCAGAAAAGATTCATGTTCATCGCTGTTGGTGTCGCTGCAGTGTCTATGGCGGTCGGTCTGGTGCTGTACGCGCTGAAGGGCAACGTCAACCTGTATTTCACCCCGACCCAGGTGTTCAACAATGAAGCTCCGCACGGGCGCAGCTTCCGTATCGGCGGTCTGGTCGAGGAGGGCAGCATAAAGCGCGAAAACGACGGGTTGACAGTGAATTTCGTGATCACCGATACGCACAAAAGCATCCCGGTTGTGTACAAGGGTATCCTTCCGGACCTGTTCAAGGAAGGCAAAGGCGTGGTCGCACAGGGCCGGGTGGAAGCCGATGGTGTGATGCGCGCTGATGAGGTGCTCGCCAAGCACGATGAAAATTACATGCCGCCGGAAGCGGCGGATGCCATGGAGAAAGCCCGGGCAGCGAATGCGTCTGCCAGGTCTGCCGAGCCGGCTGTCCCGCTCATGGCCGCTCCTGCTGCAAAATAACCGTTCGACTTGAAAGGCATGACATGATCCCAGAACTTGGCCATTTTTCTTTGATTATCGCGCTGTTTCTGGCAGTTATCCTGGGCACGTTGCCGATAGCCGGCGCCGCGCGCAATAACCCGGTATGGATGGGCATCGCTCGTCCGTTGACCTATGGGTTGCTGGTATTCGTCGCGCTGGCGTTTGTCACGCTGGCGAATGTCTTTCTCAACAATGATTTTTCCGTGCTGTATGTCTCGCAACACTCCAATTCGCAGTTGCCCATGATCTACCGCTTTGCCGCGATCTGGGGCGGGCACGAAGGCTCGTTGTTGCTTTGGGTATTCATCCTGGCGATATGGACCGCTGCCGTCGCCACATTCAGCAGACATCTGCCGGAAGAGATGGTCGCGCGCGTGCTGGGTGTGATGGGATTGGTCGCGGTAGGCTTCCTGCTATTCATGCTGATCACCTCCAATCCGTTCGACCGCCTGTTTCCCGCCGCGGCCGATGGGAGGGAACTGAACCCTTTACTGCAAGATCCCGGCTTGGTGATACACCCGCCGATGCTGTACATGGGCTATGTGGGATTCTCGGTGGCGTTTGCATTTTCCATTGCCGCATTGTTGGGCGGGAAACTGGATGCCACCTGGGCGCGCTGGTCGCGTCCGTGGACCACCGTGGCATGGGTGTTCATGACCGGCGGTATCGCGCTGGGCAGTTGGTGGGCTTACTATGAACTCGGCTGGGGAGGCTGGTGGTTCTGGGATCCGGTCGAGAACGCATCCTTCATGCCCTGGCTGGTGGGCACGGCGCTGATCCATTCGCTGGCCGTCACGGAAAAGCGCGGTGCGTTCAAGAGCTGGACGATATTGCTGGCGATAGCCGCTTTCTCCCTCAGCCTGCTGGGAACTTTCCTGGTGCGCTCCGGCGTGCTGACTTCGGTGCATTCGTTTGCGACCGATCCGGCACGCGGTGTTTTCATTCTGGCCTTTTTGACTGTCGTGATCGGCGGGTCGCTGCTGCTGTTCGCCTGGCGTGCGCCCAAGGTCGGGCTGGGCGGCAAGTTCGAACTCGTCTCCCGTGAAACGATGCTGCTGTCGAATAATGTGCTGCTGTCGGTTGCGGCTGCATCGGTGTTCATCGGCACGCTGTATCCGCTGTTCATGGATGCGCTGGGCATGGGCAAACTCTCGGTAGGGCCGCCCTATTTCGAAGCGGTGTTTGTCCCGCTGATGGCGCTGGTGGTATTGATGATGGGGTTCGGGGCATTGGCGCGCTGGAAGGAGTCCAGCGTGCAGGAATTGATCAGGCGTGTGCGCTGGGGGTTCGTCGCGGCGGTCATCCTCGCTATGCTGGCGCCGCTGGTGTTCGGGAACTGGACACCGCTCAAGTCGTTCGGGCTGTTGCTGGCATTCTGGATCATCGCCTCGCTGGTGGCCAGCTTGCAGCAACGCTGGGCGGGGCAGGGAGCATTCATGCAGCGCGTGCGCAATCAAAGCTTGAGCTATTACGGTATGCAACTTGCGCATCTTGGCATTGCAATATTCATCATCGGAGTGACCGTGGTGAAAGGCTATGCAACCGAGCGGGATGTGCGTATGGACATCGGCGATACGGTGGATGCCGGCGGCTATGTGTTCCGTTTTGACGGTGTTCGTGAGATCAACGGGCCTAACTACGTGGCAGCTCAGGCGCGCGTCACGGTCAGCAGGAATGGCAAGCCGGTGACCGAGCTGTTCCCGGAGAAACGTCACTACACTGCTTCCGGTATGCCGATGACCGAAGCCGCGATCGACACCGGCCTGTTCCGCGACCTGTACGTTTCCCTGGGCGAGCCGATACCGGGGGAACGGACCGCATGGGCGGTACGCGTCTATTACAAGCCGTTCGTGGATTGGATATGGGCGGGCTGTCTGTTGATGGCATTGGGCGGGGTGCTGGCCATCAGCGATCGCCGCTACCGCATCAGCAGTAAAAAGACGAGTCGCACAGGCGATGAGACTCTGCCCGCAGGCGGTGCCATTGCCGCGGGGGGGAAATCATCATGATGCGATTCATCTGGCCGTTTGTGATTTTTATTGTGTTGGCGGGTTTTCTGTACGTCGGTTTGGGGCTGAATCCGCATGAAGTGCCCTCGCCATTGGTGAATAAGCCTGCACCGTCATTCACCCTGCCGCAATTGCACGATCCAGCCAAACAATTCTCCCAGCAGGATATGAAGGGTCAGGTATGGTTGCTTAACTTCTGGGCATCCTGGTGTGCGGCCTGCAAGGTGGAGCATCCGGTATTCATGGACTTGGCGAGAAAGAACATCGTGCCGATCTACGGCATGAACTACAAGGATGCGCGCGAGGCCGGCATTGCCTGGTTGCGGGAAGGCGGCAACCCTTACGTGCTGAGCGCATCCGACATTGAAGGCCGCATCGGAATCGATTACGGCGTGTACGGCGTGCCGGAAACCTATGTGATCGACAAGCAGGGCGTGATCCGGTACAAGCAGATCGGCGCAGTGACGCCGCAGAATCTGCGCGAAAAGATCCTTCCATTGGTTGCGGAGTTGCAAGCGAAATGAGATACCTATTGATACTGCTGTTCTGTTTGTCGCCGATTCATTCTTACGCCGGTGAAGCAAAGGATATGGCCGAAGACCCGGTGCTGGAAAAACGCATGATAGGCCTGGCGGAGAATCTGCGCTGTTTGGTATGTCAGAACGAGTCGCTGGCCAGTTCGCACTCCGAGCTCGCTGAAGATCTGCGCCGCGAAGTCCGCGAACAGATACAGAAGGGTTTGACCGACCAGCAGATCATCGATTATCTGGTTTCCCGCTATGGTGATTTCGTATTGTTCGATCCGCCGATGAAGAGCTATACCCTGTTGCTTTGGTATGGCCCGTTTGCACTGCTGCTGGCCGGACTTGCCGGCTTGGCATTTCAACTGCGCAAACGCAAGAGTAACGTCCCCGAAGCCCATCTTTCCGACGAAGATGCGCAACGTGCCGCTGCCATGCTAAACCAATCGAAAGACTCACAAACATGATTTTATTCTGGATACTCAGTGCAGCCCTGCTGCTGGTAGCGATCTTTTTTATTGCGGTCCCGCTTTGGCGGAAATCCGCATCCAGCAACGATGTGTTGCGCGATGCCGCGAATCTGGGGGTTCTGCGCGACCAGTCGGCAGAGCTCGAGGTCGATCTGCGCAACGGTTTGTTGACTCAGGAAGCCTACGAAGAAGGTAAGCGCGAATTACAGGCACGTCTGCTGGAAGAAGTCAAAACCACTGGTCAGGCTGCCATGCCCCCGCGCAGTCCCGCCAAGGTATTGGCGATCGTATTGTCAGTGTTGCTGCCGGTGTTCAGCGTGTCGCTCTACCTCGCGATAGGCAGTCCCGAGGCGCTGCTGCCGCAGGAGCAAAGGGAGGCAGCCGTCGATGACATCATCCGCACCGAGGAGGGATTGCAGAAACTGGCGAACAAACTGGAAAAAAATCCGGAGGATCCGAACGGCTGGTACATGCTGGCACGTTCCTACATCGAGATGAAGCGCTACGCTGAAGGGGCCAAGGCATACGAGGAACTCGTCAAGCTGGAGCCCAATGAAGCGCAACTCTGGGCGAATTATGCGGATGTCTTCGCGATGGCCCATGGCAAGACCCTGCAGGGGGAGGAGGTCACCAGATTATTGGAGCGAGCTCTGGCGCTGGATCCAAACAACATCACCGCGCTTGCGCTGTCCGGTTCCGCCGGCATGGAACGCGGGGACTATGTGGTGGCGCTTACAAATTGGCAAAAGCTTTACGGCTTGTTGCATCCGGGCTCCCAGGATGCACAGAGGTTCAAAGTCAGCATCCAGCGCGCGCGCGATCTTCTTGCCGCACAGCCGGGCGGCAAGAAGAAATTGGCACAATTGCCATTTAGCGAAGCTCCCCAGCAAGCGGTAGCGGCAGTTAATCCTGCTGCAGCCAACCCGGCAGCGGCGATCACCGGCAAAGTGGCATTGAGTTCCGCATTGGCCGGCAAGGCATCTCCGAACGACACCGTGTTCATCCTCGCGCGCGCCGCACAGGGCCCGAAAATACCGCTCGCCGTGTTTCGCAAGCAGGTGAAGGACTTGCCGATGGAATTCACGCTCGATGACAGCATGGCGATGCGGCCTGAAATGAAGCTGTCCGGATTCGATCAGATCGTCGTGGTGGCACGCGTATCCAAGTCCGGCACCCCGACTGCACAAGCCGGAGATCTGGAAGGATTGACAGCAGCCATCAGGCCCGGCACCAAAGGCCTGAATATTGTGATCGACTCGGTGGTTCCCTGACTGCCGGAATTTCAGCCATCGCGTCATCCGATTTGAGGATCGGGTGACGCCGGAACCGGCCAGACTGACGACGCCGAGGACATCCATGGTGGAAGCGTATCAGGCTATCACCGCAGCAGTCCCTGCGCCACAACTCTAATCATGCTCAGCCCGGTATCAGAAAGAAAAATCCATTTCGGCTGTCACATTCCGGCCCGGCAGCAAGAAGTATGAATAAGCTTTTGTGTTCAGCAGATTATTGATGGCCACGGTTCCTTTCACCCCTTTGGCAAACTCATATCCAAACTTGGCATTCACGATGGTATGGGCGTCATAGCTGCCCGGTACGCCTTCTACTACATCGGTATTTTGCGCAGTGAAAAAAGAGTGGCTGACATAGCGCGCGCTCAACAAGCCCGACCATGCACCTTGCTGCGCAGTCAGCCCGATGCCGGCGATGTTCTTGGGCGAGTCGGTCAAACGTTTGCCAACACTCAAAGGATCGGCCAGGTTTTCGAGCATCTCTGAATCTATAAAAGCGTAGTTGGCATCCAGTTCCAGCCAACTCGTCAATGTGCTGGTGGCGCCCAGTTCTATCCCCCGTATCCTGGCTTTCGCGGCGTTGATGCGTAGCGATAGTGAGGAAGAAACTTGTTTCAAGTAAATCAGATTGCTGAGCCGGGTTTCGTAAATGGTGGTCGTGACCTTGGTGTTTTCGCTGATACGAAGTTCGCCGCCCGCCTCCCAGGTAGTGCCTCGCTCGGGTTGCAGATTCGGGTCGCCCTGAGTTGTTCTTGTACCGCCTGTAATGGGGGTAATGGATGTTGTATACATATCCTCATTTGTTGGCGCACGAAAGGATCTGCCGAATGAGGCGCGCAGCGTTGCGGCTTCGGTTGCCCGGTATACCGCCGATACCTTGGGGCTGAAGGCGGTAGCGCTGCGCGTCGGATAAATCGTGGTGGTAGTTGCGACACTGCTATCGCCTCTGGTTTCCCAGTTATCCAGCCGTCCGCCGAGGTAAACCGTGAGTGCATCCGCTGCGCTGATCTCGTCCTGTGCAAAAACGGAAGTCGTGGTCGAATCTCCATTGTAGCTGCCGGTCACAGCGGTTCGTGTATCAGGATTGCGCCAGTTGGTAAGTGTGTAAACTTTCTGGTTCGCAGTATCATTATGCAGTGCCAGCCCGGTCACGATAACCTGCTGCGAGCTGACCGGAAAGGTCAGTTGTGCTGTGCCGTCCAGTCCCGTGTTCGGGGTGTCATACAGGCTTCCTGGACCGCTGTTCCATGTGGCAGTGGAATTTGCGAAGGTAAAGCTGTACGCGCGTCTGATCTTCGCGAAGTCTACCTTCAACGAATAATCATTGCCGATAGTGCCGTCATAGCCCACGAAATATCGGGTGGCCGCCTCATGCAGCGGTGAATTGTTGACGAAATTGGATTCTGACAATGCTATCGTTTGTCCATTTATAACAACCGCTCCACTCGAAACAGGGACTCCCGTCCCGTCCCTTAGATAGGTGTTGAACCGGGTGTAGCCTTGATCGGTTTTCTGGTAGGCGATGCCGGTATAAATCTTGTCGCGGTCATTCAGGTCGTAATACAGTTTTGCGGTTGCATTGGCAGAGTTCCATGGTGTTGTGCCCTTGTCGCCGACCAGATAGGCGGCCGTCCCATCACGGGTGGTGATAGTCTGCGCGCCTGTGACAGGAATGAGAGTAGTGCAATTAAATGGCGCTGCGCATCCTGCGGTCTTGACGACAAAATCGTTCACATAGCTGTCGCGGTTCTGGTAGCCGAGTCCCGCAACGAACCCCACCCCGTTATCCAGTTTGTCGCGAAGATAGACGCTGGCATCCTCGCCGCTGGCATCGCCCCAGCCTTTTTTTACCTTGGCGGTTAATTCATGTCTATCCGGTTGTTTGGTGATGATGTTGATGACCCCGCCGATGGCATTGCTGCCATACAGCGAAGAGAACGAGCCGGGCACTATCTCGACACGGGCGATGTCTTCGACGAACGGGACTCGCCAATTCACTTTTCCTGATCTGGCATCTTGAATTGATTGTCCATCGAGCAGGATGAGCGTCCTGCTTTGATCCACTCCGCGCAGTGACATGCCGCTCGTCCCTGATGTTCCCTGCGACTGGCCAAGCGCACCGTCCCGCAAATAAAGGCTGGGCACCTGGTCAAGCACATCGCCGAGTCGCGAGGCGTTCTTCGCTTTGATATCTTTGGCAGTCACCACGGTCACGGCAGCAGGCGCGTCGGAGAGCGAAATTTTCGTTCTGGTTGGTGTGACCACCACCAGCACCATCTCCTCGATATCGTTGTCTTCAGCTGCGCAAGCCGCATGGGCCAAACCGCAAATACAGCACAAAGCGAAAATCACGCGCCCATAGTGCAACGGAATACTCACCAGAATCCCCCTGGATATTTATTATGGCAACACCTGATAAGGCTATCATCAGCCGCATTGCAGCCGCAGTGATCGCACCAAGCCGGGAGCGCTGCGCGATATGGTCGGCCACATAAAAAAAGGGCGGGATCACCCGCCCTTTATATATTGAAGGCGTACTGTTAATCCTCTAGTAGATGTCGTGCATCGTGTTGTTGACGTTGAAGTGCCCGGTAGGTGTGATCAGCCTGGGATCGGTGATCACTTTCTTCAGCTTGCGCGTCTTGTCATCAACCACCACCATCGCAGATTTCTTGTCCGCAGCATTCCAGACCGAGAACCAAACTTCGTCGCCTGCCTTGTTGTATTCCGGCTGAACCACGCGTTTGGCACCTTCACCAAGGTTGGCCCACTCGGCAATCGGTAATACTTCAAAACCCTTATCAAGCGCGTTGATGTCAAACACTGCGATCGACTGGCTGATCCTGGCTTCCCCGTTAAGCGGCGAGTCTACCCATAGGTTTGTTGACTTCGGATTAGTCTTGATGAACAGCGAACCGCCACCCTGGCCTTTCAAGGTTCGCACCACTTTCCAGGCATGTTCCTTGTGTTTGACAGGGTCGGTGCCGATTATGGAGATGTCTTCGCTACCCAGATGGCTGGTAGCCCAAACCGGCCCGAACTTCGGATCGATGAAGTTGGCGCCACGGCCGGGGTGCGGAGTTTTGCCCACTTCGATCGTGGCTGCCAGCTTGCTTTCCTTGATATCGATCACCGCGATCTTGTTGGAGGCATTGGCGGCATCCATGAAGTAGCGTTTGGTAGATTCGAAGCCGCCGTCATGCAGGAATCTGGGCGTGTCGATCGTTGTCGTCTTCAGATTGTTCAGGTCGGAGTAGTCGACAATAACAACTTTTCCGGTCTCCTTCACGTTGACCATGAACTCGGGTTTGTAATGGGATGCCACGATAGCTGCTACACGTGCTTCCTTGACGTATTCATTGGTCTCGGAAGCAATCCCGCTGGTCACGACAATCTTTAACGGTTTCAACGTGTCGCCTTCATGGATCACGTATTGTGGCGGCCAGTAAGTGCCTGAGATCGCATACTTGTCTTCCCAGCCTTTGAACTTGGAGGTCTCCACCGAGCGGGCCTCAACACCAGTCTTGACTTCAGCCACGACTGCGGGCACCTTCATCCACAAGTCGATCAGACTGAGTTTGGCATCGCGGCCGGTCACATACAGGTAACGGCCGGACGCAGAGTACCGGGAAATATGCACCGCATAACCGGTCTTGAGTGTGGTCACGATTTCCTTGGTGTCGCCATCAATCAGTGCCACCTGGCCAGCATCGCGCAGCGTTACGGAAAACAAATTACCCAGGTTGAGCTTGTTCATCTGCCTGGCCGGACGGTCTTTCACCGGCACGATAACCTTCCAGGTTGCCTCCATGTCCTTCAAACTCATTTCAGGCGGAGCCACAGGCGTTTGCTGTATGTAGCGCGCCATCAGTTCGACTTCTATTTCGGTCAGTTCGCCGCTGGAGCCAAAATTCGGCATTCCGCCCGGTGATCCGTAACCGATGAATGTCTTCAGATATTCGGTGCCTTTATCTATCGTAAGATTCGGCGTCAGCGGTTTGCCGGTTGCGCCTTTGCGCAGCACACCATGACAACCTGCGCAACGCTCGAAATATATCTGGCTACCCTTGGTAAATTCAGCTTCGGTTATTATTGGCGCATTGGAAATCGCATCGTGGTGTATCGCGTCTTCTGCTGCACCGTAAGCATTGTGTATGGCCAGTGGCAAAACAGCCAAGGCGGCCAGTGTTGTCATTGTGTTCCTGTAACTCCGTTTCATGATTGCCTCCTAAATTTCAAGATCGCCAAGAAACCCACCGCTCGGGCAAAGATTTCGTAAGAGCATCTCTGGTTCTTCACCAAACCAGCCGGTGAAGCATGCCGAAGCGCCGCAAAAGCAGAATTCAAAACACCGCAATACATACTTCAGAAAATTCCAAGTACCCTTCTGCACCTCAATCTGTTGTGGATACTACACCTAAAAAATCATCTCTGGGGTGCGGCATAATGCCGCACAACAATTTGCCGCACTTTAGTATTTGTGTCTCACTCAGAGAAAAATTTCTTACTAACAGAATGCCGGGAGGTGTCCAATCAAAAGCGCAAAGATTTGCATTGCAGTCAGGCCTCGCCACTAACCCGCACGCCCATCCGCACGTGGCCGCCAGTAGACAGGCAGGAAGCGCAGGACCCAGGGCGCAAGGCACGCCAGCCAGATTACCGCAGCCGCAATGTACAGCCAGTACGTGCCGGGCATGGGCAGCATGTCCGCCAGCACGCGCAGCACAGCAACCAGTTGCATTCCGGCAAACATCAGCTTGATGGTCATACCCACTTTCATCGGCAGGCCGGAATGTCCCAGCGTGACGCGTGTGGCCATGCCTATCATCAGCGTGGCGAAACAACCTATGGCCAGTGCGTGCAGCGGGGCAAGCCCCCAGATAACGGTGGCGCCGTGGCTGAGCAGCGACACAAAACTTTGCAGGGTGAACAGCAGCATGGCTAAGCCCAGCCAGGCAAAGCCGATGTGCAGCACGCCAAGCAGCGGCGCGTGCAGCGTGTGGCGCGATCCCCATGCGTATGTCAAATATAACGAGGCAACCGCCAGCGGCGCATCGCACAACCACAGCCAGGAGGACATATCGGCAAATTGCATCAGACCATGCGCCACGCTGGATGCCAGCATGACCCACCAGGGCCAGAAAGGGCTTGTTATGTGAAGATGCGGCAATGCGCTGCTGGTGAAGAAGGGAATCATCCGGTGAGCGACGCTGGCGAATACCGGCAACAGGAACAGCCATAGGCCGGCTTGCTTGGAAAAGTGTAGCCATGCCGGGCTGTCAGTCAGCAACCAGATGATGAAGGCAGTCAGGCCGCACCATCCCATGCCCAGTGCAGCGAGAATGATCTTGGCGTGTCGTTTGTCGTAAGGTGCGGTAACGAGCAGCACACGCAATAGTGCGTAAAGTGCGACTCCCCAGCCGATCAGTGTGCAGGATAGCGCAGCCGGCAAAATGTAGTGATCGGTCAGCAGCCCGGCATAGAAGCCAACGTTACCCAGCATGAGCAGCACGAAAGCGGGCACATAGCGTTTCGCCGGTATTTCTTTGCCGTTCATCCAGCGCGGAAAGGTGGTCATCAGAAAGCCGAATATGAAGATCGGGAGCATGCCATAGATCATCAGGTAAGCATGCGCGGCAATGGGGATAATGGTCCAGACTATGGGATGCCCTGCGATGCCGTAGCGCGTCACCAGTTCAATCAGCCACCACAGCATCACGGCAAGGGTTTGCAGCGCGCCGCCGAAAAACATGATGCGATGTGGCGCGGCGGTAAAGGTATTCCAGAAGTTTGCAAAGGCCATTGTTATAAGTCGGCTGGAGGACAGCCAGGGTGGATTACTAGAGGTTCTCTCAAGTCACTTTGTTCCAAGCCTGGATGCGGCGCCAGACAGAGGGTAGGAATTAATGAGTATCTCTCGAGAATGGCAGCAAAGATTTCTCAAGTACCTTGCCGTTTTTCACCAGATCAGCCAATGATACTTTCCGGAGCACTTCAAAAAATGCCTTGCGGGCAGAGTCAAGAACACTGCTCAACTTGCACACATCGGTAATGACGCAGTGATTGTCAGGGCCAAAGCACTCGACCAGATCGAAATTGTCCTCGGTTGCGAGCAAGGCTTCCTCGACGCTGATGCTTTCCGGCGGCCTTGCCAGGCGCACGCCGCCATTGCGCCCCCGTGTACTCTCGATCAAGCCGGACTTGGTCAATTGATGGGAGATTTTGACCATGTGATTCTTGGAGACCGCAAATCGGACGCTCACTTCCTGAATCGTGGCCGACTCGTCATAGCGCAGAGCCAAATACATCAGCAGTCTCAAGCCAAGGTCTGAATATTGGGTTAGTCTCATTTTTGTATAAAATTAGATTGGTTAAATCGGCTGCGCTTGTCGAATCACCGTGCCTTAACGCGCTTGGAAACAGGCTGGCGTTCTGATCAAGGCCATGAGGTGCTGCGCCTTGTGGACATTACATAAGGGAGCCTCTAAAAATCCGGATTTCGAGCATCCGCTGCGCGGATTGCCTGCTTACCCCACTTCATCCCGTACTGCGTTGCGTACTCCACATGGAAACCGGCCCGTATGGACGGCAATAAACCGGCAAAACCACCCGCTGCGGATATCGCCCTTTCTCAATGGCTGGCGCTATCCGAATCCGTACCAGGATCTTCAACTCAAATCCGGACGATTAACATGTGCCCAAGATACATGTTTGATGGTGTATTGGCAAGCCAATCAAATTTCTTGACAACTTGCTGCGTTAGGAATATCTTTCGAAAAGTGTATCAATAATACATGTATTGAGTTTCCGGAAATCATTAAGGGGTCTTCCGGAAATTATAAAGGGGACGCTTTCAAGAACAAAGAAGGGGGAGGATATCCAATGAGATATTGTGTCTGGCCTCTGCGCCGGGTGCCGGCTCAGTTGATTTCCATCTCGGTTGATTCCCAAGTTCAGTAGATTTAGTGGCTTCTTGCCGGCCAGAGTGCGGCCTGTGGACGCGTCCGGGGTGTTGGGGATGCTGGTATGTGGCGTGTGTTTATAAAATAATCGGGGGTATCTACATGGAATCATCCAAATCAGGGAACGCGTCAGCTTCCTTCATGCAGCAAATGCTGCACAACAAATTCTTGCTATTGACCGTGATGCTGGCTGTCGGCGCAGCGGTATATTTTTTTGTAGGCCTTTTTGTATTGCTCGGCCGCTGAAATAGATTGTCACCTCGCGTTTGAGCTGGCCTTGGCGCGAAAGTATAATGATTGCAGCATAGTTAGCGGGTAGGGAATAGGGCAGTTTGTTTCAATATGTATTCGTGTCAATCATCAATGGCGCCAGCCATCAATTTTGTTAAAGGGAGGGAGTGAATAATGTCTGAGTCGAAAAATAGTTTTCATTTCATGCAAAATTTTCTGGATAACCAGTGGATTATGCTGTTTTTGGGGTTAACGGTACCTACGGTGATTTATATGCTGTGGGGTCTCTATGACGTGATCAGCATACCGGCAGGAAATTAAGAATGCCGCGCCTGTTTAATTAAAATTTCAAGGAGGATACAACTATGGGAACGTCTTATACCGCTCCAACAAATCCGGATTGGTGGCGTGAACCGATCGAACGCACCGAGGTGGTCTGGATAACACTTGCTTTTTCATGGTGCGTGTTCATGTTCGGCTGGATGATCGCCTGGCACTGGATCGGCAATCAGAATATGAGAAACGAAGCGTACCAAACCACGCCCGAGAAGTTTTCCAAGCATCTGTCGGAGCAAGCGGCGAAGTATGCCGTGCGCAAGGATGCGTCCATGCCGGACGAGGATGTGATAGCGCCGCCTCCGGGCAGCGATGTTTATCTGGCCGGCATGCAGTGGCAGTGGCGCCCTATTCTTGAGTTGCAAAAAGGGCAAACCTATCGTTTGCACATGTCCTCTCTCGATGTGGGCCACGGATTCTCGCTGCAGCCCGAGAACATCAACTTTCAGGTTTATCCAGGCTACGAGCAGGTTCTCAACCTGACCCCGAATAAATCCGGCACTTTCAGCATAGCGTGCGGCGAATACTGCGGCGGTGTCAACGCCGTGGGCCATCACACGATGCTGGGCAGAATTTACGTAAAGGAGTAGAAAATAATGGCGACGACAACAATGTCTGATTTCCGCGTTGATCCCGTGTCCGGTCTCAAGGTCAACAGGACGGCCAACAAACTGGTTCAGTGGAATGCATTTGCGGCAGTGGTATTTTTACTGGTGGGTGGGCTGTTTGGTCTTTTGGTGGCGCTTACCCGCATGCCGAGCGTGCAACTGCTTCCGCCGGAGCTATTCTACATGGCACTGACGGCGCATGGCCTGGTTAACCTGGCGGTGTGGATCATCTTCTTTGAGATGGCTTTACTATATTTCTGCGGCGCGCATCTGTTGAATAACCGGATAGCTACGCCCGCCTGGGCATGGACGCAGTTCTGGCTCATGCTCGTCGGTGCAGCCCTGGTCGCGGTGGCAGTGTTGGGAGGCAAATCAAGCGTGATGATGACCTCCTATCCGCCGCTTCAAGCAGAACCGCATTTCTACCTGGGTTTGATCCTGTTTGCCGTGGGTGCGTTGATTGGTTGCTTCGTGTTCCTCGGCACGCTGGTGGTTGCCAAGAGAGAGAAAACCTATCAGGGATCGCTTCCGCTGGTGGTATACGGCGGATTGATAGCCTGCATTATCGCCATTTTCACCATCGTTTCCGGCGCGCTGATCCTGATCCCGACTTTTGCTTGGTCGATAGGTCTGATCGGTCACATTGATCCGATGATGTACCGGGTTGTCTGGTGGGCGTTCGGTCACTCCTCGCAGCAGATCAACGTGACTGCCCATATCGCTATCTGGTACCTCATTGCAGGACTGGTATTCGGCGCCAAGCCGATGTCCGAAAAGGTCAGCCGTTTTGCGTTCCTGCTGTATATCCTGTTCCTGCAGCTGGGTTCTGTGCATCACCTGCTGTCCGATCCGGGCTTGACTTCCGCCTGGAAGGTATTCAACACCAGCTACATGGTTTACCTCGCGGTGCTGGCCAGCATGATCCACGGTTTGACCGTTCCCGGTTCGATCGAGGTCGCGCAACGCAGGAAAGGCTTGGATACCGGTATGTTTACCTGGCTGCGCAAGGCGCCCTGGGGCAATCCGGTCTTCTCCGGCATGTTCCTGTCCTTGCTTGGCTTCGGCTTCATCGGCGGTATCACCGGCGTGGTGATGAGCGTGGAACAGATCAACATGATCATCCACAACACCATGTATCTGCCGGGCCATTTCCATGGCACGCTGGTAGCCGGTACCACCATGGCGTTCATGGCGGTCACTTACTACCTGATCCCGGTGGTGTTCCAGCGCAAGTTAGCTTTGGCAGGGATGGCAAAATTGCAACCCTATGTCTTCAGCCTCGGCGCATGGGTTTTCTCCATCGCTCTGATGGGCGCCGGTACTTTGGGTGTGCAACGCCGCCATGCGGATATCACTTTTGCCGGTCAGCCTCTGGCTTATGAGTATCCGGAAATCGCCAAGGGTTTGATGGATCTGGGCGAGATCTTCGCTGTGATCATGGCGGTCGGTGCGATCATGTTCATTTTGGTTGTGCTGGCGTCCATCTTTACCGGTGAGCGCATCACAGAAGGTTCTGCGCCATGGCCGAAAGTGGAAGATGCCGATGTTACGGCTGAGAAGGCCGGAAGGAAACACATTGGTGCGGGTGGCTTCGAAGCGCCGGGTACTTTTGTGTTGGCCCTGGTCTTGTTCGTGACCATCGTGCTGTACTACTTCATCAACTTCAAGTATCTGTCCACTGTATGGGGCATGTCTTAAAGAAATAAGATGATGGGAGGGATGCTACGGCATCCCTCACTGATTCGTGCAGGATGAAGCAGGGATTTAGGGCACCTCTAAAAATTCAGAGTTCGCCCAAATGCAAGGCGCGGTAAAAATTTCGCAGCGCCGCATATGATTAATTATGTGGCAAGAAAACGAAGCTTCAGTGAAGGGTAACCTTTAGGTAAGCCGGAACTAAATTTTTTCCGCAACGCAGCAGTTGGGATACAACGAAGTTACAGTGAAGGCTAACCTTCAGGTTATGCCGAAACTAAAATGTGGATTTTTAGAGGTGCCCTTTAGTTAGAGGGAGACCTCTAACCTGAGCTTGAGATGCGCAATTCCAGTATGTGTAAACATGGAGCCATGGCGGGTAACCTCGCCACAAGTGGTCACGGTTCAGGTTAGAAGTTTCATAGGCTGGAATTCAATAAATTTAACCTGCTGGTTCTCCAGGTTGCGGAGAACAAATACTATGGACATAAAATGATGATTAAACAATACATCAATGTTTTCAAGTTGCGCATTGGTTTTGTGATTGCTTTGGCCGCGCTGGGAGGCGTGGCAATTACGCCGGGGTCGTCCCTGCCGGTATGGAAAATCATGGTTTTGTTTCTGACGGTCATGATGGGTTCGGCGGCAGCGGGGGCCTTCAACCAGTACAGCGAACGCGACATGGATGCAAAAATGCTGCGCACCAAAAATCGCCCTTTCGTGACCGGGTTTTTTCAGCATAGCCGCAAGTGGCTGGCGATAATCGGGTTGCTGCTGCTGGTTGCGGTAACATCTGCCGCTTTCGTGCTGAATCCGATGACGGCGCTGAACATTTTTCTCGGCGCCTTCACTTATGCGATTGTTTATACGGTATGGCTGAAACGGCGCACCTGGCTGAATATTGTATTCGGTGGATTGGCCGGGAGCTTCGCGGTACTTGCCGGTGCGGCCGCAGTCGATCCGTCGATCGGCCCGCTTCCGCTGGCGTTGGCGTTGGTGTTGTTCCTGTGGACCCCCCCGCATTTCTGGAGTCTGGCAATAGCCTATCGTGAGCAATATGCCGCAGCAGGGGTACCCATGCTGCCGGTGGTAAAAGGCGACCGGAAAGCGGCGCGTATCATTCTGGGGCACACCATTCTTCTGGTGCTGGCTTCCCTTTTGCCGGTGTACTATGGTCTGAGCTGGATCTATCTCACCGGCGCCTTGTCGGGGGGAATTTATTTCCTGGTCAAGAGCGTGAAGCTGGTGCGCAACCCCACGAAACAAACGGCCATGTCCAATTTTTTTGCATCAATGGTGCAGCTTAGCTTGTTGTTGTTTGCACTGATGCTGGAAGCGGGTTTCGCCGCCTGATTTTCGTTTTGTTTTTCATGTAACACATCTGGTATCCCGTCCGGCATCCGTTAGGACGGGATATTTTTTGGTCATTCCACAAAAAATTCTGAGTGTGTGAAAATATTTTGGAGATGCCATCCAAGATTAAAACTTGCATTTTTGATGTATCTTATTAAAATAGTCGGATATAATTCGTCTGACCCTTTTGTAAATGCAATACGATATCCTCATGCAGGACTCTGCCGGCATCATTTCAATGATTTAAAATTCCATGGAAGCTGAATCATGCGTCATCATTTGATACCGCTAAGTTTTGCAGTTTTTTTATCTGCTGCCCTGCCTTCCCTGGCACAGGATAGCGTCGGCGCGAAGCTGTATTCGGCTGCTGTAACGTCGGCAAAGCAACAGGCCCAACCGGTAAAGGCAAGTTATCAGACCCTGGATGAAAAGGAAGCCCTGAGGATAAGCCAAGGCGCGATAGGCAACCAACTGGGTGATTACACTTTCCTGAGCCATAGCCGGGGTAAAGTGCGCTTGTCCGACTACCGGGGCAAGCCATTGGTAGTCAGCATGATCTATACCAATTGCCCGTTCGTCTGTGCAACCACAACCCGCAATCTGAATGCGCTCAAGTTGTCCCGGGATGCCTTGGGGGCAGACAGTTTCGGGGTGTTGACGGTCGGCTTCGATACCGAAAATGATACTGCGGAGGCGATGGAAAATTTTGGCAAACGCATGGATGCGGACCTGCCCAACTGGGAATTCGTCAGTGCCGGCCCGGACACGATAAAAAAACTGAGCAAGGATCTGGGGTTCACCTATTTTCCGTCCGCCGAGGGCGGTTTCGAGCACGTCAATCAAACGACCTTTGTTGACGGACAAGGCAGGGTCTATCAGCAAATATACGGGGATGAATTCGATAACAAGACGCTGCTCGAGCCTTTGAAGAATATGATTTACAACATCAAGACGGCAGAGCCCGGAATTGCGGGCTTGTCAAACAAGGTCCGGCTCTTTTGCACAATTTATGACGCCAAGACCGGAGCATACAAAGTGGATTACAGTTATTTCTATGGCATCGGGATGGGGATACTCGTTTCGCTGTTCATTACATGGTGGATCGTATGGGAGTATCGTCGCAGCCCCAAGCGGAACCATCCAAACCATGTTTGATACAGGTCGAGCCGGTGCCGCATTTTGTTGCCCCCCGCTTTAGTTTTTATCGTAACTATCTTTCTAATAATTTCCTATGATTAATCTCATCCATCGCATCGGCCAGAGCATTTTTCTGCGTCTGGAGAGCGCACTTAACGGCATTTTCGGACCCGTATTGAATCCGCTTTATTACTTGGGCGCGATCACCTACTTCATGTTCTGGATCATCGTAGTCAGCGGTTTCTACATTTATGCTTTTTATGATACCGGTGTAAATGATGCTTTCAATTCGGTGGAGCGTATAACCCATGAGCAATGGTATCTGGGCGGCATAATGCGCAGCCTGCACCGTTATGCTTCCGACGGGATGATATTGTTTGCGGTTTTGCACATGCTGCGCAACTTCATGTTCGACCGCTACCGGAGCTTCCGGTGGTTTTCCTGGTACACAGGTATCCTGGTGCTGTGGCTGATATATGTTGCGGGTATAAATGGCTATTGGCTGCCCTGGGATAAGCTGGCACAGTTTGCTGCCGTGGCGACCGCGGAATGGCTGGATGCCCTGCCGATCTTCAGTGCCCCACTGGTGCGCAATTTCCTGGAGCAGGGGAGTGTAAATGATCGTTTCTTCTCGCTGCTTTCGTTCATTCACCTTGGTGTTCCGTTGGGCGCTTTTGCAATTATCTGGATACACACTCAACGTGTTCCTCATGCCAGAACATCGCTGCCCAGGACTCTTAAAGTCGGATTGGTTCTGTCCATGACCGTGCTGGCACTGGTCAAACCGGCCTTAAGCCAGGGGCAAGCGGATCTGGATTCTTCCCCGGCCATTCTGAATCTCGATTGGTTCTATTTGTGGAGCTATCCATTGCTTTATTCATGGAGTCCGGGCAAGGTCTGGATATTGGTGGGAGGTGTTACAAGTTTTCTTTTGTTGTTGCCGTTTCTGGGAGGAAAGAAGCGCGGCAAGGACGAATACGAGATCACTTCGGTTCCCTGCGGGCATACGGTGATTGCCAGAAAAGGCGAGACCATACTTGAAGCTGCTTTGCATCAAGGGTTGAATCTGCCATATCAATGCCGGGAAGGTGTTTGTGGAACCTGCAAGGGCAAAATACTGAGAGGCACGGTCGATTACGGCACTTACCAGAATGGGGTGCTCACCGAAGCGGAAAAAGCAGAGGGCAAGGCGCTGTTCTGTTGCGCAAAACCACTATCCGATCTGGACATAGAATGTCACGAGGTCAATGAACTGGGACGGTTCCCGATAAAGACCATGAATGTCAGGGTGCAAAAAATGGAGCGGGCTGCGCCGGATGTGATGTTGCTCGAGTTGAGTCCCGAGGGCGATGAACATATGAACTTTATCGCCGGGCAGTATATCGCTGTGCTGCTGGATGATGGCACCAAGCGCAGCTATTCCTTCGCCAATGCCCCGCATGAACCGGACCGTTTGCAACTGCATATCCGCCTGGTGGAGGGCGGTAAATTTACCGGTTATGTTTTCAATGAGATGAAAGTGGGTGATGTGTTGAGGATAGAAGGTCCGCTAGGCAGCTTTTTTCTGCGTGAAGATAGCGATAAACCCATTATTTTCATGTCTGGCGGATGTGGTTTCGGCTCCATCAAGAGCATGGTGGAGCATGCCTTTAATATCGGGCTGAACCGCCCCATGGTGTTGTACTGGGGTGCCAGAACACCGGCTAATTTATATTCGGATTTGCCGGAAAAATGGCAGCGGGAACATGATAATTTCAAATTTATACCGGTTTTGTCCGAGCCGGAACCGGAACATCACTGGCAGGGCAGAACAGGCCTGGTACATGAGGCCATTCTGCAGGATTATCAAAAGCTTGACGGTTATCAGGTGTATGCCTGCGGTTCGCCCGAGATGGTCAGTGCAGGCCGTGCGCCATTCATGGCCAGGGGATTGCCGGAAGACCAGTATTTTTCTGATGCATTTTCGGTTGTTTGCCACAGTGCACCGGTTGCGGAAGTGCCTGTATCTGCCGGGGGGGTGAAACATGGCTAAGCCATTGCAATATATCGGCCAGGGATTCTTTTATGCTTTGTTTATGGGAGTGATCGGCTATTTCTCGACTTACCCTGTGTATGCACACCTGCCGCCGGATGAGACCTTGATCAAGCTGAGTTTCAGGCATGCGGGCCAGATTGCGGGAGAGTGCCGCGAGCGTACCCAGGAAGAGATGGACAAACTGCCCATGTACCAGCGTAAAGGCGGGACCAAGGTATGCCCGCGCGGGAGATCCGATCTGGTGGTTGAGCTGGAAATGGACGGGAAGCAGCTCTATCATGAAATATTGAGGCCGACCGGGTTGGCGCACAGCAGCAATGCCAATATTTACCGGCGCATCCCGGTGAAGGCCGGAGTCCATACCCTGAAGGCACGTCTGAAGGATCGTCCCGGGGATGATTTCAACTATGTGCGTGAGGAGACGGTTAACCTTGCTGCGGGGCGCATCTTGGTGATTGATTTCAAGGCGGCGACCGGCGGATTTATTTTCAGGAACAAAAACCTAATATCAGGACAGAAATGAATTCAGCATATCAGCAGGCAGGCATCAAAACAGAGGATAGAGACGAAGGCGGATTCGGGCTTTCGATGCCGTCGGATGCCAGCCGCAGTTTGGCATCCGGCTGGCTGTGGCTCGGTATCGCATCGCTGGTAGGCGCCGGGTTGTTCGCCATCCTGCTGGTACTTGCGCGCACTCCTTATATCCAGGACGTTTTCCCCTGGGTCGACTTTTTCCACACCGCGCTTGTGGTACATGTGGATCTGTCTGTGCTGCTATGGTTCCTGGCATTCGCCGGCGTGTTGTGGAGTCTGAATTCATCATCCAGATTCCTTGGCGTGGGCTGGCTGGCGCTGGTGCTTGCAGCCGGCGGCGCCGCCATAATCGTCCTGTCTCCCTTTGTGGCCGCCGGCAAGCCGCTGATGAGCAATTATGTGCCGGTGATTCAAAGCACTTTCTTTTTTACGGGATTGATCGTTTTTGCTGTTGGCATGACATTGCTGGTGCTGCGCAGCCTGATAGCGGTGCCTTCGGTCAATTTGTGGAACGGAGGAGAAGGTTCGATACGCATCGGGTTCATTGCTGCTTCAATTTCGATGCTGTTCGCACTGGCTGCTTTTGCCTGGTCATACATCATGGTGCCAACCGATTCGGATAGCACGGTATATTTTGATCTCTTGTTCTGGGGCGGCGGCCATGTGCTGCAGTTCACCTATTCGCTGTTGATGCTGGCCGGCTGGCTGTGGCTGGCAGATGCATGTGGCGCGAAACTACCGTTGACTCCGCGGGTAGCTTCTATCCTCCTTGTACTGGGGCTGTTGCCGGTATTTTACGTTCCGGTCATTTATCTGACTTATGACGGCGTGATGGGTGACTATATGGAACAGTTCACCCAGTTGATGAGGGTTGGTGGTTCATTTGCACCCGTGCCATTGGGACTGGCGGTCATTTACGGGATCGTGATGGGAAGGCGCACATCAGCGACCAATCCTCAACATGCGGCACTGGTATCGTCCCTGATCTTGTTTGCTGTCGGCGGGGGGATTAGCCTGTTGATCAGGGATAGCAACACGATCATCACGGCTCATTACCACGGAACCGGGGGGGCGGTCAGTCTGGCTTTCATGGGGCTGACATTCCATTTGCTGCCCCGCCTTGGCTACCGCGAGCCGGATTTAAAATGGGCAACACTGATGCCTTACGTGTATGGTGCGGGGCAACTGCTCCATATTGTCGGACTGTTGTGGTCGGGCGGTTATGGTGTGCAGCGCAAGGTCGCCGGGGCCGCGCAAGAGCTGCACGGCTTTGCGCAGACGGCAGGCATGGGATTGATGGGTTTGGGGGGATTGATAGCCGTGGTTGGCGGCATCATGTTCCTGGTGGTGGTATTCAAAGCCATGCGCAGGCCGGCGCAGCAGAGGATGTAAATCCCGCACATGGACGGCGCATGTGCAGAGATATGCTAACCCCTGCGGCATTTCTCCCGGTTACTTCGGGGGAACTGCAAAATAGTTGATCAACCCGAACGAGAGAGATGCCAGCACCAGAATGATCAAAAAGTAAACGAGAGTGCGCAAGCCGCGATTCTGGATACGTTCCCCGCGCAGGATTTCTATGCGGTTAAGCAGCCAGTCGGACATAAAGTAGAGGCCGGCGGCCACCAGAGTGTAGTAGATGACTTCCAAGTTTATTCCCCATTAATATTTTCAACGCTTTCATTATATATGCCATCGGACTTTGAGGGGAAGGATTCAACTGCTTATTTAGGCTGCAGTCCTGGCGGTATAGATGCGCGGACTTGAATTGACCTCTGCCGATCCCGCCGAGTCGTACGCACACAGGGTACTGCTTCGGCTTGAAGGTATCCTGAACAAGATATTCGGCAATGATCTTAACCCTCTTTACCATCTGGGTGCGCTGGGATTCTATTTTTTCTGGGTGATCGCCGTTAGCGGTGCCTATCTTTATGGCTTCTACAGGACCGGAATAGAACTCTCCTATCCATCTGTTGAATATCTCACCAGGGAACAATGGTATTTCGGCGGCATCATGCGCAGCCTGCACCGTTATGCTTCCGATGCGCTGGTGTTGGTGATGGTACTGCATCTGTTGCGCGAATTCATACTGGGGCGCTATCGCGGAGCGCGATGGTTTGCCTGGATCACCGGCGTGCTGTTGATATGGCTGATATATGCCGCCGGCATCAATGGTTACTGGATGGCGTGGGACAAATTGGCCCAGTATTCCGTCGTGGCGACTATGGAATGGCTCGACTGGTTGCCGATATTCGGCCAACCGCTGTCGCAAAGCTTTGTTTCACAGGAAGTGCTCAATGACCGTTTCTTTTCGCTGATATCGTTTTCCCATGCGACCCTTCCGCTGTTCGTGCTGCTTTTTCTCTGGGTACATATCATGCGCGTCAGCAACCCGGTGGTTAATCCACGGCGCCGGCTCGCGGTTGGAATGTTGCTGACGCTGTTGATTCTTGCATTGGTAAAACCTGTACTGAGTCAGGGGCCGGCGGATATGGGGATAGAGCCACGCAACATAGGCATAGACTGGTTCTATCTGTTCATTCATCCGTTGCTGGACGTATGGTCTGCAGGGCAGGTATGGGCGCTGGTGACCGGACTCAGCCTGGTGCTAGTCGTATTGCCGTGGTTACCATCCAGATTCAGGCAAATACCGATAGCCGAAGTAAACCTCAAGGATTGCAGCGGATGCAGGCTTTGCGTTGCCGATTGCCCTTATGAGGCAGTAGTGATGAGGCCGCGCAGCGACGGTATGCACTTTCTGGAAGAAGCGGTGGTCGTGCCGGATCGCTGCGTAAGTTGCGGTATTTGCGCAGGGGCGTGTCCCTCGTCAAACCCCTTCAGGAGCGAAGATAATTATGCCAGCGGGATCGAAATGCCATCCCTGCCGATGTCCGGTCTTCGCACAGCCATGATGAATGACATCGCCAGGCTCGAGGGTGAAGTGCGAATCATGGTTTTCGGCTGCGATAATGCGGCGGATATCGGGAAATTGCGCAGTGAAAGCGTGGCCGTATTGAGCCTGCCATGTATTGCCATGTTGCCGCCCTCATTTATTGAATATGCGCTGCATGAACATCATGTCGAAGGCGTGTTCATCACCGGTTGCCGGGAAGGAGACTGCTACCACCGGTTGGGTGTGTTATGGACTGGTGAGCGCCTGGCCGCAGAGCGGGAACCGCGACTGCGCAGTCGCGCCGAGCGGCAACGAATCAGGCAATTCTGGGCTGCTTCATCCGATTTCAGAGCATTGACTCTGGAATTGGAGTCATTCCGCTCCAGTCTGCTCAGCTTGGCCGAAGATCACATGCCAGAAGAGATAGTGGAACGTGGGTGAGCACAAATCACTTACCAGATGCGATGCAGTTTGAAAAACCCGCGCAATTCCATGATAATGCCCGGCACCTATCAAACAGATATTACAAAAACCATTTACAGGTATACCAGATGAAAAAGTTGATCAGCAAAAACACATTGTCAAAGAATAGCACCGCCTCCCGCAACAGTATTGCTTTGGTGCTGCTGTGCACCGTGCTGATCACCGGTTGTGGCGATGCCCTGAATCCCAAGCCTTTTGTTTTTGATATGACTCGCATCAATCAGGATGGCAGTATCAATGACGGCAATGACTATGCCAAACAACCATGGGCTTGTGTGCGGGACAACCAATCGGGTTTGTTCTGGGAAGTCAAGAAAACCGAACCCGGATTGCAAAACATCGACAATACCTACAGTTGGTACGATTCGGACCAGAATACCAACGGCGGTTTCGCAGGCAAGGCAAACGCCGGGGTATGCACCGGCAGCGATTGCGATACTGAATCCTATATCAAGGCGATCAATGCGATAAAACTCTGCGGCCTCGATGATTGGTACCTGCCCAGCCGTTTTGAATTGAACACCATAGTGGACACCAGCGTTTTATTTCCGGGCCCCACTTTTCCAAAATCGTATTTCCCGGAATCCCTGCCAGGCAAATACTGGACTGATACGACGTTCAAAACCCGCCGTGCCGCCGCATGGATATGGAGCTTCGATACCGGCAGCGATTACGTCGTGGAAAAAACCGAGGTACATAGCATAAGGTTGACTCACGCCCCCCGGAAGATGCCTGACGGCAAGCCGGTTTCAAAGTGAGTGGCACAGCCGGGGACGGGCGGGAAAACCTGTGGATCGGCTTGACCGGGACTCAACGCCGGACGGTGCTGATCTTGTGATTCAGCATGACCAGCAATATCACGAGAAGTGCGGCGCCGCCATTGTGTGCCACTGCCAGTGCCAAGGGTAGATTCAGGAACACCGTCGACATCCCGATGGCAAATTGCAGCGCGATCATGACCAACAGCCCGCGCGCTGTCTTGCGTAAGGCGTTAACCTTGAGTGCTCTAAGTGCCACCCAGGCAACCGACGCAACCACGATAAAGGCGAAGGCGCGATGCGTCCAGTGGATCGCGGTCAGCGCAGGGAAGGGCAGGTAATCGCCATGGGCGGTCATGCCCAGATCTCTCCATAGCGTAAAGCCGTTGGCAAAATCCATTTGAGGAAACAGCTCACCCTGGCACAGCGGAAAGTCTGTGCATGCCAGCGCCGCATAGTTGGTGCTGACCCAACCGCCGAGCGCGATTTGAATCAACAGCAGCAAGGCAGCCAGCATTGCCGGTATGCGCAGCGCAACCGCCGGTCCCGGCACCGTCTGATGATCGCTTAAATGCGCGCCGAACCATGTCAGGAGCGCCAGCAATGCCATGCCCAACAGCAGGTGTATGGTCACGATGACCGGTTGCAATTTCATCGTGACAGTCCATGCGCCAAATGCGCCCTGCACACAGACGAATACAAATAGCAGTGTCGGAAACAGCGGCGAGAATTTCATTTCCCTGCGGCCCGATTGCAGCCACCTGCGCCATGCGATCATCATCAGGGCAACGATAAGCACACCGATACCCATCGCCAGGTAGCGATGGATCATTTCTATCCATGCTTTCATGACTGTCACCGGACCGGTCGGCATTGCGGTCTCGGCGGCTCTGATGTCTGCATGTGCCTGCAGAGGATTGGCATGCCCATAACAGCCGGGCCAATCCGGGCAGCCGAGACCGGAATCGGTCAGCCGTGTGAAAGCGCCGAACATGATCAGATCAAACGTCAGAAAAAGCGTGACCCATACCAGTTTGCGGTATTTGTCGGTATCGTTCGATACCCAGACGATCGCCAGCGGCAACAGCGCCGCCAGCATGCCCAGGGCTGCAAGCTGGATCAACATGATGGACATCCTGGATCTGGCAGTTGAACGTGACCGGAGTCAAGATGGTATGCTATCTTGTACCCGGCAAACTCGTTGATGTGGCATGACTCCGGCAGTGTGCTGTTATTGGCGGCCATTGTGCTTTCTTTCATCCAAAAAGAATTTCAATAACAGAATCGGACTTAACAGCTGCGCTGGCGTTACAATAATTTCGCGCAAAGTTGATTTCATTTCAATCGGTTCCTATTGCATAAAGTTTCATTCGCTGCACTTCCGGCAACATGCAAATCGCAACGGCAGCAAACCAATTGCATCTGAAAAATAAAGCGATCGGCATCGCCGCAGCGACACTACTCAATACATATGGCGGAGTCAAGAAGCGGATCAGTCTCGCGTACTCTTTCAGCTATAAGGAGGCACGGAGATGCTGTTGGCCGCATTGCGAACAAACTGCTTGACATGCCCCTGCTTTAAGTATAATTTGACAAACAGGTATCGTTGATACATGTATTACCTAAACGAAACAGTATGTTTTTATTTAGCCCATATGGCGGGCTGTGTCGGCGGCAGAAATCGATAACAAAGTGGGTGACCCGGCTTGACAGGCAGTGGCAGACAAAAAACATGAGTGATATTTTATAGCCGGAAAGAGTCGGGCAGCCTTTTAGGCGCAAAGCATACCGGGCCTCATGATCATAAGGGTGTTGTCGATATACCGAATAAAGTAGTTCATGCAATAATGCGGCGGTACCCCGACCACAAGTTTTTGATTTTCAGCAGTCCGGTTTTGTGTATGTAGCGTTTGTGTTTGTATGTAGTGCTTGTGTTTGTATGTAGTGTTTGTATGTAGTGCTTGTGTTTGTCTGTAGGTAGTGCATCCACTGATTTATTGTGAGATGCGTAGGTTGTAGTATGTGTATTTTAATTAACCAGCAAAGCTAGGGAGAAAACATCATGAAAGTTAGTGCAATCATTGGGGCGATGTCACTGGGTCTGTTGACATTTGTCTCGACCGCATCATGGGCTGCAGGGCCTGAGGCAGTAAGTATTGTTCAAGATCCGAACGCAGTAGGTACACCTGTTGGTAAGCGCGGACCAAAAACGCTTAAATTCACCCTGGAAGCTAAGGAGGTGCTCGGGGTTCTGGACGCAGCAGCCAAAACTACCTATACCTACTGGACATTCAACGGAAAAGTACCCGGCCCGATGCTGCGTGCCCGCGTAGGTGACACGATAGAAATCACAATGAAGAACGCTAAAGATAGCGCAATGATCCATAACGTTGACCTGCACGCGGTATGGGGTCAGGGTGGTGGCGCCGCCGCGACGAATGTTGCTCCGGGTGAAGAGAAATCCTTTGTGTTCAAGGCGCTCAATCCTGGCCTGTACGTTTACCACTGCGCCACACCGGTGATTCCGCAGCATATCTCCAGCGGCATGTATGGCTTGATCCTGATCGAACCGGAAGGCGGCCTGCCCAAGGTTGACAAGGAATTCTACATAATGCAGGGCGATATCTATGCTGATGGCGCGGGCGCAGAAAAAGCGTTCAACCTCGACAAGATGCTGGCCGAGGAACCAACACATGTGGTGATGAACGGATCTGCCGCTGCTCTGGCAGGTAACCCGATGAAAGCCAAGGTGGGCGATAATATCCGTGTTTTCTTCGGAGTCGGCGGCCCTAACCTGACTTCATCCTTCCATGCGATCGGCACCATCTGGGATAAGGTTTATCCTGAAGGAGCCCTCTCCGAGAAAGAAGTGCATCACAACGTGCAGACTACCGTGGTACCTCCTGGCGGCGCTACGATGGTGGAATTCAAGGCACGCGTTCCGGCCAAGTACATCCTGGTTGACCACGCACTTGGCCGCCTGATGAAGGGCAACGTCGCCATCATCGTGGCTGAAGGCGCAGCAGTGCCTGATGTGTTCCGTGAAGGCAAGTTGAAGTAATAATGAAGTAAATCTGATTTTCGTCCATCCCGACAAGACGGACGCGAATACAGGCTATAAATACATCGAACCCATGCGGGCTGTATCCCGCATGGGTTCTTTGTTTGCTGCCAGGGAACTTGTTAGCAGGCCAGTTGCAGATCCCGCGCAACCTGGAAATTGCGTGCGGCCAGGTAATCGCTTTCGACGCTGTTGTCCGCGGGGCTGGAATCGCTCTTTACCGTATGCAAATCGCACGTCGGTTTGTTTGCAGCGGTCAGATTTGCCAGTGCCTTTGCCGGTGTCTTTGACCAGTAGTAACTGACATCCAGATCGGGTGTCCAGTAGTAGCTGACATCCAGATCATTGATTGAACGGGCTGATCCTGCCTGCGCAGCGGAAGTTGCCAGAACGCCACCGATGATGATGCTTGCCAAAATACCTGTTTTCATTTTGATACTCCTTATCTAAATAATCCTGTTGAATTCCCCGCCACTGTGGTGAAAGGTTTGCACCTGCAGAACCGGATATGTCATTTCACAGATGCGTGCATTAACAAAAGCACGAACCGTGCCAGTTTGTATATCATTGATAATCAATGAATTAATTTTCTGACGAGTATTGCAATTGTTCGCTGTGAACGTTATACTGTGTTCACAATTAACATTTGGAGTATGCAATGGACACAATCTCATTGTCTAGTTTGGGCATGGTCATGGAAACGCTGGAGGAAGGAGTGCTGTTTTTGGATGAAAAGCGCAATATCGTTGCGATCAATCCTGCCGCTAAGCACATGATAGGACGCGATCACGACGATATCATAGGCAAAAGTTGTCCGACCTTGTTCCCCGGCACCCCTTGTGCCCATACCTGCGAGGAAAGCGGAAAATGCTCGCTGATGGAGGGAACTCTGGAAGGAGATAAACTGGTGCAAGACTTCGTGGTGGCACGTCAGGATGGGGTGCTCGTTCCCTTGCACATGTGGGCGACGGCGCTGCCAACGGGAGAATCGCTGGCGCATTGTGCGGTGGTGCTGCGCAATCGCACCCGCGAAGTGCATCTTGAGGAAATAGCCGGGCAGCGTTTGCGCATGGGTAATCTGGTGGGGCACGGCAATGCCATGCAAGCCCTGTTCAGCGAAATCCTGCTGGCGGCATCGAGTGACGCCAATGTGCTGCTTACCGGCGAGACTGGGGCCGGCAAGGAGTTGGTGGCGCAAGCGATACACGACAACTCCGGCCGCGCCAAAAAACCTTATCTGCAAGTGCATTGCGCCGCTTTGCCGGAGAATCTGCTCGAGGCAGAACTCTTCGGCCACAGCAAGGGCGCATTTACCGGCGCGACGGCCGACCGGCCCGGGCGCTTTGAAGCCGCCGACGGTGGCACGCTGCTGCTGGATGAAATCGGCGAAGTGCCCCTGGGAACCCAGGTGAAACTGCTGCGTGTGCTGCAGGAAAAAGAAGTGGTGCGTCTGGGCGAGAACAATCCGCGCAAAGTGAATGTGCGAATTATCGCCGCCACCCACCGCGATTTGCCGGCCATGGTAAAGGGCGGTGAATTTCGCTCCGATCTGTATTACCGCCTGCGCGTGCTGCCATTGCGCGTACCTTCCTTGCGCGAGCGTCTCGAGGATGTTCCTTTGCTTGCCAGCACCATTCTTTCCGGTCTCACCAGAAATTACAAGCGTGAGGATGTCACACTATCCACGCAAGCGGCGGATGCACTGCTCGCCTATGACTGGCCGGGCAACGTGCGCGAATTGGTCAATGCACTGGAATACGCGCTGGTGCATGCCGAAGGCGCGGTCATCCTGCCGCGACATTTCCCTGTTGAACTGCGTGATGCGGCACCCCCCATCATCGCTCCCGGAGGCAGGGATGATGCATCTCTCACGCGCTATTATCGCGGCTCGGTTGCGGAACGCGAAAAAGAAGTTATTCTCGCGGCGCTCGCCGAGGCGGGCGGCAACAAAAGCACTGCTGCGGAAAAGCTCGGCATGTCGCGCACTACTTTGTGGAAACGTTTGAAGAAATACGGCATTGCCGACGATACCTCAATGCCCGGAGCGGATTAAATGGAAACCACATTCTGCCCCCAACGGTAAGTCTGGCCTGTTTGCCGGCGAGGCGCAGGGCCGTGGTATATTGGCATCCGTGCCCAGAGATGGCGCGGGTTAAGCGAAGATCAATATGGCATTTGCTTTGCCATGGTATAAAATTATGAACATCTGTCATGTTCGGATGCCTGAAATCGTTGAGCAGGCAGTAGCGGCCTATTATTACTCCTGATATTTTGAGGTAGAACAGGCCATCATTCTAGGGAGAACGGTTATGAGCTTGTTTGAAAAAATACTTGGACCAAGATCAAAATACGACAAAAGCATCCCTTATACCTATGAGGCCCGAATCCGCATTATTGAAGGGAGCGATGAATATAATTCCTACTTCTCGGATACGATTTGCGGCTTGGTGGAATATCTGCACCAGAACGGCATCAGGCCTGATGATGTGCAGATTATCGAGGTTTATCAGGAGCGTGAACTTCCGGTAGATGTGAAGCTTTTTACCACGCCCGGGCATCAGTGGCTTTTCAAGCCGGATTTATGCCGTTCGCTAGAGGAACATTACAAAGGACATATACATAGTAATACCTGCACATTCAATGACAGGGATTGCAAAGGCATCGGCCCCTGATTCCTGACTGGTCTTCACCTGTTTTCACGAGACATTCCCGCTACGCTTGCAGGAACAAGTTATTTTCCTGTGCCAAAAAATATTTCCAATTTGATGCAAAATTCAGCCATGTCCAATCCAATGATGTTTGCCCCACTTCGTTCTCAGGAGGCCGTTGAGGACGCTCTGAAAATTTCTCCCATCGTCGGCAACCGTGTGGAATTGCAATTGCTCACCACCCTGACATGCAATTTGAAATGCACTTATTGCTCGCTTGGCGTGGGTGACATGGTCGGCTCTCAAGGCAAGGTTTCCTATACCACGGATGTGCTGGACGCCTTCATTGCGAAGCATCTCGCCGGGCATGAGATATACGTCACTTTTTACGGAGGCGAACCGACTCTGAATCTCAAATTCATACAGGATGTCATGGAGCGTTATCCGGCCTTCCGCTTCCAGCTTCAGACCAACGGTACGCTTCTGGACGGTTTGCCGGATAGTGTTCTGGCAAATCTTTCCAATATCCTGCTTTCGATAGACGGCGGCGAGACAATCACCGACGGTTTCCGGGGACGCGGCGTGTACCGGCAGGTGGTCAGGAATACCCGGGCGGTGCGCGACCGGATGGAGGGAACCTTCACGGCGCGCGTAACCTGGAGCAGCGAGGAAACCTCATTCGAGGAGCTGGACGAACTGGCGAATACTTTCGACTATGTGTATTTCCAGTTTGTCGCCGGGGAGGGCACTTATGCTCCCGCCGCGATGGAGAAGAAAAAAGCGGTGATCACGCAACTGGTGGACAAATTCTTTTCCAGCGAGGAGTTATACCCCATCATCCCGATCATGGGGATCGTGCGCAACAAAGTGCTGCCGACGCGGGCGACCGAGCTTTATCAGGGCAAGACCCAATGCCGGGTGTCCACGCACATTCTCAACGTGATGCCGGACGGCAAGATTTATCCCTGCCCCGACATGATGTACGTTCCGGAAATGCTGCAAGGCGACTTGATAGAAAACTGGCTCAAGCCCAGCCCGCTGCAGCCGCATCCCGACATGCCGTGCGACAAGTGCGAAGCGCAGCCCTGGTGCCGGGGCAATTGCCTGAAAAATCTATATCTCGCTTACGTGAAAGGCGACAACAACTACCGCAGCAAGGTCGTCGAGCCGATCTGCGAGCTGGTAAGGTTCCTGGGAAGGGAAATAGACCGCCACGATCCCCATGCCTGGTACGCAAAGGCTCCGCTGGCTGTGCGCAAGACCCTGCGCGATTGCGAGGTCTATGAGTATGTGGAGATCATGCCTTAAAGTTTACAATAGCACAGTTGCACTCCAGAGTTGAATCTGACCATATAATGCATTTTCGCTAACGGGGTTGGCCATAAATGAATAGATTACGGAAGTCGTTTGTTATTGGAGTTGCGTGTTTGGTATTTGCAACCATTCCAGCAACCGGATGGGCAGTTACTGAGCCATGTGAAAAGAATTTCATAGTCAAAGATGGTTTTCTTGACAGGAAGATTTACAAGACATGGCAAGAGTTGCAGGCCCTCACACGACAAGCAATCTTCATGCGCACATATACATATCTGGTGAAAGGCGGCTGGGTCATAAATCTGACGGACGAGGAGACTGGAGTGATTTCCGCTTCACAAGTGGACGGTTCATCCGGCAGCACGGGAAAAGTGGCAAACCTGAATATTCTTATCGAAAATGCGGGTAATTATTATGGAGGTGCGGCCAGCAAGAGAGGAGTGCCTGCCGGGTTCAGGGTCACAATGACTTTTTTAGTACCCGGCGGGCTTGATGCACATGAAGACATGGTAAGGAAAGAATTTTGCGCCGCTTTGGCGGAAATCAAAGGCGGGACTTACGCGGCCAGATAATACCGGGCTTACCGGCCAAACTATTGAGGATTACATATTTGAAGACAGAGTCTCCGCATCTCGTAGGTCGGGCTACGCCCGACGCGGCGGG
>DATBWQ010000038.1:0-12658 GCA_036514695.1 Gallionella sp. | reverse complement strand
CCATGCGCACCATGGTGCGCATAGCGCACCCTACGGTGCCTGCCTGGTATTGTTCGATGAAACATGGCATCAGGGCGTGATCGGCATCCTCGCCTCACGCCTCAAGGACAAATTCCATCGCCCGGCCATCGCCTTCGCCCGTTCAAACAGCGGAGAATTAAAGGGGTCGGGGCGTTCCATCGCCGGATTGCATCTGCGCGACGCGCTGGACTTGGTCAGCAAACGCCATCCCGCGCTGATCAAGAAATTCGGCGGGCATGCCGCAGCGGCGGGTTTGAGCATCACCGAGGCTGACTTCGAAAATTTTGTAGCTGCCTTTGAACAAGTATGCAGCGAACTGCTCAGCAGCAACGATCTGGCGCAGCGCATCGAAACCGACGGCACGCTGGAAATTACCGAGATGAACATGGAAGTGGCGAGATCATTGGACGCGCAAGTGTGGGGGCAGGGTTTTCCCGCACCGCAATTCAATGACGACTTTGTCGTGCAGAATCAGCGTGTGGTCGGCGAGAAACATCTGAAGTTGCGTCTGGTGAGAAACGGAAAAATCATTGAGGCGATACTGTTCGGACACAACGAGCCCTTGCCCGAACAGATACATGCCGTGTACAGCCTGAGCGTCAATGAATACAATGGCACGCAGAGTGTGCAACTCATCGTTCGGCATTGGCTGGGGAAAGTGGATTAAGGAGCAAGGAAAAACTAACCCCTCCCACCCTCCCCTTGTCAGGGGAGGAGTCGCTTTGTTCTCCCCCTGACAAGGGGGAGTTAGAGGGGGTTTTAAAGCAACACAAAAAGGTAAATAAATGGAAACCGGTTTCCTGCAAGGCAACGGCATCGAAGCTCTGCCGCAATTCCTCACCAGCCTGGCCATCGGTCTGCTGATCGGGTTGGAACGCGAGCGCACGCCATCTGCCAAGGCGGGGCTGCGCACCTTTGCGCTGGTCGCCCTGTTCGGCACGCTGACCGCGCTGCTCTCCACAAAACTCGGCTCACCCTGGCTGCTGATCGCCGGGCTGCTTGCCGTGGCCGGCATGATCATCGCGGCATACCTCAACAAACCCGGCGAGCCACTTCGACAGGATCAGGACAGGGAAAACGACCCCGGCACCACCACCGTCATCGCGTTGCTGCTGTGTTACGGGCTGGGCGCGATGATCTGGTATGGCCTTGCCACGCTGGCTGTGATGCTGGCGATAGGGGTCACCGCCCTGCTCTATTTCAAACCCGAGTTGCGCGGAATATCGCAGCGGCTCACGCGCCGCGATCTGGTTGCCGTGCTGCAATTTTCGGTGCTGACTTTTATCGTGCTGCCGATCCTGCCGGATCAGGATTACGGCCCGTACAACGCCTTCAATCCGCATCAGGCCTGGCTGATGGTGGTGCTGATCTCCGGCATCAGCCTGGCCGGTTATACCGCGCTGCATCTGGTCGGAACCCGCTACGGCGCGCCACTGCTGGGTTTTTTCGGCGGCCTTGTTTCCAGCACTGCGACCACCCTGATCTATGCGAAACATGGCAAGAGCAACCAAGCCATGTCATACCTTGCCGCCTCGGTGATCGTGATCGCCAGCATGGTGGTATTGCTGCGCCTGCTGGTGGTCAGCGCCGTTGTCGCCTATGGCACGCTGCCCAGCCTGTTCCCGATGCTCGCGGGCGGCTTGCTGTTCGGCTTGATCGTCGCGCTGTACAACTGGCGCAAGATGACCAAGACAACCGAACTCTACATCCCGGAAACTTCCAACCCCGCTGAACTGCATACCGCCATTGGCTTTGGCTTGCTGTATGTGGCTGTGCTGCTGGGTTCGGCATGGATGAAAGACATCGCCGGCAGCCAGGGCTTGTATGCCGTGGCATTGGTCTCGGGGCTGACCGATGTGGATGCCATCACCTTGTCCAGCCTGCGCCTGTTCAATCTCGGCCAATTGAGCGAGCACCAGACCGTCACGGCGATAACCATCGCCTTCCTTGCCAACCTCGCCTTCAAGTTCGGCATGGTGGTATTCATCGGCGGCTGGAGTCTTGCCCGGCATGTCGCGACCGGCTTTGGCGCGATCGCACTGGGCGTGTTGGTTGGGCTGTTTGCGCTATAATCGCGCCCCTTTTAGCAAGCGACAACGACAAAACAATGGAAGCCGAACAACTCAACGCCATATCCAACCAGTTGCAAGACCTGGCAGCACGCAGCGCGGAATTACGGAGGTATCTTTGACTTCGATGCCAAGCAGGAACGCCTGACCGAAGTATCCGAACTCGCCGAAGACCCCGCCATGTGGCAGGATGCCAAGCGCGCGCAGGAGCTGGGGCGCGAGCGCAAGATGCTGGAAGGCGTGGTGCTCGGCCTCAAACAGATCCAGCAAAATCTTTCAGATGCCGCCGAGCTGTTTGAAATGGCAAAGGCGGAAAATGACGATGACAGTCTGAACAGCACGGCTGCCGACATCCGGGACATCGAGAAGCGCGTCGCGGACATGGAATTCCGCCGCATGTTCTCGCACCCGATGGATCCGAACAACTGCTTCGTCGACATCCAGTCCGGTTCCGGCGGCACCGAAGCGCAGGACTGGGCATCGATGCTGCTGCGCATGTATCTGCGCTACTGCGAACGCAAGGGTTTCCAGGTCGAAGTGCTGGAACAATCCGACGGCGAAGTCGCCGGCATCAAGGGCGCAACCCTCAAAGTGATCGGCGACTATGCCTACGGTCATCTGCGCACCGAGACCGGCGTGCACCGGCTGGTGCGCAAATCGCCGTTCGACTCCGGCAACCGCCGCCACACCTCGTTCTCCAGCGTGTTCGTCTATCCCGAAGTGGACGAATCCATCGAGGTCGAGATCAACCCCGCCGATCTGCGCGTGGACACCTACCGCGCCTCGGGTGCGGGCGGACAGCACATCAACAAGACCGACTCGGCAGTGCGCATCACCCACCTCCCCACCAACATCGTCGTGCAATGCCAGAGCGACCGCTCGCAGCACCGCAACCGCGCCGAGGCGATGGCGATGCTGAAATCGCGCCTGTATGAAGAAGAGCTGCGCAAGCGCAATGAAGAAAAACAGGCGATGGAAGACGGCAAGACCGACATCGGATGGGGGCACCAGATCCGCTCCTATGTCCTCGACCAGTCGCGCATCAAGGACCTGCGCACCAATCACGAAGTCGGCAACACCCAGTCCGTGCTGGACGGCGACCTGGACGATTTCATCTCGGCCAGTTTGAAGCAAGGGGTTTAACATCCACGATTAACCGTCACATAATCTTCAATTCATCAAATCTAGCTTGTGGCTGCACACCAATCATTCGCAGCTGTTTACGACTTGATCAACCACCAGTTCCGGCAACACTGCATCCCACTCTGCAACCGTAATGCGCGGCTGCCATTCTGTTGTGACATCCTGCAATCGCCTGACGCAAATGGCCGCTACACGTGCAGTTACAATTTTCCCGGCAGGTGGCGTGTAGGTCTGAGCAGTACGACCGACCATTTGACCTGCCACGGTTCGAATAGCCCAGCACGGTTTCCCTGGCAGAGGTTCGATTACCAGTTCGTCGCCGTTTTTCAATGCCGCAATCGCCAGCCGAACTGCGGCATCTTGGCTGCGCCCAGCAAAATCCATGTCCACTTCACCCAAGCCGAGCAATTCGAAACGTCTCGATAACCCCGCTGGCAGCTGACCCATTAAAACCGGGGAACGAGCCAGTACGGCGGGCAAGCTGGCCAGTTCATCCGCGAAAGATTTGCCAGTCATACGACACAGTGCCAGCGTTTGGCGCGCCCGCGTCATCGCCACGTAGTACAGGCGGCGCTCAGCCAAGGCTTCCTGTCCGTTTGTACGCCAGCCCCCATCGAGCACCACGACATGATTGAACTCAAGCCCCTTGGCGCCGTGGGCAGTAGTGAGACACACGCCATCCCCAGACCGACGATCTGCCTCGGCCAGAAATTCATACGCGGCATCCAGTACCACCTCCATCGGATGCGCCCCCTCGCCAACCGCTGAGCCGAAATCCTCCAAAAATTCCATAACCAGCCTGTTGCCCGGTGAATCGGCTTCATCGCCACGCAGATCGGCAACCAGCGATTGCAGTTGCGGCAGAGGCATGAGTTCGCTCCGATGCCCATCCAGCAGTCGAAGAAAGCGAGCCACCTCGCGCAAGCGGCGGGTCGGTGGCGCACGTTCACGGCGCCCTGCGAAGTGACACGGAATATCCAGTAGCTCGCAGCCCGCCCGCACAGGCTCCAGAGCCTTCCATTCCCGTGCGATCACCGCTACACGCGACCAGTCCCAGCCCGCATCCAGATCGGCCAGCCGACGCAGTTCCTGAAGCGCAAGCCAGCCCTGCATCCGGCAATCGGCTCCGGCATCCAGCACCTGTACACGGCCTTCGCTAACCGCAGCGTCGCGTCGCGCCCACACGCCTCCCGCAGCTTCCTTGCGTCGGCCAGCATTGATGGCGATGGGATGTTGCAGCTTGAGCCGCTCAGGATGTACGTCAATCAAGGCATTGGCTGCGGCTATGATGTTGGCAGTGGAGCGGAAATTTTCCACCAGGTAATCGACCTTGGTGCCATAGTCTTGCTCGAAGCGACGGATGAATTCCACTTGGGCGCCGGTGAATTCATAGATGTTCTGGTCATCATCTCCCACCGCCAGCAGGTTCAGCTTGCCTTCCTTGTCCTGCAACGTGCGCCCGGCTAGCGCGGAGAGGAATTCATATTGCGGCCCGTTGATATCCTGATATTCATCCACCAGCAGCCAGCGCGAGCCTGCCAGCAGTCGATCCCGCAGGGTATCAGGTGTTTCCCAAGCCGCTGCGGATTCGCCTTTCAAAAGACGGGTGGCATCAACGAGCATTTGCTCGAAATCAAGCGGCAGATCTGGATCGCGATAGGCCAACGAGGTTCCCGTCAGGCGCAAGGCCAAGCCGTGATAGGTATGCACCGCCACGCCGAAGGCATCGTTGTCGATCAGTTGACGCAAGCGCCGCCGCACTTCCACTGCCGCATGGCGATTAAAAGTCACCACCAAAATGCTTTCCGGTCGCTCCCGCAGCACCCGCACCAAAAAAGCCACTCTATGAACAATGAGCCGGGTTTTGCCCGAGCCTGGGCCAGCCAATATCAACCGGTTCTGCGGGCGCCTCTCAGTGACGATGCGTTTTTGCAGCGGCGAGAGTCCATCGCTGATCCGATGCCATGAGGCCTCGGTAGTCGCCCGTTCCAGCATTTCTTTGTGTTGCGGAAAATAGCGTGCAAGGAATGCTTCTTCTCGCAAGGTGAAATAATCACTCACTAACTTCAACGCCTCGGCGACCTTACTCAGGCCGATTTCCGCATAGCGGATCATGACGTGAATCTGGCGCACCCGCTGGGCGTAGTGATCCGCCAAGGGCTGATAATCGTGGCCTGCAAAACCGCGTTTCTTTTCCTCTGGATAAAGCCGCAGTGTCATGGCTGAGCTAAACACCGACAAACCCTGTGCCAGCGTCAAGACACCCTGCTCGTGCAGATAGAGCAACGCCGTCTGCACAGCGGCTGGCACATCCCGCAACTCGGCGGCGATGGCAAGATCCTCCTTCAGCACTCGACCAATCTGCCCCAAAGTCAGATCGGCCTCCAAATCCTTGCCACGGACACCGTGCGGCAAACGGGCCAGGAATGCCGTCAGCACCACTTGTGCGCAGGCACGACGCAAACGCGACAGGGCTTCAAGCTCGGCCCATTCTCTCTGCACTGCTACCTGATAGGTCTGTTTATCCAACCTGCGCAGACCAAGACTGCCACGCCCACCCGGCAGTGCGCGACCGTCTTGACGGAGCGTTTCCAGCAACTGGCTAATGCGCTGAGGCAGAACGTCGGCGAAATCCTTGTCCTCGTCCTTCAATCGCTGCGCCAGTGCAGACAGATAGAGCAGCACACCTGGGCCGGCATCCGGTGCGGATTCCCGCAGTAGTGCAAGCAACGCAGATTCCAGCCGATTCAGCGCTTCCAAGGTCGGCATCGAGGCGCATGGCACTCCGACGCGCAGATAGGCCACGATGCGACTGTCGTTCTCCAGCAATCCCATCGTTTCCAGATCATGCAGCGCCCGACCGACTTCCTTCTGCGGCAAGCCGGCTGCCATTGCCAGATCGTCGGTCGATAACCCATCCTTGGGATCGGCCTGAAGGATGGCGCACAGCAACTCCAACAATTGTTTCTGCCGCTCGGCAGAATAGCTGACCGCTGCCAGTTTTTGCTGCGCCTCTTTCAGGTCTTTAAAGCGTAGCGATGCGGGAAAAACTTGGGTGCGGTTCTCATTGCGCTCCAGTAAGGCAGCATTTTCCATCCAAGCCACGGCGGTCTTGACGCGTGTATCGCGGCCACGGTCGGCGGGATCAAAATCCAGTTCCAAACCCTCCGTCGCCAGCAGCTCCACTATCGTCATCACCACGTTGCCTTCCTTGTCGGCAGGGCGGCGGCGCAAAGCATGGAGAAGGTTCTGGATGTCTTTGGATGTCAACCGGCTGTTCATGGTCATGCTAAATTGACGCTCGGCATCCTTCTCGTCGTAGAACAGCACGCAGCGCGCCGCCTCTTGGTCGCGCCCTGCCCGTCCCGCTTCCTGTATGTAGTTTTCGAGCGAACCGGGGATGTCGGCATGAACCACCAGACGCACATCTGGCTTGTCGATGCCCATCCCAAAGGCATTCGTGGCAGTGATCACCTTCAGTTGTCCGGCGATGAAGTCCTGCTGGCGTTCCTTTTTAACATCGGGCGGCAAGCCAGCGTGATAAGCGGCAACCGGCCAGCCCATTTGGGCCAGATAGTCGGCAACTTCTTCGGTGTTCTTGCGCGTAGCGCAATAGACGATGGCACCACCTTCACTCAGACGATCCGCTGACTTGTTTTCGGCAGGTTCACCAAACTGATCCGCCAGCAGACGATGAATCTGTGGCAGCTTGGCTTCTTCCCGGGTCGGTACAATGGCAAAACTAAGGTTGTCGCGATCAGTCGTACCTAGATGGGATTCAAGCACCAAGTCCAGCCGCTGCCGGAAGTGGCTGACAATATCATCGATCACATCCTGCTTGGCAGTAGCCGTGAGACACGTCACTGGTGGTACTGACTCGCCATGGAGTTCCCGCATGAAGCGCGAAACATAGAGGTAATCCGGCCGGAAGTCGTGCCCCCACTTGGACAGACAATGCGCTTCGTCGAAGACCCAAGTGGCGATTTCGCGATACTTGACCGCCTCGCGGAAGCTCTTGTTGCGCACCTGCTCGGGTGACACCAGCAGGATGCCAACATCGCCCAAGCGAATGCCGTCGAGCACCTGTTTACGCTCTGGCAGCGAAAGCGAACCGTTCAGCGTTGCAGCGGCTGTGATTCCACGGCGCAGCAACGTATCCACTTGATCCTTCATCAGCGCCTGCAGAGGAGAGATCACGATGGTCAGGGCACCAGTCTGGTTGTAACGCATAAGCGCGGGCAACTGGTAGCACAGCGACTTGCCGCCTCCGGTCGGCAGGATGCCCAGCAAGGAGCGGCCCGCGATCCCAGCGCTGACAATGTCGTCCTGCAACGAGTGACCGCGTTCATCACGCCGGAAGTCATCGTAACCAAACCAGCGTTTCAACCAGCGCCGCGCATCGTGGTTTTCTCGACACCAGTTGCACGCGGCATCCTTGCAGGGCGTGGCGCGCAGCTCGCGCACCAGAGGCGCGATGCTGGGGTACTCAAATCGCACCCAGGGTGGCATGACCGAGTTTTCTCCTGCAACACGTAGCCATGCCAGCACATAGGCAATGGCCGGGCGCAACGTTGAGTCGTCGAGGTCAGCGGTCAACAAACGTTCCAAACGCGATCGGCACACGCGGTTATTCAGGGTCTGGCGCAGCACAGCGCCGGCTTCGTCCCGCCCCGGCCGCGCCGCTTTGGTCAAGGTCATGAAGAAGTTGTTGAGACCGGAATTGGCTCCTTCCGGCGCCAGCAAGTAATGATAGGCACGCACCACCTCTGGCGCCTCGTGTTGCAGCGCGTCTCGTTGGTCTCGAAAGAGTTCGACGGTGCGCTGCGCGTCAGCCAGTGGATCATTGACCGCCAGTTTGAGCAGCCGATAATCCTTAACCAGGTGGTGGTACGGATTGCGCGGGAAGGCCAGCGGCGAGAGCGCCAGAGTATCCACCACCGGCAATTCGAGAAGCTTAAGTCCCGGCACCATGGCCTTGAGGAGATTCAGGTCGTGACGAATGACATTGTGACCGAGAACGAAGCTGGCACCAGCGGCCAGGCGGTCCAGTTCGCCAAGCGCAGCAGCAAGATCGAAAGGGCCCTTGAAGTGCAGGAAAGCGCCAGTATCCGGGCGTAGCGCGCCTATTTTGAGTATGCGCTTGTCGCCAGGATCGACCTCCAAATCAAGGCACAAACAGCACGGTGCGAAGCCCGTTTCTTCACTCATCGGCAGCCGGCAAGCTCTTTATATTTCCACTTCATCTCTTTAAGCTGCTTTCTGAACTCGCTCTTCTCATCGATCACAGGGTACCTTATGAGCCACATAATGAGGCTGTAGAAAAAGCCATTCGCACGCATCTTGCCTCAAGTGCCGGTTTGCATCAACACTCAACCTAGCTCTACCTAACTCCACTTCGGCTCATCGCGTAAATGATTACAAGTCTTACTTGGTAAGCCATTGTGTTATAGTGTGAACACATCAACAAATTCAGCGAGGGCAACATGGCAACCATGACTGTTTCATCCAAAGGACAAGTGGTTCTGCCCGCCGACATCCGGCGGCGGCTCGGCTTGATGGCTGGCACACAGATGGAAATCATCGAGGAGCCGGACGGAGTGCGGCTGGTGGTTTCCCGCCCGGTCAAGGCGACCAGCATCGCCGCTTGCGCAGGCATGGTGACCGCCCCATCGAAAGGCAAGGCGCGCAATCTCGCTGATTTCGACCCTGCTTCGTTGTTGAACAAGAAAAGACGATAAACGTTTGTCCGGGCACCCGAATGAATGCAGTAGATACCAATGTACTGGCGCGCTTCTTCATCAACGATGCGGATGACCGTCAAGCTGCGCGGCAACGCCCTGCCGCAATCGCTGCCCTGACCGGCGCAGTGTTCGTACCTGTCTCGGTGATACTGGAATTCGAGTGGGTGATGCGCGGCTTTTACGAACTCTCGCGCAAAGACATCCAGCGTGTATTTGAGTCGCTGTGCGGTTTGGAGAACGTCCAGATCGAAGACCGCGGCATCGTGCTCGCAGCCTTGAATGCGTATCAACAAGGGCTGGATTTTGCCGATGCACTGCACCTGGCGCGCACCGATTTTTGCAACGCTTTCCTGAGTTTCGACCGGCGCTTGAAGAAACGTGCAAAAGCCGCCGGATTATCGCCTGCGGTGGAGACGCCCAAGGCCTGAACGTTTTTACAAAGGGATGTAGCTCCCGCGCACCCTGCAAAACCTCTTCTGCCATTCCTGCAAAGTGCTTACAGCCCGCTGAGCACCTTGATATGAGCCAGCGCACTCCGCCCCAGCGCATGCAGCTCGTAACCTCCTTCGAGAACCGAGACGATGCGGCCCTGCGCGTATTTTGCTGCGATACGCTTTAACTCGACCGTCACCCACGCATAATCGGCCTCGGTCAGCCTGAGCATGGCCATGTCATCGTTACGGTGCGCGTCGAATCCCGCCGAGATCAGCAGCAGTTCCGGCTGGAATCGCTCCAGCGCGGGCAGCCAGTGCCGCGTGACGGCGGCGCGAAATCCTTCCCCGTCGGTTCCGGCGGCCAGCGGTACGTTGATGATGTGGTCGTTGCCGCTATCCGCTCCGCGATATGGATAGAACGGATGCTGGAAAGTGGAGCACAGCATCACGCGCGGTTCGTCGTGAAAGATGTTTTCGGTGCCATTGCCGTGATGCACGTCGAAATCCGCTATCGCGACGCGCTGCAAGCCGTGCTGTGCCAACGCATGCGCCGCACCGACCGCGACATTGTTGAAGATGCAGAATCCCATCGCGCGCGCCCGTTCGGCATGGTGACCGGGAGGGCGAATGTTGCAGAAGGCATTCTCGGCCTTGCCTGCCATGACCAGATCCACGCCCAGCACCACGGCTCCGGCAGCATGCAACGCGGCTTGATAGCTGAACGGATTCATTGCGGTGTCGCCATCATCGAGATACACAATGCCCTGCTGCGGCACACTGGCCGCTATCGAATCAAGATAGTCCGCATCATGCACGCGCAATAACTGTTCGCGCGTCGCCGCCGGCGCTTCATGGCGCTGTAGATAGTCCAGCAATCCGGCGGCGATCAATTGGTCTTCGATCGCATGGATGCGCGCCGGACATTCCGGGTGATGGATGCCCATGTCGTGTTTGAGACTGAGCGGATGGCTGATGTAGGCGGTTTGCATATTATCGATCCGGCATGTCCTTCTCCCGCTTGCGGGAGAAGGGAGTGACCATTGGGTACGGCGCTATCATACCCAACATAGCCTCAGCCAGGATCATGAATCATGGGCAAGCACTACCTTGGCACCCTGTTCTGACCCAAGTCTGTCGCCGGATTCGGCGAAGCCGGTGCGGCAGGTGCGGCGCTGGAAAAGGAAGTGCTGGAGACTGCGCGCCGCTACAACATCCGCCTGATCGGCCCGAACTGCCTTGGCATCATGCGTACCTCCATCGGCCTCAATGCCACCTTCAACAAGGGCTGCGCGCTCCAAGGGCTTGTCGGTGATCGAAGGCGAAGTGTTGAGCAACAATCACAAAATGTTCAAGCTGATGACACGCCTCGGCTTCACCATCAAGACCAGCGAAGAAGATCAAGGCATCATGAAGGTCAGCAAGGCGCTTTAACTCAGATAATCCATTAGCTGGGTGAGCGCAGAAACAAAGCAAGATTTCTTCCTTCGGGCGAAATGACAATGGCGTTGTCATCCCGAATGAAGTGAGGGATCCGATATAGAACCAACAAAAAACAGCAGGCTTGTTGAACCACCGCTTTCGGGCAGACACAAAGGCAACAAGATGTGCAACTCGGTGCCAGGAGCAGGCGGTCGGCTTTTGTCAGCATCGAATGGCTGACGACTTTCCTATATCGGGGAATCCCCTTTTCCTTATTTCTTGTCTTTTCCCTTATCTAGGAAATTCCCAAGAAATAGCAACGCGAACAGGAACAGTTATAGTCCGAATAAACAACTACATAAATAAACAAGCGAACCATGGCGCGATAATTGCTTATGGTTTAATTGCTATGAACCGTTCTGATCTCATTGCTCGCCTAGCCGAGTCACACCCTCAACTGCAAATTAAAGATGCAGAGCTTGGGGCCAAAGTAATTATTGATGCTCTGTCCAATACGCTAGTGAAAGGTGAGCGTGTTGAGATACGTGGCTTCGGTAGCTTTTTTCTGAATTACAGATCACCGCGTCAGGGGCGCAATCCCAAAACGGGTGGCAAGGTACAAGTGCCTGCCAAGTATGTACCGCACTTCAAGGCTGGCAGGGAATTGAGAGAACGTGTGGACTCTTACTGATATGCCCATCGAATCAATCCCCAAGTTTACAACTCCAGCAGCTAAGTTATGGGCAAGCATTCCGAGCAATAGCAAGAAGCTGTTGCTTTCCGATGTCTGGTGTTGCAAATGCCGCCACGAAGTAACGATCACCAATTTCTCGGGGGCTGTTAAAGATGGCGACCTGTTGCTAGTGGGTTTGTGTTCGGAGTGCCGGGGCGATGTTGCGAGGCTGGTTGAGACAACACAAATGACGGCTGTCGGATTGTGCAGCAACATGCCATGACAAACCGCAGAAGACTTATGAGCAAGTTCGCCTACCTAATTTTCGTTCTATCCTGTGTACTCTCAGGCTCGATTGCCTGGGCTGATTGTGCTGATTTAAGTAATGCCACCAGTTGGTCGGACATCAATACTCACAGAATAGTCATGTACCAGAAAAACAAAGCAATCGCTACCATGGAAATTCCATACTGCACCATTCTCAAGTCGTCTGACATAAGATTGATTAAAGATACTGTCTGCAATTGGGACAAGATCATCGTGTCGGGAGAAGTTTGCGATGTGCGTAAACTCGAGAAACTATAGCCAGGAGCCGATGCAGTCGTGACTGGTATCTGTTCAGGGCAATATTCGATAGGGTTCCATCGTTACCGACTCGATCTTGTCGCCAAGCAAGATCAGTCTGCCTTCAAGCCGGGTGTTGCCGGTCTCGCTGAATTCGAAACGATAGGTGCGGCGCAACACCCTGCGCCCGGACTTGTCGCGCACCAGCGCCAGCGCGATGTTGGCGACCGTGTCGTCGAGAAATTGCACGTTCGCATCGCTGCAGGCACTTTTACCCGCATTCCGGGCGATCTCAAGGGCGCGCAGACTGTCGAACCAGAACCAGCCCAGCGCGGCCAGCAACAGCAGGAAAAGCAAACTTATCATATCCATAGCCTGAGAAATCCTGAATGACCAACCGCCAAATTTTATCCGATTCTGGATTGCTCATTCGGGAACAAGCAAACACAGGATGGGTAGTGAGTAGCGATACCCAATTTTTGTTAACGTGAAGCGATGGGTATCGCTGCGCACCACCCACAAACTATTGAGGATTACATATTTGAAGACAGAGTCTCCGCATCTCGTAGGTCGGGCTACGCCCGACGCGGCGGG
>DATBWQ010000037.1:0-13945 GCA_036514695.1 Gallionella sp. | reverse complement strand
TTGCTGAAGTCAATCAAGCCGATGGGATGCCGAGCGTGTTGCGTTGTGAATACCATGAGACTGGCGAGTTATCCGCCTCGCAGCTGGACAAGGTTCGCCACAGCGCGAACATCGGCAACCATAATTTCACCACCCTGCTGTCCCCCGGCGAATATCAGATGCTGCTGGTGGATGCTCCCAATGTCCCTGTCAATGAATTGAAGACGGCGATACGCTGGAAGATCAAAGACGGCCTGAACTACCACATCGACGATGCGACCGTGGATGTGCTGCAGATTCCCGCCAGCAAGTACGGCTCTGATCGCGCCCAATCGATGTATGCGATCGCCGCGTCCAACGAGACCATCCAGAAACGCATCGCGCTGTTCGAGCAGGCAAAGATCGAACTGGATGTGATCGACATCCAGGAGATGGCTCAGCGCAACATCGCCGCGTTGTTCGAGCAGAATGATCGTGCGCTGGTGCTACTGGCGTTCGATGAGAACGGCGGGCTGATGACCTTCACGTCCAGGGGCGAGTTGCTGCTGGCGCGGCGCATCGAGATCACTGCCGGTCAGTTGCAGGATGCCAATGAACAATTGCGCCAGCAGTATCGGGATCGCGTCGAATTGGAGTTACAGCGTTCGCTGGATTATTTTGACCGGCAATATAATCATCTGCCGGTCAGCCGCGTGTTGGTGTGCGCGCCCGACGATGCCGGCCTGGTGAATCTTCTGGCAGCGGCGGTGGATGTCAAAGTGGAAAGGCTGGAATTGTCGCAAGTGATGGACATCAGCAAGGTTCCGGCACTGGCCGACAGTGAGTTTGTCGCGCATGCATTACCGGCGCTGGGGGCGGCACTGCGTCAGGAAAGCCGGACCTTATGAGCCAGCAGATCAATCTGTTCAACCCGATCTTTTTGAAGCAGCGCAAGTATTTTTCGCTGCTGACGATATTTCAGGCATTGGGTTTGATCGTGCTGGGCTCGCTGTTTTTTTATGGCTATGCGCTTTATCAGGTGGGGCAGCTTAAACAGCAGTCTGAAGAAAGCACCAGGCGGTTCAATGCCGAGCAGGCACGCCTCGCACGTTACACCGCTGAATTCTCCCCGCAGCAGGCGAACCAGACATTGCAGGCCGAGGTCTGGCGACTGGAGAAGGAGTTGGCCGAGCAGACGAGGATGGTCGATACGCTGAAGTCCGGTTCTGTGGGCAATACCACCGGTTACTCACAATACATGCGCGCCTTTTCGCGCCAGGTGGTACAGGGTCTGTGGTTGACCGGCTTTAAAGTGACCGGAGATGCGGCGCAGATCAGCTTGAGCGGGGGCGTGCTGGATCCTGAATTGCTGCCGATCTACATTCAGCGCTTGGGCAGGGAACGAGCCATGCAGGGCAAATCTTTTTCCACTTTGCAGATGCAGCAGGCCAAAACCGAGGTGGGCAAGGAAAGCAGATCTGCTGTGCGCTATGTCGAATTCACGATGTATTCGACGCCGGATACCGGGGCCAAGAAATGAGGCGCTACTGGGAACTGGTGCGCACCAGGGTAGACGATATGTCGTTGCGCGAACGCGCGATGATTTTTGCCGCTGCCGGTTTTGTGGTGATCTCGCTGATCAATTCGATATTGCTGGATCCTCTTTTGGCAAAGCAGAAAATCTTATCCGCGCAAGTGATACAGCAACAGGAAAAGATGAAGGAATTGCAGGCGGCGATACAGTCGCTATTACAAGCCAAGCGTGACGACGAATATTCGCCGCTGCGGATGCGTTCTGCGCAACTCAAGCAGCAATTGCAGGAGCTGGATGGTTACCTGCAAAACCGGCGCAGCCGCTTGGTCGAGCCGGACAAGATGGCTGGCCTGCTGAAACAGGTGCTTAGTAAAAATAACCGGCTGCAACTGGTTGAGTTGAAGACTCTGCCGGTCAGTCTGCTGATCGAGAGGCCGCAGGCAGCGAACGGCGCAGGACAATCCGCGGCAGCGGCGCAGGCCTATGATGAACAAAAGCAACCCGGCGCTCAAAAGCAGATTTTCAAGCATGGTGTGCAGATCAGCGTGCGCGGCGGTTATCTCGAGTTGTTGCGCTATACCAGTGCGCTGGAGAGGATGCCCGCGCAAATGTTCTGGGGAGAGGTGAGCCTGAAAGTGGAGCAATATCCCTATTCGGTATTGACCCTGACCTTGTATACCCTGAGTCTGGATGAGATATGGTTGACGGTATGATGCGCGCACTTCTCACTTTATCTATCGCACTGCATTCCGTTGCCGCAGCTGCTGAGGACTTGCCCGACCCCACCCGTCCCCCGGCCATGATCGCAGGGACTGGTGCCGCCACCGGCCGGTGGTCAGCCGAGAGCCGCTCATCGGGTCTGCAATCCACGATCATTTCCGAATCGCGCCGCGCCGCGATCATCGACGGTAAAACCGTCGAGCTCGGGGAGAAGCATGGTAATGCCTGGTTGACCGAAGTGAACGAAGGCAGTGTGGTATTGAAGACTGCGCAGACACGGCGGGTGTTGACGCTGTTCCCTGATGTGAAGATGACCAAGGCAAAAATTCCCGACCAGAATAAAACGAAAGCTGATTAAGAAACGAAAGTCAGGAAAGAAATGAAAACCAATCAAAAAGTGAAAGCAACACCGCAATCACCGGAAAGCACGGCGCAGCCTGAAGAACAACAGGCGAAGCAAACAGCGCACGAGGAGAAAAAATGAGAACCCTGTTTCTGTCTTCTGTCTTCTGTCTTCTGTCCTCTGTATTGGCAGGCTGTTCCACGCCAGGCAACCGCGCGACGGCCGATGCCATCCAGCGGGAAATGGATGCCGCAGTGCAGGCCAGTGTGCAGCCGAGCAAGGCGGATGCGGTTAGCGATGCGTTGTTGCCGCCACTGGCTATGGCTATGCCCAAGGTTGGGAGCAAGCCGCTCGATACCAGGTTCGATCTGACTGTGAGCAACACGTCGGTCAACCAGGTGTTCACGGCTATCGTCTCCGGCACGCGCTACAGCATGTTGCTGCACCCTGAAGTCAGGGGCAGCATCTCGCTGAATCTGAAAGATGTGACGGTGTTCGAGGCTCTGGAAGCGATACGCGAAATGTATGGCTACGATTACAAGGTGGACGGCACGCGCATTTACATTCTGCCGTTGACACTGCAGACGCGGATCTTCCAGGTGAATTATCTGACCGGGTCGCGTGCCGGGACATCTTCGCTGCGTGTGACATCCGGCTCGGTGTCAGATAGCAATACAGGTTCGACAGCCGGCACCGCAGGAACCACGACGACAGCCAGCACCACACGCAGCGTGGATAGCAGCAAAGTCACGACGACGAGCAGCGCGGATTTCTGGACTGAGCTGAGTCAGTCGCTGCAAGCGATAGTCGGCAGCGAGAGAGGACGCAGTGTGGTGATCAGCCCGATGTCAGGGGTGATCGTGGTGCGCGCGATGCCGGATGAATTGAAGAATGTCGCGGCTTATCTCAAGGCCTCGCAGATTTCCATCGAGCGGCAGGTGATACTGGAAGCCAAGATCGTCGAAGTGCAATTGAGCGATAGTTTCCAGTCGGGCGTGAATTGGGGTGCATTCAAGAATAATCCGAACAGCCGTACTTCTGTCGGGCAATTGTCATCCGGCACCACTCTCGCAACGGCGGGGGCGGTCACCAACGGGGCGATCACTTCCATTCCCGGCACAAATATGGCATTGGTGGCTGCCACAGGGCAGTCTGCCGGATCTTTGTTCGGCCTGGCATTCCAGACCAGCAACTTTGCCGCGCTGCTGAATTTCCTGGAGTCGCAAGGCAATGTGCATGTGCTGTCCAGTCCGCGCATCGCGACGCTGAACAATCAAAAGGCGGTGCTCAAGGTCGGCACGGATGAGTTTTTCGTGACCAACGTCACCAACACCACGACCACGGGTACGGCGACCACTTCCACGCCGAGCGTGACGCTGCAGCCGTTCTTTTCTGGGATTTCGCTGGATGTCACTCCGCGCATCGACCAGAACAATGAAATCATTCTGCATATACACCCTGCCGTGAGCCTGGTCAGCACGGTGAACAAGACCGTGGATGTGGGTGGCGTCAGCGGCACGTTGAATCTACCGCTGGCCTCCAGCTCCGTTTCAGAAACCGACAGCATCGTTCGTGTCAAAGACGGACAAATCGTGGCGATTGGCGGCTTGATGCGCCAGGCGACGTTCGATGACCGTTCCGGCCTGCCTGGATTGCCCAAGAGCGTATTCGGCCAGACCAGCCAACGCAGCGAGAAACGTGAACTGGTCATCCTGCTGAAACCCACCGTGGTGGACAGTGACAAGGACTGGTCGGATGACATCACGCAAAGCCGTGATCGCATCAGCGGTATGAGCGGGCAGGGCACCAAACCTTGAGGGCACCTCTAAAAATCCAGATTTCATCCCAACTGCTGCGTTGCGGAATAAAATTGCTTGCTAGCATATCAATCATATGCGGCGCTGCGAAATTTTTCCCGCGCCTTGCATTTGGGCGAACTCTGAATTTTTAGAGGCACCCTTAGATATGTATCTACAACACTTTGGCCTGCGCGAACCACCTTTCGGCCTGACCCCTGACACCAGCTTTTTTTTCGCCTGCTCCAGTTATCAGGAGGCGCTCAATACTCTACTGGTAGCCGCTCGCAACGGCGAGGGCTTCATCAAGATCACCGGTGAGGTAGGCAATGGCAAAACGCTGCTGTGCCGCAAATTCCTCGCCACGCTGAATCAGGGCCAGCAGCCCACCACGCTGATCGGCACGCAGGATCAGGCGGCCGATGCAGCATCCAAACCACGCTTCATTACTGCCTACATTCCCAATCCCTACCTCGAGCCGCGCAGCCTGTTGCTGGCATTGGCAGACGAGTTTCGCGTGACGCTGGAAAAAGATGTCGAACAGCACCTGATGTTGAAGGGTCTGACGCGCGCGCTGCTGGAATGTGCGCGCAACGGTCAGCGCGCGCTGGTGTGTTTGGACGAGGCGCAGGCGATGCCGCTGGAAAGTCTGGAAGTGTTGCGCCTGCTCACCAATCTGGAGACCGAAAAGCGCAAATTGCTGCAAGTGGTTCTATTCGGGCAGCCTGAGCTGGAGGAGCGGTTGCGTCACCACTCGATACGCCAATTGCGCCAGCGCATCAGTTTTCAGTATGACCTGCGTGGTTTGCGCAGGGACGAGCTGGAGCGCTATCTGCGCCATCGTTTGGCGGTAGCCGGATTTGCCGGCGAAACGCTGTTCAGCAAAGGGTCGGTGGGCAAGCTGCACCGTATCACCGGCGGCACGCCAAGGCTGGTCAACATCGTGGCAAATAAGGCCTTGATGCTGGTATACGGCGAAGGCAGGCAGCAGGTGTTGGCCAGGCATGTTCGCGATGCGGCAGCCGATACGCCGGAAGTGCGCCGCGATTGGTTGCCTTGGGCGGCGGCGCTGACCTCGATGGCGATGATCGCCTCGCTGGTGATCGCGTGGACGGTGCTGTAGGGCGCCTCTAAAAATTCAGAGTTCGCCCAAATGCAAGGCGCGGAAAAAATTTTAGTTCCGGCCAACCTAAAGGTTACCCTGCACTGAAACTTCGTTTTGTAGCGCCGCATATGCGTTATATGTAAGCAAGAAATTTTTTCAGCAACGTAGCAGTTGGGATGAAATCTGGATGTTTAGAGGTGCCATACAATGAGTGTCATCAATCAGGTGCTGAACCAGCTCGAACAGCGCGGTGCGCACACTGCAACGGAGCAGCCTATGGTGCGCGCGGTGTCCCATACCAGGCGCGATTTCGTCATGCCCTTGCTGGCGATCGGGTTGGTACTGATAGCGGGGATCGCCGCCTGGCAATGGGTATCGTCACGCAAGCCGGAAGTCATGACGGGGAGCGTTGCACCAAAGGCAGGCAATCCGCAACCAACCGAAGGCTGGGCGGAGTTGACACCGCCAAAGGCTGACAATGCCCAAAGCTCTTACGAGCTTGAGAAATCGACAGTGCAGAAGCAATCTGCCGCGACTACAGCTGCGCCCGCGTCAGACGTTCTGACCGGGGACAAGCCGGCCGAGTCGCTGGCTCCAGCATCGAGACTGAGCTTTGAATTGAGCTCGGTGCCGTTGCCTTCTTCCCTCCGACCCTTCGATCCTTCGGCAAGGCCTTTAGTCCTGAGCGAATCCAAAGAGCCAGGACAGGCACTGAAGGATGGCCGCAGCAGTGCTGCAAAAAAATCTGCCCCTGCAGCCGGGCCTAAGGCAGGCGCACCAGCGCCGGAGGGCCGGCCAGAGCCAATACCGGCAACCGCAGCAAAAGCCGCTGCCCAGGCATCAGGCAGTGCTGTGCCGATGAAGCAGGTCAGTTCAGCGCAACAGGCCGACGCGGAATTTCGCAGGGCTGCCGGGTTGATGCAGCAGGGGCACATCGCCGATGCGATAGCGGGATATGAGGCGGCATTGCGTCTGGATGCGGGTCATGACGCGGCGCGGCAGGCTTTGGTCGCCCTGCTGCTGGAGGGCAGGCGCAACGCGGATGCCGAAAAGGTGTTGCTTGAGGGGTTGAATGTCAAACCAGAACATACCGTGCTTACGATGTTGCTGGCGCGCTTGCAGGTGGAGCGCGGCGCATTGGAGCAGGCAATTTCGACACTGGAAAAATCCCTGCCGTTTGCCGGTACGCAGGCCGATTACCGGGCGTTTTTGGCGGCATTGCTGCAACGCCAGAACCGCAACGAGGAGGCGGTCAAGCATTACCAGGTCGTGCTGCAACACGCCCCGGGCAATGGCGTCTGGCTGATGGGCTACGGCATTTCCTTGCAGGCCATGCAGCGCAATGCCGAAGCCAAGGATGCGTTTCAGCGCGCTCTCGATACACAGACACTCAGCCCGGAGTTGCGGGCGTTCGTGCAGCAGAAGCTCAAAGGATTGTAGGGGCACGGCGCGCCGTGCCCCTACGTGCGGTGGTGCGGCAGCGTCCTTGCCACCACCCACGCGCTGATCTTTTCCGCTCCCCTTTGATGCACGGCCTTGGCGAGAGCATTCAGGCTGGCTCCTGTGGTCAGCACATCATCCACCAGCGCGACGTGTTTTCCGGTCAAGTCCACATCACAGCGAAAAGCGTTGCGCACGTTCTTGTCGCGCTCTTTCCACGGCAAGGCGGATTGAGGCGGAGTGTCACGTACGCGCCGGCAGCCGTCGGGAAGTATCTTGAGATCCAGTTCGCGCGCGACCGTTGCGGCGAGCAGCAGCGATTGATTGAAGCCGCGCTCGCGTAGTTTGGCGGGATGCAGCGGCATCGGAAGCACATAATCAGGCAGTGCATTTTTGTCGATACGCTGAGCCAGCTTTTTTGCGAAGGCCTGTGCCAGGGCGAGCTGTTCGCCGTACTTCATCGCCTGTATCAGCTTGTCGAGCGGGAAGGCATAGCTGAATACGGCGGCGGTGCCGGTGAAAAGCGGGGGCTGTTTCAGGCACTGCCCGCAAACTTCTCCGGTGGTTGTCGGCAATGCGCAGACAGGGCAGTGTGGTGCAGCCAGATAGGGCAGGGTTTTGTCGCAGGCCGCGCACCACAAACCGTCATGGCTCATGCTGCCGCACAGCACACAAGGTTGCGCGGGCAGGACGTGCTTAAATATTGTGCGAATGTTGAATATTGTGTGGCATAAAATTGACAAGGCATGGTCCTTTCCAGGATGATGCGCCACCATCCGTACTTCTCCAGCCCTATCCCGTTCGCGGGCCAGGGTCGAAAAAACACATCATACCTGCACTCAAAAATATGAATACCCAAACCATAGCTCGCATCCGCCCTGCCAATCAACCTGGCAAACGACCCGCCAACCCGCAACGCTGGAGCGTGGCCGATGTGGAAGCCTTGTTCAAACTGCCATTCGCCGACCTGATGTTTCGCGCGCAACAGGTGCACCGCGAGCATTTCGATCCGAATGCGGTGCAACTCTCGACTCTGCTGTCGATCAAGACCGGCGGTTGCACCGAGGACTGCGGCTATTGCCCGCAATCGGCTTTCCATTCGGCTGGCGTCGAGAACCGGAAGATGCTCGATGTGGAAACCGTGGTGTCTGCTGCGCAAGCCGCGCAGCAAAGTGGAGCGGGACGATTCTGCATGGGAGCAGCCTGGCGTGAACCCAGTGATGAGGACATGGCAAGCGTGGTGGAGATGGTCAGGGCGGTGCACGATCTGGGTATGGAAACCTGCGCCACGCTGGGCATGTTGAACGATGAGCAAACCGAACAGTTGCGCGCTGCCGGGCTGGATTACTACAACCACAACCTGGATACATCGCCGGAATATTACGGCGAAATCATCAGCACACGCGACTACCGGGACCGCCTGGATACCCTGGAGCGGGTGCGCAAGGCGGGGATGCATGTGTGCAGTGGCGGCATCGTCGGAATGGGCGAGAGCCTCACACAGCGCGCCGGCCTGATCGCCCAGTTGGCCAATCTCGACCCCTATCCCGAAAGCGTGCCGATCAACAATCTGGTCAAGGTGGAAGGCACGCCTCTGGCTGGCACCGATGATCTCGATCCGCTCGACTTCGTGCGCACCATCGCGGTGGCGCGCATCACGATGCCGACCGCGCGGGTGCGCCTTTCCGCCGGAAGGCAACAGATGTCCGACGCGGTGCAGGCGTTGTGCTTCCTCGCCGGTGCGAACTCGATCTTTTACGGTGAGCAATTGCTGACTACCGGCAATCCCGAGGTGGAGCGTGATCGCGCGCTGCTGGACAAGTTGGGTATGTATCCTTTCGCGGAAAAAATGTAGGGTGGATAAAGCGCCGTCAGGCGCGTATCCACCGTGCTCAGGTGGATACGACGCTACGCGTCTTTTATCCACCCTACTTTGATTTGAGTAGAAGGTTTTTATGCCTTTCGAAGCATTGCAGAAGGAACTCGATCAGCGCACCGCACTTGGCCTGCTGCGCCAGCGGCGCACGCTGCAAAGCCCGCAATCGCCGCACATCGTGGTGGATGGCAAGTCTTATCTGTCCTTCTGCAGCAACGATTACCTGGGATTGGCCAATCATCCGCGACTCGTTTCCGCATTGCAGCAAGGTGCTGCGCAATATGGCGTGGGGGCGGGTGCGGCACATCTGGTGAGTGGGCACACCCATGTGCACCAGCAGCTCGAACTTGAGCTCGCGGTATTTGTGGGCAAGCCCGCCGCGCTGTTGTTCTCCACCGGCTACATGGCCAATCTCGGTGTGGTACAGGCATTGGTTGGAAAGGGCGATTCGGTTTTCGCCGACAAGCTCAACCACGCTTCGCTGAACGATGCGATGCAGATGTCGCGCGCCTCAGTGAAGCGCTATCGCCACAACGATATCGCGCAACTGGCGTTGCTGCTTGAACAAACCGTAAGCGGGCGCAAACTCATCATCTCCGATGCGGTATTCAGCATGGACGGCGATTTGGCGCCGTTGCCGGAATTGCTGGCGTTATGCGAACAGCATGACGCCTGGCTGCTGATTGATGATGCCCATGGCTTCGGTGTGCTGGGCGATCAGGGTCGCGGCACATTGGCACATTTCAATATCGCCTCACCACGTATCATTTACATGGCGACGCTGGGCAAGGCGGCAGGCGTGTTCGGTGCGTTTGTCGCGGCGAAGCAGGTGGTGATCGATACGCTGATCAATCATGCGAACAGCTATGTTTATACCACTGCCACACCGCCTGCATTGTCGAGCGCGTTGCTGGAGAGTTTGCGGTTGATCACACAAGGAGAGGAACAGCGCGCCCATCTACAACAACTGATCGCACGGTTGCGCAGCGGGTTGCGCGGTCTGCCGTGGCGGCTGATGCCATCCACAACACCGATACAGCCCGTGCTGGTGGGCGATAATCAGTCGGCGTTGAAGCTGAGCGCCGGACTGCAGGAACGCGGCATCTGGGTCGCGGCGATCCGTCCGCCGACAGTGCCGCAAGGAACCGCACGCTTGCGTATCACCCTGTCCGCCGCGCACAGTGTGACGGATGTGACGCGCCTGATAGAGACACTGCATGAGCTTGCACGTTGACGAGTTCGGCAACGGCTCGCCGCTGCTGCTGATCCACGGGTGGGGTATGCACGGAGGATTATGGGGCAGTGTTGCTGAAAGGCTGGCGCAGCATTTTCATGTGCTTGCGGTGGATCTGCCGGGACATGGGTACAGCACAGCGAGGATCGAGGATCAAGGATCGAGGATCGAGGAGCAAAAAGCAACCTTCAATCTGGATTCCATCGTCGATGAATTATCCGCACGATTCACCGGGCCGCTCGCGGTATGCGGTTGGTCGCTGGGCGGGCAGGTCGCATTGCGCTGGGCGATGCGCCAGCCGCAACAAGTGAACCGCCTAGTGCTGGTGGCGAGTACCCCGTGCTTCGTGCAGAGGCCCGATTGGACGTGTGCGATGGCGGCGGAGACGCTGGCGGAGTTTGACGCTGCGTTGCGGAAAGATTATGCGCAGACGCTGCGCCGTTTCCTCGCGCTGCAAGTGCGCGGCAGCGAGCAGGAGCGGGTTCTGCTGGCAACATTGCGCAGCGCATTGTTCAGCCGTGGCGAGCCTGATTTGAATGCATTGCAAAGCGGGCTCGATATTTTGCGCGATTGTGATTTGCGCAGCGCATTGCCCGGCGTTAAACAGGCCGCGCTGGTGATCGCCGGTGAACGTGATACGCTCACGCCGCCGCCGGCCGCGCAATACCTGGCAAGCCATTTGCCGAATGCGCGATTGGCGAGCATCAACGGTGCGGCACATGCGCCGTTCTTGTCGCACCCCGAACAATTTTTGAATCATGCAGTGGATTTCTTACATGAATGAGTTTTTGATCGACAAGCGGGTGATGCGCCGCGCCTTCAATCGCGCTGCGGCTGACTACGATACCGCAGCCGTGTTGCAGCGCGAAGTGTGTACGCGCATGCTGGAGCGGCTGGATTACATCAAGCTGCGACCGGAATGCATACTCGATGCGGGCAGCGGCACGGGCTGGGGCACGCGCCAGTTGGCGCAGCGCTACCCGAAAGCGCAGATGATCGCGCTGGACATTGCCATAGCAATGTTGCAGACCGCGCATGCCCGTTCCGGCTGGTGGCAGAAACTGTTCGGCGGGGCCAGGCAATGGCAAGTGTGCAGTGATGTGGAGACCTTGCCACTGGCGGCAAACAGTGTCGGGATGATATGGTCGAATCTGGCCATGCAATGGTGCAATGATCTGCCGGCGACCTTTGTCGAATTGCATCGCGTGCTGAAAGTCGACGGGCTGCTGATGTTCAGCACCTTCGGGCCGGATACGCTGAAGGAGTTAAGGCTGGCATTCAATGGTGTGGATAGTCACAATCATCTGAATCACTTCACCGACATGCACGATATCGGCGACATGCTCACGCACGGCGGTTTTGCCGAGCCGGTGATGGACATGGAATACATCACGCTGACTTATGATGATGTGCGCGGGGTATTGTACGACCTGAAGCACATCGGTGCGCATAATGCCACCGCAGGGCGCGGAACGGGATTGATGGGAAAGCATGCGTGGGCGCGCCTGGTGGAGAATTACGAGCGGCTGCGCCGCGACGGCAGGTTGCCCGCCACCTATGAAGTGGTCTATGGCCATGCCTGGAAACCGCAGCCGCGCGTGACCTGCGACGGCGCCGCAATCATTCAGACCTCATTCACATTGAACAGAACCAAACCCCCCACACCCCCCTTATCAGGGGGGCTGAAACACTCCTCCCCTTCTCCTCCCCTGACAAGGGGAGGCTGGGAGGGGTTGGGGATGCTGGGAGGGGTTGAATGAGTTACTTCGTCACCGGCACGGATACCGGCGTGGGCAAGACGCTGATCAGTTGCGCGCTGCTGCACGGTTTTGCCGCGCAGGGAAAACGAGTGGCCGGGATGAAGCCGGTCGCGGCGGGTTGTGCCGGCGGCGATATTCACGAAGATGTCAGGCGATTGCGCGCCGCTGGCAATGTGCAGGCCAGCCCGGGACAGATCAATCCCTATTGCTTTGCGCCGGCCGTCGCGCCGCATTTGGCCGCGCAGTTCGCCGGCGTTATCATCAACTTCGCGCGTATTGTGGAATCGTTCACCGGGTTGGCCGGGCAGGCCGATGAGGTGATCGTGGAAGGGGCAGGCGGATTTGTCGTGCCGTTGAATGACGGGCAGGACAGCGCGGATCTGGCTGCGCAGTTGGGTCTGCCGATCATTATGGTGGTGGGTATGCGGCTGGGTTGTCTGAACCACGCGCTGCTCACGGTAGAGGCGATCGCCGCGCGCGGCCTGACGCTGGCCGGCTGGGTGGCGAACGTGCTTGATGCGGATATGGCGATGCTGGACGGGAATATCGTCGCATTGCAGCAGCGTATCAACGCGCCGTTGCTGGGGGTGGTGCCGCATCAGCAGCGGCCGGATGCAATTGAAGCAGCAGCCTGCTTGAATTTGCATTCATTGGAGCAAGCAGCAGGGCATGTCAAATTTGCCGCCACTGATGATGAATTCCGCCATGCCCGTTTCCCTCTCCCGTACGGGCACGGCGCGCCGTGCCACTACCCGACGGGCGAGGGAGCAAACGAATCGCCATACGAGTTTCACACTAAACCGCATGACTGAATTCAGCATCATCGCGGTGTTTTTTGCCGGACTGCTGGGCGGCGTGCATTGTCTGGGCATGTGCGGCAGCATCGTCGGGATCCTCACCGCGCAGCTACCAAAAACAGCCACACGCTGGCCGTTCCACCTGTCCTATAACGCAGGGAGGCTGGCGAGCTATGCAGTCGCGGGCGCCTTGGCCGGGGCCGCCGGCCAGGCCGGTTTGTTGTTCCGCGATGAGGTGCCGGTGCAGCACCTGTTGTTCGCCTTGTCCAGTTTGATGCTGATCGCTCTGGGACTGTATCTTGCCGGCATCTGGAGTCTGGTGCGGCGCATCGAACAGCTCGGCGGAATTTTGTGGCGGCATATCCAGCCGTTGACGCGCGGCCTGTTTCCGATCGCCACACCGCTGCGCGCCTTTTTGCTCGGCACGCTATGGGGTTGGCTGCCGTGCGGCCTGGTATACAGCGTGCTGGTCACCGCACTGGCCAGCGGCCATGCGCAAAGCGGCGCGTTGGTCATGCTGGCGTTCGGTTTGGGAACCTTGCCTAATCTGCTGGCGATAGGTTTGTTCTGGGAAAGTATCAAGCACTGGGTACAATCGCCGCGCGTGCGCATGTCGGCCGGGTTGCTGGTTGCCGGATTCGGTGTATATGGGCTGATCAAGGTCGGTTACACTTTTTATGTTCACGGATGGGATGGGAGTTGCCATGTTGATGCGTAATCTGTTTCCCCTGATGTTGGTCATGCTATTGGCGGCTTGCGATGAGCCCAGGCTGCCTTCGCCGTTTCACGCCAGCGATGTCAGCTTGCCGTTGGCACAAGCGAATTTCAAATTGACCGATCACAACGGCAAACAGCGTACGCTGGGGGATTTTCGCGGCAAGGCGGTGGTGCTGTTCTTCGGCTACACCCACTGTCCGGATGTGTGCCCGACCACGCTGGCCGATCTGGCGCAGGTGATGGGCATGCTGGGCAAGGATGCGGACAAGGTGCAAGTGCTGCTCGTTACGGTCGATCCGGAACGCGACGCACCGGAGATGCTGGCGAAATATGTGTCCGCATTTCACCCGTCATTCCTTGGACTGTATGGTGATGCAGAAGCCACGGCGCAGGCCGCCAAGGCATTTTATGTGGCATATCAGAAACAACCGGCCACATCCGGCTATAACGTGGATCACAGCGTCGGCACATTTTTGATCGACCCTCAGGGCAGGGTGCGGCTGCATGCTCCCCTTGCGCAGCGCGCCGCATGGCTGGCTGATGATATTCGGCTGTTGCTTGCTGGGGTATGATACTGAGGATTGAGGGCTGAAAGCCCTGTTATTGAGCTTTACATAATTCATGACTGTTAGGTGATTTACCGTAGGGCGGGCTTTGCCCGCCGC
>DATBWQ010000036.1:0-3027 GCA_036514695.1 Gallionella sp. | reverse complement strand
TGACGAACTGCCCGACCAGACAGACAAAGAAGAGGTTGAGCGTATTGATGACGCTGCTGCGTTCCTCCTTGATAAAGTGGAACAGCAGGAACGCCAGGCACAATGCGATGACCAGCACCGGCAGCGATTCTTCGCGCCAGAAAAAATGAATGGCAGTATCCCAGAAAGACAAGCTCTACTCCTTACGGGAACCTCAATAATCTATCGTGCGATTCTTGAGACTCTCCAATGTTTCGATGATGCATTCTACACCATCGAATATTCAGCCAGGCGCTTGGTGCGCCGCCAGAAAGCCAAGGTGTCGCCGCGCGTCAACCGCACGCGCCGGATGCCATGCTCGCCCAGGATATCCAGTTTTAACTGTCCGAGTTTTCCGCTGCGCAATGCCTGCCATAACGGCTGCGCATAACCGGTCTCGAAATCCTGCAAAGCTGCGCGCCAGGCCGCCAGATCGCCGCGCTGTAAAGCTGACCGCAAGCCTGTCCATACCAGCAGTTGTTCGGCAATGCTTTCATCATCACGCCATTGATCTGACCATTCAGCAAACGGGATCTCTGCCGCAGCAGCAAACATCTCAGACAGCACATCATCCGAACTCACGCTGTCGTAGGTCTTCTGCAATACGCCTACCGGCCCGCCTGCCCCCCATAGCCAAACGCTGTTGATAGTCAACTCGCCGCGTCCCTCGCGGGCCTCATTGAGCGGATGCGCGAACAACAGCATCTGGATCTCGTTGAACAGCCGATGCCAATGCGCCGCATCTTCCCCGGTCAGCAAGGCACGGCGCACATTGCTGCCCAGCACTGCGGAAAACGGCGTGGTGCGGATGCGCGGCAACGCCTCCAACCGCACATACCAGCGCTGCGGATGCGGCGCAAAGAATTCCATGCCCTGCCCGGCAAAATGCTCATTCAAACTTGCACACAACGCGGCTGCCTCTTCGCCGCCCGGTTGCACACCAGCCAACAACAATTGATCGCGCTGCAAACCCAAATGCACCGGATCGGCACGCAGCCAACATCCTGCGGCCAAGCCATCGAATGCGGCACTGACAGGCGCTACCGGCGCATCTGCTGAACACGTCACGCCAAATAATTCGCACAGATGATTTTCCAGGCAGCTCTCCTCCTCCGTTCGCCCTGAGCCAGTCGAAGGGCCTGAGCCTGTCGAAGGGTCAGAGCCCGTCGAAGCACCCCGCGCCAGCAGCTTTTCCAGCGCAGGCAAGCGCAGGTCCGCGCACACCTCGGCAGCGATGTCTTCGGGCAGGAACAGATCGGGGATGACCAGATGGACGCTTTTCATGGAGGCGAGTTTAGCACCCTCTTTTGCTGCGCTTGCCCTGCGACGCTTTTCGCTCAACCATGCAATTTGAAGTTATAACCTTCAAATTGCATGGTTGCGGTGTTCATATATCTTATTACCCTTTCTTACGCCGCAATCCTCGACGCGGAAACATCGCCCCGGCATCGCCTTCCCCGAGGATACTCAATGGCATCACTGTGACCCGCTCCTCCAACGTATAAGGCGTTTTTCCGGGGTAGAGCACAACAAGTTGCTCCAGTTTAAGGTCATCAAGAGCAATGCGCATGGATGGCGTCAACGCCGGCGCATCCATGCGTTTGATTTCCACTCCAAGCCGCCGGCCATCCTTGATGAGCAGCAGATCCAGTTCCGCACCCTGATGCGTCGCCCAGAAGTATGCCTCATCCGGCTGCACCATCTTGAGCGTCTCCTCGATGGCATAACCTTCCCACGATGCACCGCATTTCGGATGTGCGAGCAAATCCCTGTCGGTACCGATGCCCAGCAACTGATGCAATAACCCGCTGTCGCGCAGATAAATCTTCGGCGCCTTCACTTGGCGCTTCTTCAGGTTCTCATGCCACGGCTGAAGTTGCCGCACCATAAAAAGACTGGTCAGCAGATCCAGATAACGCCTCACTGTCGGCTCGCTTACCCCCAATGAGCGCGCCGGTTCCGCCGCGTTCCACACATTGCCATGATAATGCGCCAGCATGGTCCAGAACCGCAACAACGTCGCGGCCGGGACGCCGATGCCAAGTTGCGGCAAATCTCGTTCCAGGAACGTGTGAATGAATTGCCGGCGCCACGACACACTTTCGGCATTGGAATGGGCAAGAAAGGCGCGCGGGAACGTACCGCGCAACCAATGCCGGTTCAGCGCAGATACCCCGACCTCCGCAAGGCTGAAACCGGAAAGCGGGATCGTCTCAAGCCGACCCGCCAGAGACTCCGACGATTGCCGCATAAGTTCGGGCGACGCGCTCCCCAAAATAAGAAATCGGGCCGGCAACGGCCTGCGGTCCGCCAGCACGCGCAGCACCGGAAACAGCTCCGGCCTGCGTTGCACCTCGTCTATCACCACTACCCCGTGCAAGCCCGCAAGCGCCATCATCGGCTCGGCGAGGCGGGCGAGACTGACTGGGTCTTCAAGATCGAAATAGTTGGCCGACGCCGGTGCAACGAACTCCCGCGCCAGCGTGGTCTTCCCGCATTGGCGTGGCCCCACCAGCGCAACCACACGGCTGCGGCGTAGTGAACGGCGAGTAGTTTCGAGCAGTTGCGGGCGTTTGATCATGCCGGTATATTACCATGAAAATCCAACATTTAATATTCGAATTTCATGTATAAAGGAATCCGACCGTTTGAAACCTTTTCATACGGCCAATTGAAACCTTCTTTGAGCGGCTAACTGAACGCCTTGATTCAACAGCCATGCCATCGACATACAGCAAGTAGTCGGCAAAACCGTAACCGGGCAACGGAAACTCCCGGATCGCCACGCCACGCATGGATGTTGGCTTTAGCAGCGTCGCACACGTGCCAGCCCGTTTGCGCGAGCAGGTGGTCTATGTTCTCCCTGGCTTGTGATTCCGAGGATATGGTCGTTTTAAGGACTCCTGTTGTTATATGCCCGCCTGCTCCCTCCGCTAAACATAGCGACATAAATCTACTGCGCAATTTCTGTCGCTATGTTTAGCGGAGGGAGCAGGCGGGCATATAACA
>DATBWQ010000035.1:0-7948 GCA_036514695.1 Gallionella sp. | reverse complement strand
TTTGCCCGCCGCGTCGGGCGTAGCCCGACCTACGAGATGCGGAGACACTGTTTTCAAATATGTAATCCTCAATACCTGAAGTGACTGATTACCCGACATGACTGACTACAAGAACACGCTGAATTTACCCGATACCCCATTCCCGATGCGCGGCGATCTTGCCAGGCGCGAGCCGCAGATGGTGGCGCGCTGGCAGGCGCAGCAGCGCTATCAACAGATCCGCGCGGCCAAACAGGGCAAACCGAAATTCATCCTGCACGACGGACCGCCGTATGCGAACGGTGACATCCACATCGGCCATGCGGTGAACAAGATCCTCAAGGACATCATCGTCAAGAGCAAGACGCTGGCCGGTTTCGACGCGCCTTATGTGCCGGGCTGGGATTGTCACGGGCTGCCGATCGAGTTGCAGGTGGAGAAAAAGCACGGCAAGGCGATCCCTCCGGCGCAGTTCCGCGCGCTGTGCCGCGCCTATGCCAAGGAGCAGATCGAGCGGCAGAAGAAAGACTTTATCCGCCTCGGCGTGCTGGGCGACTGGGAACATCCCTACCTGACGATGGACTTCAAGACCGAGGCCGATATCATTCGCGCGCTGGGCCGAATCTACCAGCACGGTTATCTGTATCAGGGCTACAAGCCGGTGAACTGGTGTCTGGACTGCCAGTCGGCGCTGGCCGAAGCGGAAGTGGAATATGAGGACAAGAGTTCGCCCGCGATAGACGTGGGCTTCGAGGTGAAGGACAAGCATGCGCTGGGCAAGATTTTTGGCGTGTCGCTGCCGGGCGATGCCAAAGTGTATGCAGTGATCTGGACCACCACACCGTGGACATTGCCCGCCAATCAGGCGGTGTGCGTGCATCCTGATCTGCAATATGACCTGATCAAAACCCCCAAGGGCTATTTGATACTTGCATCTGATCTCGCGGCTCCATGCCTCGCCCGCTGTCAGTTGGGAGGAAGCAATGACAGGGGCGACGGCATGGCGGCAACGTGCAAGGGAGCAGCACTGGAAGGGCTTCCGCTGCAACACCCGTTCTACGAGCGCACTGTGCCCATTATCTGCGGTGAGCATGTCACGCTGGAAGCCGGTACCGGACTGGTGCATACCGCACCGGCGCATGGTCTGGACGATTATTTCGCCGGCCAGAAATACAACCTGCCGACCGACAATCCGGTCGGTGACGACGGCAAGTTCGCCGCCGATCTGCCGCTGGTCGGCGGGCTGTTTGTCTGGAAAGCCAACGATGTGGTGATAGCCGCGCTGCAAGACAGCGGGCATCTGCTGCATCTGGAAAAAGTGCAGCACAGCTATCCGCATTGCTGGCGGCACAAGACCCCGATCATCTTCCGTTCCACGCCGCAGTGGTTCATCGGGATGGAACAGAAATCCCCCCCAGCCCCCCTTTTGCAAAGTGGGGAAAGTGAGATCGAAGCGATGATTACCCAGCGTAGGCATGCGGCGGACATCCCCCCTTTGGAAAAGGGGGGGAGGGGGGAGAGCTTGCGCGGGCTGGCCAACCAGGCCGTCGAAGCGACGCAATTCTTTCCGAGCTGGGGACGTGCGCGTCTGGAGGCGATGATCAGGAATCGTCCCGACTGGTGCGTGTCGCGCCAGCGCAGCTGGGGTGTGCCTATGCCGTTTTTCGTGCACAAGGAGACCGGCGAGTTGCACCCGCGTACTTCCGGTTTGCTGGAGCAGGTTGCACAGCGCGTCGAGCGCGATGGCATCGAGGCATGGTTCGACCTGAACTCGGTCGACTTGTTGGGCGAGGAGGCGGAGCACTACAGAAAACTCGGCGACACCCTGGACGTGTGGTTCGACTCGGGCGTCACGCACGCTACGGTGTTGCAGTGCCGGGCGGAATTGCGCTCGGCCTCGGATATATATCTGGCAGACCTGTATCTGGAAGGTTCCGACCAGCATCGCGGCTGGTTCCAGTCCAGCTTGCTCACCGGCTGCGCGATCAATGGCCGCGCGCCGTTCAAGGCTCTGCTGACGCACGGCTTCGTCGTCGACGGCAGCGGCCATAAGATGTCGAAGTCCAAAGGCAACGTGATCGCGCCGCAGAAGATATTCGACACGCTGGGCGCCGACATCCTGCGCCTGTGGGCGGCAGCTACCGATTATTCCGGAGAGCTGACGATCTCCGACGAGATCCTGAAGCGCGTGGTGGAAAGCTACCGTCGCATCCGCAATACCCTGCGTTTTCTGCTGGCCAACATCGCCGATTTTGATGCGCAAAGCGATGCCATGCCCATCGAGAAATGGCTGGAGATCGATCGTTATGCGCTGGCGCTGGCGCAGCGGCTGCAAGACGAAGTGCGCGCCGATTATGAGCGCTACGAGTTTCATCTGATCGCGCAAAGATTGCAGACTTTCTGCTCCGAAGATCTGGGCGGCTTCTATCTGGATATTCTGAAGGACCGTCTGTACACAGCAGGGAAAAACTCTGCCGCGCGCCGTTCCGCGCAGAATGCGCTGTATCACCTCACGCACAGCCTGGTGCGCCTGATCGCACCGGTCTTGAGCTTTACTGCCGAGGAGGCGTGGGAAGTGTTGAGCGGTAAAGATGACCACAGCGTGTTTTTTGGCGAATGGTATAAATTGCCCGATCCACAAATGGATGGGGATGCGATTGCTGCATGGTCAAAGATCACGGCCTGGCGCTCCAGGGTGAACAAACAGCTTGAGGAAGCGCGTGCTGCGGGACTGATCGGTTCTGCACTGGCCGCCGAAGTGGATGTGTGTGTCGCAGGTGCAGATTACGATGTGCTGGCGCGTCTCGGCGATGATTTGCGCCTGGTGTTCATCACCTCGCGTGCCACAGTGCATCGCGTCGCGACGGAAGCCGAAGGGCATATCGATGTCTCCGCCAGCCTGCACGACAAGTGCGAGCGTTGCTGGCATTACCGCGAGGATGTAGGCGCAGATGCGCAGCATGCGACGCTGTGCGGACGTTGCGTGAGCAATCTGTTCGGTAGCGGCGAGGTGCGGAAGTATGCGTAAAACCCCTCCCACCCTCCCCCGCTTCGACAAGCTCAGGACAGGCTTGTCAGGGGAGGAGGTTGGTTTCCCCCCTGACAAGGGGGGACTGAGGGGGGTTGGGTTTTGGTTTGGATTGAAGTGATGAAGATGTCCTTTCCCCAATGGCTCTCCCTGAGCGCATTGATTATTGTTCTCGACCAGTTGAGCAAGGCGTGGATCACCGGCCATTTTGGCTATGGCGAAAGCCTGTATGTTCTCGGCGTATTCAATCTGGTGCTGGCACATAATACCGGCGCGGCGTTCAGCTTTCTCAGCGATGCGGGAGGGATGCAGCGCTGGCTGTTCAGCATCATCGCGTTAGCCGCTTCGGTCTGGATAGTCTGGCTGCTGCGCAGGCATGCTGCGCAAACCCTGTTCGCGCTGGCGCTGAGCATGATCCTCGGCGGCGCGCTGGGCAATCTGATCGATCGGATCGCGTATGGCTATGTGGTGGACTTTTTGCAGTTCCACTGGGGTGAGCATTATTTTCCGGCATTCAACCTCGCCGATTCCGCGATCACGTGCGGTGCAGCCTTGTTGATATTGGAAGGCTTTACAGGAAAAAAACATGGAACTGCTGCTGGCTAACCCGCGCGGTTTTTGCGCCGGAGTCGATCGCGCCATCGAGATCGTGGAGCGCGCGCTGGCTTTGCACGGCGCGCCGATCTACGTGCGCCACGAAGTGGTGCACAACAAGTTCGTCGTGGATGGTTTGCGCCAGAAGGGCGCGATCTTCATCGAGGATCTGGCCGATGTGCCCAGCGGCAGCATCCTGATCTTCAGCGCCCATGGTGTGTCGCAGGCAGTGCGCCATGAGGCCGAAGCGCGCGGCCTGACGGTGTTCGATGCGACCTGCCCGCTGGTGACCAAGGTGCATATCGAAGTGTCCCGGATGCGCGAGCAGGGCAAGGAGATCATCATGATCGGCCATGCCGGACATCCGGAAGTGGAAGGCACGATGGGACAGAGCAATGGCGGCATGTATCTGGTGGAAACGCCGGAGCAGGTCGCCAGTCTCAAGGTGGGCGACGAGAAGAATCTCGCCTTTGTCACGCAAACCACGTTGTCGATGGACGATGCCAGCACGATCATCGCCGCACTGAAGACGCGCTTCCCGCTCATCACCGGCCCGAAGAAAGACGACATCTGCTACGCCACGCAAAACCGCCAGGATGCGGTGAAGATGCTGGTCAGGCAATGTGATGTGGTGGTCATCGTGGGCTCGCCGAACAGCTCGAATTCCAACCGCTTGCGTGAAGTCGCGGCAAATGTCGGCGTGCCTGCCTATCTGGTGAACGATGCCAAAGAATTGCAGCCGGATTGGTTTGCCGGCAAAACGCGGGTCGGCATCAGCGCGGGCGCTTCCGCGCCGGAAGTGCTGGTGCAGGGCGTGATCGCCCGGCTGGAAAAAATGGGCGGGACAAAGGTGATCGAGTTGCAGGGTATCGTCGAGAACGTGGTGTTCCCTTTGCCCAGAACACTCATCGCGGTGCAATCCTGAACTATTCACGGACAAGTTCCTGACACGTGCAAACGGATTTCCTGATCGTCGGAGCGGGCGTGATCGGCCTGACCAGCGCGCAAGCTTTGCTGTCAGCCGGTTATCGCGTGACGCTGGTGGAACGCGGCATAGTCGGGCAGGAGGCATCCTGGGCGGGCGGCGGTATCCTCTCGCCATTGTGTCCGTGGGATTACCGGGAGGCTGTCACGCAGCTCGCGCAGCGCGGCATGGGCATGTTCAGCGAGGCCGCCGCCATGCTGCAAGCTGCCACCGGCATCGATCCGGAATATCAGCGTTGCGGCATGTTGCTGTTGCCGCCATTTCAGCAGGAACGCGCCGCGCAATGGTGTGCACAGCACCGGCTTGCATCGCAGCCGGTGAACCTTGCCGATCACTTGCCTGCTCAGCAAGGACAGGAATACCAGGGGAAAGGGCTGCTGTTGCCGGAAGTCGCGCAAGTCCGCAATCCGCGTTTGCTGCATGCGCTGCGAGCGCATGTGGAAATGCTCGGCGGTGTGATCCTCGAGCATCATGAAGTGCAGAAGTTCGAGCTGGTTGGCGAGCGGATCACCGGACTGCAAACCACGCAAGGCAAGCTCCATGCAGATGCCTGCATCATCGCGGCGGGTGCGTGGAGCAGGGCGTTGCTGGGTGAGCACGCGCTGGCCATGGACATCCGCCCGATACGCGGACAGGTCTTATTGTTCAAGTTCGACGCGCCGCCGTTCCGTCAGATCCTGCTCAAGGAAAACCTGTATATCATCCCGCGCCGCGATGGACATGTGCTGGTGGGCAGCACGCTGGAAGATGCCGGCTTCGACAGATCCATCACTGTCGAGGCGCGCGACAGCCTGCTGCTGCGCGTGCGCGAGATCTTCCCGGATTGGCATGATCATGTTCCGGTAAGGCACTGGGCCGGCTTCCGTCCCGGTTCGCCGGACAACATACCGACCATAGGACGCCATCCGCACCTGGCCAACCTCTATGTCAACAGCGGACATTTCCGTTATGGGGTGACCATGTCACTGGCCAGCGCGGAACTGCTGCTCAATGAAATTGAAGGCAGGCCGCAGCTTTTCCCCGTGGAGGAATACCGCTGGCACTAATTCCAATTCCAGATCAAACGTGCATTTTTGTAGGGCGGGCTATGCCCGCCGGATCAAGTTGTCGGGCGCAGCCCGACCTACGGAATTGTTTTATTAAATGGAAATGGAATATGCGCGGCGAGTCCTCTATAATCTCCGGCGTTCGTGCTGGAGTAGCTCAGTTGGTAGAGCAACGCACTCGTAACGCGTAGGTCGGAGGTTCGATTCCTCTCTCCAGCACCATCCAGTCAGCAGCTCTGGCTCATTATTTTGAGGAATTTGCATGACTTTTTCTCTGCCCCGCGAAAGAAGTCCTCGCTGGAAATACCTTATCTATTTCATTGTGCTGTCACTGCTCGCGATCGCAGCCTGGTACTTCACGCGCCCGGCGCCGCTGTCCGTGCAATTGACCAGGGTCGAGCGCGGTTTGGTCGAAGCGACGGTGAGCAACACGCGCGCGGGTACGGTCAAGGCCTGTCGTCGCGCCAAGCTTGCCGCTCCGGCTGGCGGGCAGATATCCCGTCTGCTGGTGAAGAAAGGCCAGCGCGTCAAGGCGGATCAGGTGTTGCTGGAGTTGTGGGACGAGGATTTGCAGGCTCAGCTACAACTGGCGGAGCAGCAGCTCAAGACGGTGACGTCGCGTATCGATGAGGTTTGCACCATCGCCGAGCAGAGCAGCAAGGCAGCGGAGCGTGCGCGGCAATTGCGCGAGCGCGGCTTTATTTCGGCAGATAGCCTGGAACGCGCCGAGGCGGATGCGAAAGCCAAGCAGGCATCCTGTGCGACGGCACGCAGCGAGATAGCGCAGAGCCGTTCGCGCGTTGACGTGGCGCGTGCCGGTTTGCAGCGCATGATACTGCGCGCGCCATTCGACGGCGTCGTGGCGGACATCAGCGGCGAGCTGGGCGAATACGCCACGCCATCGCCACCCGGCATTCTGACGCTGCCGGCGATCGACCTGATCGACGACAGCTGCATGTTCGTCAGTGCGCCTATCGATGAAGTGGATGCAGCCAGCATCAAAGTGGGGCAGGAGGGCCGCATCACCCTGGATGCGATCAAGGGCAAGACCTTCGCCGGCAAGGTCAAGCGCATCGCCCCTTATGTGCTGGAACTGGAAAAGCAGGCGCGCACCGTGGAAGTCGAGGTGGAATTCGTCGACGCGCCGAACGATGAGAACCTGCTCGTCGGCTACAGTGCAGATGTCGAGATCGTCCATTCATCCCGCGATAATGTGCTGCGCATTCCCACGCAAACCCTGCTGGAAGGCAATCGCGTATTCCTTTATCAAGCCGGAGTGCTTGAAGATCGCACCGTGACGACGGGATTGGCCAACTGGGAGCATACCGAGATCATCTCCGGATTGAAGGAGGGCGACCAGATCGTGCTGATGCTCGATCAAGACGGGGTTAAGGCCGGGGCGCGTGTACAGCCGGAGGTTAAAAAGTGAAAAGTGAAACGCCAAAACCAACCCCCCTCAGTCCCCCCTTATCAGGGGGGAGGCCGACAGCTCCTCCCCTGATAAGGGGAGGCTGGAAGGGGTTTGCACCATGCAATTTCCCCATGTCTTTTTGAGATGATCCAACTATACCAAGTCAGCCGCAGCTTCACGGTTGGCGATCAGGAAGTAGCCGCGTTGCGCAACATCGATCTGAGCATCGCGGCGGGTGATTATGTCTCCATCATGGGGCCATCCGGTTCCGGTAAATCCACTTTACTCAATTTGATCGGCCTGTTGGACAGGCCGAGTTCCGGCACATACAAGCTGGATGGCGGAAACGTCACCGCGCTGGATGACGAGCAGCAGGCAAAGGTGCGCAGCGAAAAGATCGGCTTCGTGTTCCAGGCGTTTCATCTGGTGCCGCGCCTGACCGCGGCGATGAACATCGAATTGCCGCTGATCCTGGCGGGCATTCCTCCCGCCGAACGCAAGGCGCGCGTGACTCAGTTGCTGGAAAACTACGGCCTGGCAGATCGCGCCGACCACAGGCCGGATCAGCTCTCCGGCGGCCAGCGCCAGCGCGTGGCGATCGCGCGTGCCACCAGCATGCATCCTGCTGTGCTGCTGGCCGATGAGCCGACCGGCAATCTCGATCAGACCACCGGAAAAGAGGTGCTGAATCTGCTCGAACAATTGGTCGCACAACACGTGGCGCTGATCGTGGTCACCCACGATCCGGCCATCGGCGGGCGCGCGCAACGTCAGTTGCATATGGTGGATGGGCAGATCATCAGTGAGACGGGTAAAGGAACCTCTGGATGAGACTGATAGATGTCGCGCAGTTCGCCTCAGGCAGCCTGCGCGGCAGCCTGACTCGCACCTTGCTGATGATCCTG
>DATBWQ010000034.1:0-10979 GCA_036514695.1 Gallionella sp. | reverse complement strand
GGGCAAAGCCCGCCCTACGGTAAATCACTTAACAGTCATGAATTATGTAAAGCTCAATAATCAGAGGTTCCTTAGATATAACCGCTGGATCCCCGCTTTCGCGGGAATGACGGAATTTGAATTTTTAGAGACATCATCAGTGTCCGGGCGCGTTGTTCCACAGCAGCTTATGCAGTTGCATTTGTAAACGTACCGGCAAGCGGTCTTGCAGGATCCACTCGGCCAACCGGGTGGCATCCAGCGCGCCGTGCGCAGGCGAAAACAGCACCGGGCATTTATCGGCCAGATGATGCTGCTGCATGATTTGCTTGGCCCACCGGTAATCGGCTTCGTCGCACAACACGAATTTTATTTCGTCATGCGCGGTCAGCAGCGGCAGATTCTCCCAGCGATTCTTTTCGGCTTCGCCAGACGCGGGGGTTTTGATGTCCACCACGCGCATCACGCGCGCATCCACTTCGCTGATGTCCAGCGCGCCGCCGGTCTCCAGTGAAACCTGATAGCCCGCATCACACAGCGCACTCAGCAAAGGTAGGCAATTTTTCTGCGCCAGCGGTTCGCCGCCGGTGACGGTGACATAGCTTGGCGAGTATCCGGCAACCTGCCCGAGTATTTCTGCCACGCTCATGTTCCGTCCGCCGGTAAAGGCATAAGTGGTATCGCAGTAAGTGCAGCGCAATGGGCAACCGGTCAAACGAATGAACACCGTGGGCAGACCGGCGCGGCTGGTCTCGCCTTGCAGGGAATAGAAAATTTCAGTGATGCGCAGTTGCGACACGTTATTCCATTTCTCGTTAGAAAAGGTTGTGTTTTTGTGGGAGCGGCTTTTAGCCGCGACTGCAAAATATCGCGGCTAAAAGCCGCTCCCACAAATGCGCGTCTGAATCGGCGTGAGACATACTACTTCTTGGCAGCAAGCAGCTTCCTGGCTTTGGCGGCGGCTTCGCTGGCAGGGTAAGTGGCGACGAGTTGTTTGAGGGTTTTTTTCGACGCCACTATCAGCTTCAACTCCCGCTGACATGTGGCGATGTTGAACATCACCTCCGCAGCTCTGGACGTACCGGGAGAAGCTTTCAGCAGCTCCTGATAGACATCCAGCGCACCCTTGTAATTCTTCAGTTTGTACAGCGCATTGCCCAACCAGAATCTCGCATTGGGCACATGCACCGAATCGGGATACTTGGCGAGGAACTCCTGGAATGCCTTGACCGCATTCGCGTGACTGTCACCCTTGAACAAAGCGTAGGCACTCTCAAAAGCGCGATTCTCGAGAGCCGGATCGGATGGATCGGCTGGAATGACCGCTGCGGGTGGACTGGCATTCGCGGGGACTGCTTGCTTGGCAGCTTCCTGGGCGGCTTTCTCGGCTGCTTCTCTGGCAGCTTCTTCGGCGGATTCAAAATGACGCAGGCGCGTATCCAGATCCACATAAAAATCTTTCGAACGCTTCTCGGCATCCTGCAAACCGTGCGCCAATTCTTCGTTCTGTCCGCGCAGTTTGCGGATTTCGCTGCTCAGGGCTTCGATCTGCCCTTGCAGGTCGAGCATGGACTTGGTTTGATGGCTGAGCGACTCCTCCAGTTTGAGCGAACGCGTTTCAAGCTGCTGGATTCGTTTGCGCGCATCGTCGTCCGCGAACAACCCCGCTTGGGCGGGGGCTGCGATACACCAACCCATCAGCACCAGGGCGCACAGCTTCAGCACGGCTTTGCTTTAATATTTTATATCGGTGCGGCGATTTTGCGACCAGGCGGCTTCATTGTGACCGGAGGCCTTGGGCTTTTCCTCGCCATAACTGACAGACTCCATCTGGCCGGTTTTCGCGCCGCCCAGCATCAGCATCTTCTTCACGCCATCGGCACGACGCTGACCGAGAGCCAGGTTGTACTCGTTGCTACCGCGTTCATCGCAATTGCCTTCCAGGCGCACGTTGCGTGCGGCGTGCTCGCTCAGATATTTTGCATGCGCCTGCACGACCGGCTTGTCGGCATCCTGCACCGCGGAGACATCGAACGGATAATACACACTACGGCTTGACAGGATGTTGTTTGGGTCATTCAGAGGGTCAACTTCAACCACGGGTGCCGGTGCGGGCGCAGGTGCAGGAGCGGGTGCAGCTTCTGCCACCACAGGAGCGGGCGCAGGAGCGGCAGCCTCGGGCTCTTTCGGTTTCTGGCTGGCACAGGCCGCAAGTAAATTCACCAACATGATGCCGATTACGAGTTTCTTCATGGTGCTTCCCCCTTTGCTTGGTTGAGTTAATGTCATGGCCCCCACACCGGTTCGCGTGCATCGCCGCTTTGCGTGAACATACGCTGCTTGACACGCCCGTCGCTGGACACGGTCGCCAATATACCACGTTCGCGCGCCTCACTGGCAAACATGATCAGCTTGCCGTTGGGTGCGAAGCTGGGCCTTTTTTCCCAACCGCCTTCGGTGAGGATTTCCATCTGCCCGGTCTGAAAATCCTGTACGGCAATGTAAAACTTGCCACTGACGAGATGAGTGAATACGAAACCTTTGCCGTCCGGACTGTGGCGCGGCGAAAAGTTGGTACCCTCGCCAAACGTCATGCGCTGCTCCACCCCGCCCTTCACCGGCATACGGTAGATCTGCGGGCTGCCGCCGCGATCCGAGGTGAACAGCAGATATTGTCCGTCCGGCGAGAAATTCGGCTCGGTGTCGATCTCGCCGCTGAAGGTAATCCGCTGGACGCCAGTCCCGTCAGGACGTATCAGATATATCTGCGAGCTGCCATCGCGCGTCAGCACGACAGCCAGTTGCTTGCCGTTCGGAGCCCAGGCAGGGGCGCTGTTGCTGCCGCTGAATCCGGCCAGCATCTTGCGCTGATTGGTGTACAACGATTGCACATACACCACGGCATGATCGGTCTCGAAACTGACATAGGCGAGATGGCTGCCGTCCGGTGACCAGGAGGGAGACATGATCGGCTGATTCTGGGAGAGCACGGTCTGTTCGTTATAACCGTCGCTGTCCGCCACCACCAGCCGGAAATGCTGCCCCCGGCGGTTCACATACGCGATGCGCGTGCTGAACACACCCTTGTCACCGGTCATTTTTTCATAGATCAGATCGGCGATGCGATGGCCGACTGCGCGCACCTGACCGTCACTGGCCGAAACCACCTGGCCGGCCAGTTCGGCCTGTTTGACTACATCCAGCAAACGAAATCTCGCTTCGATGCGCCCATTCGCCTGGACTGCGACCGTGCCTATCGCCAGCGCTTCCGCGCCGCGCGCCAGCCATTCCGGATAACTGACCTCGGCTGGTTCGTGCGGAGATTTTCCCTCCGCATCTATCATGCGGAACAATCCGCTGCGCAACAAATCGTTCACCACCACATCGTTGATGGCCAGAGCCAATTTATCATCTCCGCCGAAAGGCACGATCGCGACCGGAACCTGATGCTCCCCCGCACCGATGATCTCGATACTCAATTCAGCATTTGCCATTGAGACATGCAGCAGAAACAATGAACCGATTACGCTCTGAATAACGCGCAACAACATAAACACTCCTTTAGTCTCTTAATAACTCAACTCTTCGCATTTTTTGAGTAGAATTTGCCAAGCGACAAAGCCATAATTCCGTAGGGTGGGCTGTGCCCACCATGCCTGTCCTGAGCGTGTCGAAGTGGTCGGGCGTAGCCCGGCCTACATTTGGTTCCGGCTCGTCCGGCTTAGGGTTTACCTTTATTCGGCAGGCTTGAACACCAGCAGCAACACTCTAAAACGATTGAACATCGCCACATCGGCAGGCAGCGGCAGCGGCTGGGATTTCAGGATGGCGCGCTCCACCGCATTGTCATAGGCCGCATTGCCGCTGGACTTTTTCAGCTCCGCACTCAGCACCGTGCCGCCGGGCAACAACGTGACACGGAATTCGGCGCGCGCATTGTCCGGAACATCCGGGGGCTTCACGATGTTGCGGCGTATCTTGGTAACGATCTTTGCCTTGTATTCATTCACGATCGCATCCATCGCCGCGTCCTGTGCGGCTTTGTCGCGCGCGGCCTGCTCGGCTTTTTCGCGCGCGGCCTGGGTGGCTTGCTGGGCTGCGATACGTTCGCGCTGATCCGTTTCGGCCTGCTTCTGCGCGTCGGAATTTTGCGGGGCGGGTTGGGTTTCGACTTTCGTTTTTTCCGGCTTGGTCACGACGGATTTCGTTTCGACTTTTCTATTATCTTTTTTATCCGGCAGTGCGATGTCGGGCTTGACCAGTTTCTCGGGTTGCGCCGGTTGCACGGCTTGCGCAATCACAGGAGGGGCCGGCGGCGCAACCTCATCCTCCGGCAAATTCTGCCACAATTCCACGCTCATCGTCTCGGCTGGCCGTGTCTGCCAGGTAAAACCGAAATACAACAGCGCGAAAAATGCGCCATGCACCACCAGGGCCAGCATTCCGGCAGGCAGCCGGTATGGCTCATATGAAAGTGTCGCGCTCATTCCGCTTTCAGTTTCGTCAACAAACCCACCTTCTGGATGTTTTGCTGTTGCAGCACATCCATCACGCTGATGACTTCTTCGTAACGCACGTTCCGGTCAGCGGAGATCACCACCGCCTGCTTCGCCTGTTCGCCCTTTCTGGCTTTCAATATCCTGATCAGCTCGCCGCGCGACACGCTCATCTCCTTGTTGCCCCTGGCATGGTCGCGCAGCGCCAGCGTGGTGTCTTTTTTGATGATGACCTCCAGCGGGGCGGGTGCCGTGGCCGACGATTTGCCCACCTGCGGCAGATCGATCTGGCCGGGATTCAACAGTGGTGCGGTCACCATGAAAATCACCAGCAGCACCAGCATCACGTCGATATACGGCACAACGTTGATCTCGTTCATCAGCCGGTTGGCGGGACGATGATTTATTCTCATGGCTGGCGTTGCAGCACGTTGGAAAACTCTTCGGTGAAGCTGTCGAAGCGGGTGGAAAGGCGATTGATCTCGTGCGCGTAGCGGTTGTAGGCGACCACTGCAGGGATCGCCGCGAACAACCCCATCGCAGTCGCAACCAGCGCCTCGGCGATGCCCGGTGCGACATGCGCCAGCGTCGCCTGACCCACGTTCGCCAAACCGCGGAACGCGTTCATGATGCCCCACACAGTGCCGAACAATCCCACATAGGGACTGACTGAACCGACCGACGCGAGAAACGCCAGATGCGATTCCAGCCTGTCCATTTCGCGCTGATAAGTCGCGCGCATCGCACGGCGCGTGCCTTCCATCACCGCGCTGGCATCCACCCCATGCTGCTTTTTCAGCTTCACAAACTCGGTAAAACCGGCGGCAAAAATGCGCTCCAAAGCACCCTGATCGCGCCATGAACTGCTGTTCGTATACTTGTAAAGCTCATTCAGATTCTGGTTGTGCCAGAACGCCTCCTCGAATTCTTCGGTCAACCTGGTTTCCCTGCGTATCGCGAACATCTTGAGGAAGATATACCACCATGACAGCAATGACACCGCCAGCAACAAGCCCATCACCAGTTGCACCAGCACGCTGGCATTGATGATGAGGTGGATGAACGACAAATCCCGGGTTACTTCCATGCCTTTAACCTTTCTGCGTTACAAACGACCGTAATCCCGTAGGGTGCGTTTACGCACCAATTGGCAATGGTGCGTAAACGCACCCTACATTCTTCCTGTTCCCATTGCGAACTAGAATCAGCCCTTCCATTGATTGCGCAACACTTCCGGCACGCTGACCGGCTTAAAACTTTCTATCGAGACGCACGCCAGATGCACTTCCGCTTCAGCCAATACCTCGTCCTTACGTTGCACGGTTTGCAACAAGCTGATGCGGCAGCGCCCGATATCCTTGATCTGCGCCGTGACGCTCAGCATATCGTCGAGCAGCGCGGGCTTGAGGTAATCCAGCTTCAGCGAACGCACCACGAACACCACACCGAATTCCTTCATCAACCCGGCGTTGCTGTAGCCATAACGCTCGCGCAGCCACTCCGTCCGCGCGCGCTCCATGAAGTTCAAATAGTTGGCGTGATAGACCACCCCGCCCGCATCCGTGTCCTGAAAATATACGCGCACTTGCAGTGAAAATATGGGCAGAGAAAAAATCCTGCTCTTATTCATTTTTTAATCGTCACCCAATGGCAAATCCCCACTGACCGGATTGAGGTTGATCGGGTTATTGGCAACCGTCAACCCGAAATGGCGATACGCGATCGCTGTAGCCATGCGGCCGCGCGGGGTGCGTTGCAGAAAGCCCTGCTGGATCAGATACGGCTCCAGCACATCCTCGATGGTGTCGCGCTCCTCACCAATCGCGGCGGCGAGATTGTCCAGGCCGACCGGGCCGCCGAGGAATTTTTCAATCACGGCCAGCAATAATTTTCTGTCCATCACATCCAGCCCGCGCGCATCCACGTCCAGCATGGTCAGCGCGGCATCGGCCACCTCGCGAGTCGCATCGCCTTTGGCCTTCACATCGGCGAAGTCGCGCACCCGGCGCAGCAGGCGATTGGCGATACGCGGCGTGCCGCGCGAACGATTGGCAATCTCCAGCGCACCGTCATGGGTCAGATTCATTTCCAGCAGACTCGAGGAACGCATCACGATGCGCTGCAACTCCTGCGGCGTGTAGAACTCCAGCCGGGCGACGATACCGAAGCGGTCGCGCAGCGGATTGGTCAGCATGCCCGCGCGCGTGGTCGCGCCGACCAGCGTGAATGGCGGCAGATCGAGTTTCACCGAACGCGCCGCCGGGCCTTCGCCTATCATGATGTCGATCTGATAATCTTCCAGCGCGGGATACAGGATCTCTTCCACCACCGGCGAAAGGCGGTGGATCTCGTCGATGAATAACACGTCATTGGGTTCGAGATTGGTCAAAAGCGCGGCAAGGTCGCCCGCGCGTTCCAGCACCGGGCCGGAAGTGTGGCGCAGGTTCACGCCCATCTCGCGCGCGATAATCTGCGCCAAGGTGGTCTTGCCCAAGCCGGGCGGACCGAACAGCAACACATGGTCGAGCGGCTCTTTGCGCTGCTTCGCAGCCTGAATGAATATCTCCAATTGTCCGCGTATCTTTTCCTGCCCGACGTATTCGTCGAGATGCTTGGGACGCAGCGCGCGCTCCATGACCTCCTCCTGTTTTGAGGCAGGAGTAGGCGCGACCATTCGACCAGAATCTGGGCGCGGTTCGGCGGAGAGGTTGTCATTCTGAATCATGCTTGATCTAAAGAAGTAGGGTGCGCTTGCGCACCACGTATGCTGGTGCGCAAGCGCACCCTACGGCCGGAAAGATTGGATTGGAAGTCATCATGACTTGGATAATAACTTAAGCGCCTGGCGTATGCCGTCCGAAACGTTGCTGTCTTTGGACAATTGCTTGCCCGCCCAGTCTGCTTCCTTCTCGTTGTAACCCAGCGCCAGCAATGCGTTGACGATATCGTTGCTGGAAGACACGACCGCCGCGCCCTGAGCGGCACTCGCGCCGGCAACCACGAACTTGCCCTGCAACTCGAGCAGCAGGCGCTCGGCAGTTTTTTTGCCGACACCGGGTATCCTGGTGAGGCGCCCCGCCTCTCTGTTTGCCACCGCGACAGCCAGATCGTTCAGGCTCAAGCCGGACAGCACCGACAATGCCAGCTTGGGGCCGACCCCGCTGATCTTGAGCAACTGGCGGAATGCGACGCGTTCTTCATTGCTCAGGAATCCGTACAGCAGATGCGCATCCTCGCGCACGATGAGTTGCGTGTGCAGCACCACTTTTTCATGCAGCACCGGAAGGTTGTAGAACGTGCTCATCGGCACGTCCAGCTCGTAGGCTACGCCCTGCACATCCAGCAGGATCTGCGGCGGGGTTTTTTCCAGCAGGATGCCTGTTAAACGACCTATCATTTCAAGTGAGCCCCGGAAAAATTATTATCTCGTCATTCCCGCGCAGGCGGGAATCCAGCCATTCAAAAATTCTGCGCAGCAGGCAAAAACAAAATTTTGTTCCGCTGCGCGGGGTTTGTTCAACTAACTGGATTCCCGCCTGCGCGGGAATGACGGAAATTTAAAGTGCCCATCAAACCAGTCTTCCATTTTTCACACGGTATCCCGCCGTCGCCAATGCGCCCAGACCTTGCCCGCCGTGTGCATGGCAGATCGCGCAGGCCAGCGCATCCGCCGCATCGGGACTGGGTGTGCCGGACAACTTCAACAGGCGTTGCACCATCTGCTGCACCTGTTCCTTGCCGGCGTGGCCGTTGCCGACCACGGCCTGTTTCACCTGCAATGCGGTGTATTCCGCCACCGGCAGATTCGCCAGCACCGCCGCGCAGATCGCCGCGCCGCGCGCCTGCCCGAGCAGCAGGGTGGATTGCGGATTGACGTTGACGAATACCTTCTCAACCGCGACTTGATGCGGCTGATGCTGGGCAATCACCTCGCCCAGGGAATTCAGTATCACCTTCAATCGCTCCGGCAACTCGCCGTCGGGCGTCTTGATGCAACCGCTGGCGACGTAATGCAATTGCTGCCCGATTTTGTCTAATACCCCGAAGCCGGTGGTGCGCAGGCCGGGGTCAATTCCTAAAATGCGGATTGAGGATTGAGGATTGAGGATTGAGGTGTGTGGCATGACTTTACGATATAGAAGCGAGCAATAACCGCTGCTCCGCTTTTATCTCAATCCTCATTCCTCGATCCTCAATCCTCATTAATCACCGCCGTCGTATAAACTTCCTGCACATCATCCAGATCTTCCAGCGCGTCGATCAGCCTCTGCATCTTCACCGCATCGTCGCCGGTGAAGACCACCTCGTTGGCGGGTTTCATGATGACTTCGCCGAATTCCGGTTTGTAGCCTGCCGCTTCCAAAGCCTGCTTCACATTCACGAAGTCATGTGGTGCGGTGATCACTTCTATACTGCCGTCATCATTGCTGACGATGTCTTCCGCACCGGCATCCAGCGCGACTTCCATCAGGCCGTTCTCATCCGTGCCCGGAGCAAAGATCATTTGTCCGCAATGCTTGAACATGAATGACACCGAGCCGTCGGTGCCTAGATTGCCGCCATTCTTGGTGAAGGCATGGCGCACTTCGGCGACGGTGCGCGTCTTGTTGTCGGTCATGCAATCCACCATCACCGCCGCGCCGTTGATGCCGTAACCCTCGTAGCGCAGCTCCTGATATTCCACGCCGTCCAGTTCGCCGCTGCCGCGCTTGATGGCGCGTTCGACGTTGTCCTTGGGCATGTTGTTGGAATAGGCTTTGTCCATCGCCAGGCGCAGGCGCGGATTACCGGCCGGGTCTCCGCCGCCCAGCCTTGCCGCCACGGTGATTTCCTTGATCAAACGGGTGAATATCTTGCCGCGCTTGGCATCCTGCTTGCCCTTGCGGTGTTGGATGTTCGCCCACTTGCTATGACCGGCCATACTATTCCCCCCAAAAAAACAGTTGCGCGATGGTATCATTTCCGCCTCGTTAACCCAACATTCAGACCTCTCCGAAGAAAGGCCTGCACAACATGAAAACGATACTGATCGCAAATCCGAAGGGTGGTTGTGGCAAAACCACGCTCTCGGTCAACATCGCCGGATTCCTGGCAAATCGCGGTCAACGCGTGGCCCTGCTCGACATGGACAGACAGCAATCCGCCGCTTTGTGGGTCGCGACACGCCCGGAAGATATTCCGCCGGTACATGTATTGAAATACAACATAGAGCTAGACAGCCCGTTCAACTGGCTGGTGGTAGATTCGGCCGCCGGGCTGTCCGGGAGCAATCTCGCCTGTTCCCTTATCAAGAAGGCCAGCAAAATCATCGTGCCTGTCACCCCCTCCCTGTTCGATCTGCATGCCAGCCGCGATTTTCTGCAAACACTGATCGAGGAAAAGAGAGTGCGCAACAGCCACTGCCGCATCGGCGTGGTCGGCATGCGCATGGAGTCGCGCACCCGCGCCGCTCATGCGCTGGAATATTTTCTTTCCACCCTCGACCTGCCGGTACTGGCTTACCTGCGCGAGACACAGGTGTATGTGAATGCCGCCTTCGAGGGAAAATCCCTGTTCGATCTGCCTCACCACGTCGCCGAACGCGAACTCGAACAATGGGAGTTTTTACAGGAATGGTTGGAGAAGGACTAGTAGGGGCAATTCATGAATTGCCCCTACAAATGCTGAAACGCATGATGCGGTAGTACCCCGCAAAACAGTATTCTACGATAGGCTCACCGGCCAAACCTTTGCCGTTCTGTTTGAGCGCATCGCTTAATCTTGCCGTCACGTCCTCCTGCCAGAATCCCGGCAGGAATGGTTCGAGGCGGACGAGCAGCCAGCGGAATGGCACCAGGCGATACAGCCAGTGCCGCTGCGGGGTTGCGGCATACTCGGTGATCAGCACCGAACCGCCGGGACGCACCACGCGCGCGATTTCGGCATAGGTTCTCTGGCGCGCATCGGCTGGCATCTCGTGAAACAGGAAGAATACGATCACCTGATCGAATGCATCGTCGCGATAGCCGAGATTTTCCGCGTTCATGCGCGCCAGATGACGGCGCTCCGCGACATGCAGCGTCTTGCGCCGCGCCAATTGCAACTGGCCGGCGGAGATGTCGCACAGATGGATCTCATTGCCGGTTCCGGACAGCAGCGACGGCGTGAGCTTGCCGTACACGCAGGTCAGTTGCAGCAGCCTGGCGTCCGGCCTGGTCTCGACTTGCGCCAGCATCCTTTTCAGCAGACTGTCATATTGGCCGAACAGGATGGCGTTGATGACCGGCTGATGATCGAAGAACCAGATGCCCCAGCGCCACAGATATGCCCACCAGTAATAGCGCGCAAGATACTCGGGTACTCCGTCGAGGAATTTTTTATAGAGGTGCATGGCTCGGATGGCTATAACCAGCGACTTGGCTATCGTTAACCAATGACTTAGTTGGCGTAGTTTGTCAGTTTATTGAGGATTACATATTTGAAGACAGTGTCTCAGCATCTCGTAGGTCTGGCTACGCCCGACGC
>DATBWQ010000033.1:0-14303 GCA_036514695.1 Gallionella sp. | reverse complement strand
GCGGCGGGCAAAGCCCGCCCTACGGTAAATCACTTAACAGTCATGAATTATGTAAAGCTTAATAATTAATCTTTTTCCGACCACCGATGAATATCGAAGCCTTTGCAATCTATCTGGCCCCCCTCGCGCTGATCGTGTTTTTCTATCTGCGCAGGCGGCATACAAAGGAAACATCGTCCGTCGAGCAGTTCAATGAAGCGATCGAGGCCGGGCTGACCGAACCGTCTTCACTGCATCCCGAGATCGATCCCAAGCTCTGCCTGGGCTCAGGGAGCTGCATCAAGGCCTGCCCGGAAGGCGCGATCGGCATGATCAAAGGCAAGGCGGTGCTGATCAACCCGACCGTGTGCATCGGCCACGGCGCCTGTGCGGCAGCTTGTCCGCACAATGCGATCACGCTGGTGTTCGGCACCGAACGGCGCGGCATGGACATCCCGCAGGTCGATCCGCATTTCGAGACCAACGTACCCGGCATCTTCATTGCGGGTGAACTCGGCGGTATGGGTTTGATCCGCAAGGCCGCCAGCCAGGGCTCGCAAGCAATGGACTCCATCGCCAAACTCAAGGGCAGCGACAACCCTTACGATGTGGTCATCATCGGCTCAGGACCTGCCGGACTCACAGGAACGTTGGGCGCGATCGAGCACAAATTGCGTTATGTCACCATCGAACAGGAGACTACGCTGGGTGGCGCCATTTTCCATTATCCGCGCAACAAGATCACCATGACAGCGCCTGTCAAACTACCTGTCGTCGGTGAATTGCGCTTCAGGGAAGTCAGCAAGGAAAGACTGCTCGAATTCTGGCACGACATCATCCGGAAGACCGGTATGAAGCTGAATTTCAACGAGCGCATGGAGACCATCACCAGGACCGGAAAGGGCTTCATCGTCAGAACCACCAAAGGCACTTACGAAACGCGCGCCGTGCTGCTCGCCATCGGCCGTCGCGGCACCCCGCGCAGACTGGGCGTGCCGGGGGAGGATCTGCCCAAGGTTGTATATCGCCTGATCGACCCCGAGCAATACCGCAACCAACATGTAGTGGTGGTGGGCGGCGGCGACAGCGCGCTGGAAGCGGCCATCGCCATCGCCGAACAGCCGGGCACCACCGTTACCCTTTCGTATCGTAGCGAAGCTTTCGGACGCGGCAAACCGAAAAACCGCGACCGCCTGAAAGAGATGGCTGACCAGGGCAGGATAGACGTGCGCCTGAAATCGAACGTCAAACTGATCGGGGAAAACAAGCTGGTTCTTGAGCAGGAAGGCAAGACCATCGAGATTCCCAACGATGCGGTTATCGTCTGTGCGGGCGGCATCCTGCCCACCCCGTTCCTCAAAGAGATCGGCGTGATGGTGGAAACCAGATTCGGCACTGCGTAATGGAAAAACAGAGAAGGGACTTGCCTCATACACATTGATCGTATTGTCCCGCCACACTGGCCGGTTCATGACACCCTCATACCGGGCATTGCCTTAAGCCGGACAAGCCGGAGCCAAAAGCAGGACGGTAGGATGCGGTGACGAAGGAACCGCATCGCTCGCGTGCCAAATGATGCGGTTCGTGCCTCACCACATCCTACGACTTCTAAATTCTTGTCATGTTTTGACATCATTTGGTTGGTAAGAGACTAATCGCATTTTTTGTAATCGCTCTCCTTGCAATCATGGGCCATTTTCTGCGCCTCTGCGATTTGTTCGGGTGTCATAGATCCAACCAGAGTGTCACGACTTTCCAGTGCACGACGGTTGCCTTTCTCACCCGCAATACTGAACCACATGTGCGCTCTGACCTGATCTTGCATCACGCCCTTGCCTTGCATATGCATCATCCCAAGCTCATGTTGCGCTAAAGCAACCCCTCTCTGTGCAGCCATGCGATACCACTTCATCGCTTCCTGGTAATCCCGAGGTACGCCTTTACCCTCCGCATACATCATGCCCAGGTAATTTTGTGCTTTGACATACCCCTGCCCGGCAGCCATGCGATACCACCTCACCGCTTCCTGGTAATCCTGAGGGGTGCCTAGGCCTTTTTCATACATTTCCCCCAGGTTGAATTGCGCTATGGCTTCTCCCTGCCCGGCGGCCTTGTGATACCAATTCATCGCTTCCCGGTAGTCTTGAGGCACGCCCTGGCCTTTGGCATACATCAAACCCAGGTTGAATTGCGCTTTAGCATGCCCCTGCCCGGCAGCCTTGCGATGCCACTTCATCGCTGCCTGGAAATCCTGAGGCACCCCCTTGACTTTGGCATACATCAAACCGAGATTGAATTGTGACAACGCCTCGCCTTGCTCGGCAGCCTCGTGGAACCACCGCATCGCCTCCTGGAGGTTTTGTTGGACTCCTTTGCCCTCGGCATACATTTCACCCAGGAAATTTTTCGCCTTGGCATTCCCCTGCTCAGCGGCCTTGCGGAACCACTGCATCGCTTCCTGGTAATCCTGAGGTACACCCTGGCCTTTGGCATACATCAAACCCAGGTTGAATTGCGCTTTGCCTTGCCCCTGCATGGCAGCCTTGCGATACCACTCCACCGCTTTCTGAAAATCCTGAGGAACGCCCTGACCTTTGGCATACATCAAACCCAGGTTGAATTGCGCCAGCGCCTCGCCTTGCTGGGCAGCCTTGCGGAACCACTGCATCGCTTCCTGGTAGTCCTGGGGGACATCCTGGCCCATGGCATACATCACACCCAGGTAATTTTGCGCCAATGCATTCCCTTGATCTGCAAGCAGCCGGAACTCGAGTAATGGCCTGGTGGAATCCTCTTTCTCGAATGCGTTGAATCTTTCCTGGAATCCTGCCCATGCAATCGGCGCAGCCGATAAAGAGATCAAGACGAAGGCTATGGATAAACAATGCGGCAGACGGCGAAGCAGCGGCAACAGCAATATCGGAAAAACCGGATTTTTCATACCTGCCCCAAAGTAGCCCGGGTCCAGCGGCAGCCCGAAGACCGGCTACCCACCCAGCTTTGCATCATCACGAAACACAGGACGCACACACGTTGAACAGCTCAACGTCCCGCCCATGATATACAACACCGTTGCCCGCCGATAGCTGCACGAGCTGTGAAAAGACAAGGAGTGCGATTGCAAGGCGTCACGCGGAATCGCTGGACGGTACCGGACATGAAAAACAGGGGAATGGTGCGCTTGTCTCATTCACATTTATGCGCAAGCGCCGCGCAGATCAATGAATCAGTGCAGCTTGGATATTAACATACCCCCATATGTACCCCCACGTGCACCTTGCTTGAGTGAGCTACCCCCCCTCCCCCTCAAAACTCCCGCACGTAAAAATTTGGTTAACCCCACGGTCCTGATTGTGAAGGCTGTAGACTTTTGATACCCCCACCCCTATCCATTACGCGGTTCTACACAGATGGGGTTCACGCTGGTCTAGGTGTTGAATGTGGTGAAGATTTCACCCCCCCACTGCCTTATGCATGGTGCATTATTTGATCGCATCACCCCGATTTTTATGGCGCGAATTTAATTCTCTGCCCGCATATCACACACTCCGCGCCGCCTCTTTTCCATCTGGTACACGTTAAAAATGGTCGGGACAAGTCGGGACAGTCGGGACATGGCGTATCTATTGGCTTTGCGCTGTCCCGACTTTTTTAAACGAAGTCGGGACAGTCGGGACAAGTTGTCCGATAGTGTCTAACGCAGTCCTGCATTTCGGCCGCCGTTGCAAAATGCCACACGCCTTACTCATCACCACTGCCCTCAAACAGCTTGTGCGTGATGCGGAAACAGTGCGCCGTCCCCTCGCCACCGGGCAGCCGTTCCTTGCGCGTGTAACCCTTGCCTTCGGTCATCAGACAGCCATGCCGCACCAGCAGCTTGCACACCACGCGGTAATCAAACCCAGCGCACACATCCTGCTTGAAGGTTTCCGGCAACACGTAATACTCGGTATGCGTGGCACGATCCCCACCATTAAGATAAATTGGCTTGTCTGCATCATCCAAGGCAGCGTTGTGCTTGCGGTACCCGGCGCGCTGTATCGTGCGCGGTGGGTGCGAATCGGTGTTGCTCACCGGCCTGTCCCAATCGGTAAAGCGTGCCTCGCCGTGCGCCTCGAAGAATCGCCGCACCTGTGCCAGCATGCTCAACTCTTCCAGGTTGCCCGCACCGCCGCGCTGTGCCAACCATGCCTTGTAGCAGGTCACAGCGGCCTGCATCGCCTCGCCCGGCTGCCAGCCGGTAATCCCCCACTTGGTGGCCAGCTCGCCCGCTGCGCCGATCAGGGCGAAGCGCAACGCAGCTCGATGCACTTGCCCGCCTGCATCTTCCTCAACATGCGTGTGCGCAAAATCCCGCTGTGCTTTTTTGATCCACTCGGCAACCTTATCGTGATGCTCCACCAGCTTGGCGATGTAGGGTTGTGCGGCCGTTCCATAATGCTTGCAAGCGGCCTCGGTCAATGCTTTGGAGAATGTCGCGCCGTTCGCATATTGGTGCAGACGTTCAAACATGCCGTGCCCCGCGCCGGCATCGGCGGGAATATCCAGCAAGCGGATCTCCTGGCCGGCCTTCGGTTTCTTTTTCGCCTCTGCCATGTGTTCGGACAATCCGGCCTCACCACTGGAAAGAAATAGGATGCGCCAGCTTGCCGGATCGCGCAGGCCGCCGGTGCGATTCGCACGCGCCTTGCCACCGCCATTCGCCAGCATATAGGCCACCTCGCCCGCCGCCTTCGGATCAACCTGGCTCAACTCATCCAACACCAGCAAGCAGTCGGAATGCTGTGCGGCCAATGCCTCCAGCCCGTTATCAGTAGCACGCCAGCGTTGCAGATATTCCATGCCGCCCCATACCGAAGCGGCAGCGCGCAGCGCAGTGGTTTTGCCGGTGCTTGAATCACCCCTCAAATGCACCCCGCCAGATTCCATGCCTGTGACGTGCAACAGCGGCGCCGCAAATGCAGCGGACACGGCAAACACCAGGCGCGAATTACCGGCGCACAGTTCGGCCACATTCGCTTGCCAGGTTGTCAGCTTGCCCTTTTGCCGGAATGTGCCAGGCGTGGCGCTGGCAGATTGAAACAGAATGCGCTCCTCATCTTCGCCTATGGTGCGGTCAGGCATCACAAACACATTGCCATGCCAACCGGTGCGCTCAACACATCGGGCGCGCTGTTCTACCTGTGCCGTCTGAATGTATTGCGTCAGCAGGTTGCGCGCCTTGCCGGATGCGGCAATCTGCAAGCCCATTGAAAGCAGCGTGCCGCGATACTCCGTACCATCGCCCTTGAGTAATTCCATCGGCATCGCCCATGCGTGATGTGTGCCGTCCATATCATCAAACTCAAGCAGCCGCCCCCAGCTTTCGTTTTTTGCATCGCGCGTAAAGGCGGTAATTTCCAGTTTGGAACACACCCACCACCACTTGTCATCGCCGCCGTCGTAATACCACACCCCCCGATCACTACAATCGAAGCGTGACAACTGCTTGCCACTCGCATCATTGGCCGCCGCGTTGCGCGGTGTGTCTGTCTCTTGTGCAGACGCATCCACTGGTGCGGCCCGCAAAAAGTCCGGCGATTGCATCAACAGATCTACATGCCCGGCAGACCAACCATCGGACACTGCGTCCGCTGCGTCCCATTTATCCGGCAGCGGGCGCGCCTCACCACCGGGCACGCAAGCGAATGCGGCCAGGTTGAATACCGCGACACTTACCGCCCCGGCATCACGTACCAGGGCGGCCACCTTCGCCATGCACGCTTGCCCGGCTTCGTCATTGTCCGGCCACAACCACACAATGCGCCCGGCCAACGGCTGCCAATCGGCTTTGTGCGGCGATTGCGCGCCGTTCAACATCGTGGTGCATACCGCACCAGGAAAGAGCAGGGCGGCTGCATCGGCGGCCTTCTCACCTTCGCACACCACAACCGGCGCACTCGCGTTTTCCGTCAGCTTGTCCAGGTTGTAAAGCGGACGCGGATCGGGCAGCCCTTGCCACCGCCATTCACGCTTGCCCGCTCCATTCTCGCAATAGGTCAGCGGAAAAAACTGTTTGCGCTCGCCTTCGGGATCGAAGCGATACACCAGGCAAAGCAACTGACCGACAGCGTTGTGATACTCCCAGCACATTGAAGGCTTGCCGTGTTTAGTGTGTGCAGCATAAGGTAGCGGCGCACCATCCGGCACGGGCAGCAGCGCACGCCACGCTGGTTTGTCTGCTTGGGGTGGGGTGATGGTATTGCCAGCCTTATTTGGCTCGCTTGTGGCGCGTTTTGGCGCGTCCGTTTTTTCCACCTGCAGCCACTCAGCAAGCTGCTTTGCAGCCTCACCTTGCTTCACACCTTCCAGATAAGCCACCAGCGCCACCAGATCGCCGCCTTTGTCATCGCTGGCAAAGTCAGCCCATGCGCCGGTGTTGCAGTTAATCGAAAACGAACCCAGCTTGCTATCGGATCGCGTGGGGTTGCACACCACATACTCATGCCCCCGCTGCTTACCATCCGGCAACCAGCGCGACAGGATGCGCTCAATGCTGGCCAGCGCAGCGGCGGCCACTTGCTTGATATTGGGCGCGCTCATGTCGCATCGTCAGAGAAAAAATCAGGCGGAATTTGCCCCGCAAGGATGCACTTGCAACGCTCCCGTAACTTATCAGCAGTTAAGCGGCGCAGCCGTGCGCGCAACCGTTCAAACTTGGCCGGGTGATTTAACGCACACTCCAGGAAAGATTCCACCACACCAAAAAATCCAACAGCCTGAACACCACTGAACGACAACAACCCGCGCTGCATCGCCTCAAAAATTCCAGCCATGCTTTCCGGTGCGGGATCGAGTTCGTCGACTGGCTCATATTCTTCCAGAGCCTTGATGAATCCCAAACCCATTTCCATCGAAAGCAGACAATCCGCGCTTGCATCGCCGGTCAATGGCAACCGCCAGCGGTACAACCACAGGCCGCCAACCTGCTCACGCACAATGCACGGCAAGGCTTCAATCGCGTAGCCATTCTGCGCATCAAAATCAAACTCGATATGTCTCAGCAACCATTTCAAGGCTAAAGGGTTGAATTTGTCAGTGTCAATTAGGCTCATCTTGCACCCCCTTCCTTCGCCAGGCGTGCAATCAGATTGCGGATATCCTCAGCTTTCCATGCGGTGATGTTTTCGCTTAACTTGATGGCCGCAGGATATTTGCCGGATTTGACACCAGCCCACCAATTGGAACGACTAACGGGGATATGTGTGAGGATTTGAGGAAGCCGGACAAACCCGGTTTCCGGTAGTTGAGTAGACATCGCATAACTCCTTTATTAGGTGTTGCCTGTGTCCAAGTGGACGCAGTGCGATGCAACTAGAAATTACGGCACTAATACGCCGTACTCCGCCGTAATGGATTTATAAGATTGGCGCGGCTTGGGGGATGGTGTACCGTATTCACTGCCGGTACGGAATGCCGTATTAATCACCCGTCTTAATAGTTTCCCTGCACTCCTTCCACTCTTCGATCCAACTAGGAAAAAATTCATTGATAACTTTTTCAAGCTTATCCAGACTCACAATCCACGCCTTACCTTTTGATGGCGTGTTCATGCAAACAGCCATTATTGCGGGGTTCCATGTGCTAGAACCGCCCCCAGGCTTCCCACGGCAAACGATTGCAGCTTCTAGCCATTTCGGCACGTCACCTAGGGCCCTTTCTAAATTCACCCGTTTAGGTAGTTGCCAGTCAGCGCTCAGAATTTTATTCTTGGTGCAGCCAGCCGTACGCTTGCTACTCTTTTCTGATACGGCAACAGTGGATGCATCGGCAGCGGCCATCTCCGCAAGCTCGGCTTTAAGCCCCTCAACGTTGACGGAAAGCCCTTTGCTTTGTAACCACCGCTCTGCTTCGTCCAAGTGAACAAGCCAGCCAGCAGTCGGTACGGGCATATCTGCCCCATCAATGCCAAACATTCCCGCTCCTGCCATTCGCAGGTATTGAGAATAAGGGAGGTGGGTTTCCGGGTGCTTCGGGCAAAGTTCGCCATGCGCTATATCAAGTAAAGCCAACTGAAGATAATGCACGGCCATTTCCGATGCATCACCGGGCCTTTTGGATGCAAGTATTGCGGGAGCCAGCAACGCGCATTGCCCCACCGTAAGATACCCTTGATCTATCAATGCGCTTAGGTCGTCCAATTTCTCGGTTACAAACGGCATTGATTCGTCAACGCTCTTCTCTAATTCGTCACCTAGTTTTGCCATGTTGCACCCCTTCCATGCAGCCCCTCAAATAGATGCCACCCCAAGCGGTGAAGGTTTCCGCCTTTCGCCCGGCCAGGCTAGGGGTGGCAAACAGGTTTGCTACAACAAGCGCGCTGCACTGAGCATGGACATGCTCCCATCGCACGCCAGTTTGGCCAAGTTGCACGCCTTTTTGTGCCCAGCGCATACGCAAACCATCAGCCGCAACATTTGATCGGTGGATTGTTTCGAAAAATGCTTTACCTGCTGCAAATGAATACGCAATGTTCGCGGATGGTACTGCCCAGCCGACCCAACCATAAACCACTCAAAGTCAACGTCCATTGCATTGGTAATATCAAAGACTTTGTATACATCGCGCGGGTAATGTCCATTCAAAACGCGCCCAACCAGGTATCTTGATAACCCGCATGTCCGCATCAAGTAGCCCAGCCTGTCGGCTTCTGGCACTCCATCAAAATCCAGAATGGCAAGCAAATGCAGCCTTCTTTCATCGGTTGTGAGTAGCGTTAAATTATTGTTAGACATGATGCGCACTCTCACCAGTTTGCCGCTCAGCGGTTTTCAAAGCGTCTAGGTTCCTGGCGGCTTGTAATAGAGGCGGAAGAAACCAGTATTCTGCACTATTGTGTGGTGAGCCAAGTTTTCCCATGCCCGTCTCGGCCATATACCCAATGTTTGAAGCAACGCATTCCAGCGCATCAGCCAATGCGGCGGCTTCCTGATTTGTACTATGCTCCAAGATTTCCAAGGAAAGAGTTTTTACCGTTCTTGCATTTGAAGCGATGCAGGTCAAAATAAGATCAAGCTGTTCAATTGATGCCTGACTGATAGAATTTGCGATAGCCATGATGCGTACCTCCAGTTAAGGTTGCGTTGTGGTTAGGGGCTGCCGGTGTATCTGCACCAGGTTGCCCCGCTTTCCCTGAACTTACCGCGTCAGGGGTGCGGTTTTTCGTCGGGCTCAAAACCCATTGCTCTGCCTTTCGCTTTAGTTTCGGCGCGCACAGTCTGCCACGGCTTGCGTCCATTGTTGTTCTGAGACGATGGAGATCTCCGACCCGGCCTCTTTGTGTTTCATTGCGGATTCGATCTTGCGGCCATAGGTGGTGTGCGCCCAGCTCGGTTCGATCAGTGCGCCGATCACCAGGTAGTTCAGCTTTTTGCTGACATTGTCGACGGCCATCCCGCCCATGTTGAGAATGACGCGCTCGCAGGCCGGGCGCGTCCCGTAAAAGAATCGGCCGGTGAAGCAGAACAGCATGTTGCGGAAATAAATCGAGGGGTCGTCGTCGATGGGCGGCGCCGGTGCGTCAGGTGCGGCCGCGCCCGTTTCGCTGAAGTTGTTTCCGGTGATGTCGCGCAGCAGACTGAGTAAATCTTCCTTCTCCTCCTGGGTAATGATGCCATCGGCAAGGATGGTGTCTATGCGTGCGGCTATAGAACTGCCCGGCCAGTATTCGGCAACGCTGCTATTTTCATTGAGCCATGTTTTCAGGAAGACGATCTCTTTATCGTTGATATGATCGTCAACGGCAATCCCGGTGCAGATGCCGAGCAGGGTTTGCATGGCGCGTGTATCAAGGCGATGCTGTGTGGCGTAGAGCACTGCAAATTTGTTGGCTACCATGTTTGTCCTTTCAGAGATCGAACTGCAACTGAGCTGTAGCTTGCCGCCTTAGGGTTTTTCTATGCGGCCTTGATTTGCTGGATGTGTGCATAGTCGCCTTGCTGCTCCAGCGTCCACACGTCCACCGCCTGTTGCATCCGCAGCCACAGCCCAACGCCATTGCCCAACAGTTTACCCAAACGGATCGCCATGTCCGGCGTAACCGGGCGGCGTTCGTGCAGTATCTCGGACACGGTGCGGCGCGATACCTTCAGCCGATCGGCAAATTCGCCTTGCGTGATCCCCAGCTCGGGCAGCACTACTTCGCGCAGCAATGCGCCGGGGTGAGTGGGTGTGCGTTTTTTGTGTCGTAAGCTGTTCATGCGGTTTTCTATGCGGCGTGGCGCAACTCGTAATCCGCTATCAGCACATCCGCTGGCAGTTTGATGCCTTCCGACAATCGCCGGATCATTGCCAAGGTAAGCGGTCGGGTGCGGTTCAACACTTCGGCCACGCGACCACGGCTGCCGATGTATGGCTCTAAATCCTTGCGGGTCAACCCGCGCGTTTCCATCGCGTAGTTCAAAAAATCTATCGGGTCTGGCGCGGGAATGGGGTAGTGCTGGGCTTCGTATTTTTCCACCAGCATGGCCAACACTTCCAGCCTGTCCGCTTCGGGCGTTTTATCGGGCGCATCAAACAACGCCTCGATCTCGCGCAAGGCGGCCTTGTATTCGGCTTTGGTTCTAATCGGTTTGAGTTCCATTGCTACACCTTCCCCGCGCTCAGCGCGTCATATTCTGCATGAGTTCCAACAAAGCGGATATACATCATCCCCCGGTTGTAATGCACCGCCACGATCAGGCGGTAATCGTTGCCCTTGATATTGAACACCACGCGGTTACTCCCCACGAAGCTGGCATTACGATGCGCCGCCTTGATGTCAGCCGGTGTTTTCCAGATCGCCCGGCTTGCATCGGCATACCATGCTCGCAACGGCGTTTCCGCCTGCGGATGCTTTGCCCAAAAATCGCGCAACGTACTGACGGCTATCACTCGCATGGTCGCAATCTATCACGCTCCCGCTTTGGGTGCAATGTTATCACCGTCATCAGACCCGGAATTTGTCTCAACCAGCGTGCGCGCCATCGCCGCCGCTCGGGTTTCCGTGCGCGGTGCAGACGTATCCACTGGCGGTGCGGTTTCTTTCACTGGCTTGGGCGGCTTCACGTACACCCGATGCAGCCGATCAAGCTCTTGCATCACGCGCAGATATTCAGCCAGCCAAACGGGGATTGGCTCGCCGGTTGCCCACCGTGAAACAGTGCTGGTTGTTACACCTAGTTTGCGTGCCAATTCGCTTTGCTTCCACCCCAAGCTGTCCAGGGCTTGCCTTAGTTCGTCTTTATCCATGATGCCCTCGCGTGCGCGTGAATCCCCGTTGCCGAAAGTATAGCGCAAAATCCATTTATGCAAACGTTTTATGCTTATTTATTATTATTGCGGAGTAATGCTATTTTACATAACACCCGTTGTGCGTATTTGCCAAAATCCCAAGCGGCTGTATTTATTAAGCTTTTCGGCGTGTGAGATTTTGCGGGAATAGTTATACACAGGTAGGGCGTTTTTACTCGAAAAGTTATCAACAATTTGCGCAATGAATGGGCGGCAGTGAACCCTTTTCGCGCGGCATTTTGCAGCGGTGGCCAAAATATAGGACGGCGGTGGACGCTATCGGACAACTTGTCCCGACTGTCCCGACTTCGTTTGAAAAAGTCGGGACAGCGCAAAGCCAATAGATACGCCGTGTCCCGACTGTCCCGACTTGTCCCGACCATTTTTAACACGAACCAGATGGAAAGCAGCATCATCGCGCACCAGATTTTGCCCGCATCGGGATCACTTGCGCTGCCCGATAATCAGATCCGTGCGGTTCATAGTCTGCCCATCTCGGCAGCTTGCCGCCTTGCTGCATAATGTCCAGCGTGTCCGCCCAGAATTGCATCATGGCCTTGCGGTACTCCATGTAGTCCGCCCGGTTGTATGCTGCGCGCACCTGGTCTTTGTCGCCGTGCGCCAGCTGCGCCTCGATCATGTCAGGGCGGATCGTGCCCAGGTTGTTGAGATAGGTAGAGGCGACAGATCGGAAGCCGTGCCCGGTCATGCGGCCTTTGTAGCCCATCCGCTCGATTACTTTCAGCACGGTGTTTTCGCTGATCACCCGGCCCTCACCATTGCGACTAGGAAACAACACAGCCAGGTGGCCAGTGAGCGGATGCAGTGCCCGAACAATCTCTGCCGCTTGCTTTGATAGTGGGACCGTGTGCGGTTCGCGGGCTTTCATGCGTTCCGCTGGAATAGTCCACAGCCCCGCATCTAAATCAAACTCGCCCCATTGCGCGCCACGCACCTCGCCTGTGCGGACAAAGGTATAGGCCAGCAAGCGGGTGGCAGCGAACACGACAGGGCTGGACTTGGCGCGCTCCTGGTAATCGACGAGGGCGTGCAAGAATTTCGGCATCTCATCGGCCGATAACGCCGCGAAGTGTTGCACCTTGGGACGAGGTGCAAGTGCACCACCAAGTTCCGCTGCAGGGTTGTGGCGTGATCGTCCGCTGGCAATGGCATAGGCGAACACAGCACGCACCCGCTGCAGCACCCTACCCCTTACCTCGAATGCGCCGCGTGCCTCGATAGCGCGCAGAATGTCCAACACGTCCGGGGCCTCGATCTCAGTAATCGGGCGATGTCCGATTTTCGGGAACACTTCACGCTCCAGCGTATTGATCCAGTCGGTTGCATGGTGCACCGACCAGATCGGGGCTTTCATCGCGTGAAACTCGCGAGCAATTACCTCAAATGAATTGACCGCCGATAGTTTGGCTTGCCGCTTTTGGGTTTGCTTCATTGCACCTGGATCACTGCCATTAGCCAACAGCTTGCGGGCATCACCATGATCCTCGCGGGCAATTTTCAAGCTCACGTCAGGATATGCCCCCAGGGCGAGCAACTTTTCTTTCCCAGCAAACCGATACTTGTAACGCCACAACTTGCCGCCGCTGGGTTGTACCTGCAAAAACAATCCGCCGCCGTCGGCCAGCTTGAAGGGCTTGGCTTTGGGTTTCGCTTTCCTTATCGCTGCATCAGTCAGCTTCATGGAGTCACCTTTGGGGGTATTTTTGTGCTGTGGGGGTATCACACGCTCGAATTCTACCCCCACTTTAGGCGCGATTGCAATAGACAGGGATGGACGCTATAGGACGCAAAACGCTCTAATCTCTAGGCTTGGCGTGGGTTTTATGGACGGGAGTGGACGTGGAAAAACAGGAAGATGGTGCCGCTTGTCGGATTCGAACTGACGACCTACCGCTTACAAGGCGGTTGCTCTACCAACTGAGCTAAAGCGGCATGAAAATAACAGACTCTCTGCAAGCTGGTGGGTCGTGCGTGATTCGAACACGCGACCAACGGATTAAAAGTCCGCTGCTCTACCGGCTGAGCTAACGACCCCTCGCAAAAGAGCGCGAATTATACGGGTTTAGCCTACCCTGTCAACGCAAAATACCGCTTGCTTCAAGGCCTGCGACTATGTCACACGATACTGTGTCGGGTCAGCTATACCGGCCGCAGAAAAACCGGCGCGGCGCAGGCGGCAGGCATCGCATACACCGCAGGCGCGACCCGATTCGTCGGCCTGATAGCACGAAACGGTCTGTGAGAAATCCACGCCCAGCAGATGACCTTGATGGATGATTTCCGCCTTGGACAAATGCAGCAGCGGCGCATGCACGGTGAGTGGATGCCCTTCCACCGCCGCCTTGGTGGCGAGATTAGCCATGCGCTCGAATGCCTCGATATAGGCGGGACGGCAATCGGGATAGCCGGAATAATCGACCGCATTCACGCCGATGAAGATATCCTGCGCCTGTAGCACCTCGGCCCAGGCCAGGGCCAGCGACAACATGATGGTGTTGCGCGCGGGGACATAGGTCAGCGGGATGCCCTCGGTGGGCTGTTGCGACACCGCGATCTTGTCATCCGTCAGTGCAGAACCGCCGAAGCCGGTGAGATCGATCTTCACCACCCGATGTTCATGCGCGCCCAGCGTTCGTGCGATGCGCTGCGCGGCAGCCAGTTCGGAGTGATGACGCTGTCCATAATCCACGCTCAACGCGTAACAGACATAACCCTGCGCACGCGCCATCGCCAGCACGGTTGCGGAATCCATCCCGCCAGACAAAAGCACCACTGCATTTTTCATTATGGCATCTCTAGAAATTCGTCATTCCCGCGAAAGCGGGAATCCAGTCCAGTAAAAGAACTCCCCCGCAACGTGGGGGACAAGGCCAAAAAGCATGTTAGGGAACCTCTGATTAAGTCCCACATGGGCCGCTCATGGAGGACTTATTGAGGATTACATATTTGAAGACAGAGTCTCCGCATCTCGTAGGTCGGGCTACGCCCGACGC
>DATBWQ010000032.1:0-3571 GCA_036514695.1 Gallionella sp. | reverse complement strand
ACTTTTGCCTGAAGAGCGGGCACATCTTGCCGAGGTTCTTCTTGAGTCACTACATGACTCATCACTATCCGAAATCGAAACGGAGTGGGAACGAGAAATCGAGAAACGTGTCGCAGCTTTCGATAGAGGTGAGCTACAGACCTACCCTGCAGAAGATATATTTGCTGAAGCAAGGCGTATGACCCAGTGAGGCGAGCACGGTTTGTCGCAGAAGCTCGTCAAGAGTTTTTTGCTGAGGTCGCTTATTACAACGAAGCCCAACCCGGCTTAGGAGCACGCTTTACCAAAGCCGTCGAAGAAGCAACTGCCAGAGCGTTGGCTTTCCCGCTATCAGGGACACCGTCTGCTTCAAACACGAGGCGCATTTTTCTCAAAGGGTTTCCTTTCTCGCTTTTCTATCGGCCCGAGAATAGTGGCATAGTTATTTTTGCAACGGCACATCATGCCCGTAAACCCCGTTATTGGGTTGGCCGCATACGTGGTCGCTAGCTGGTCTAACCCTACGCTCAAGCGGGACTGCGCAAAAGCGCGCAGCCCCTTAGCTACACGTTGGGCAAATCAAGTATCGCTATAGGAGATTTAAACTATGGGAATGTGGGCTTTCGCACCGTGGGACAACGATGAGGCGGCAGATTGGTATGGCGACCTCATGGATCGCACCAAACTGCGGGACGCATGGCTAGACGGAATAGAGGAAGACCCGACCGAATCCCCCGGTGTTGTTCGAGCCGCAGGTGCGCTATTCGTAATGCTTGGTCGCGTCTACATTTGGCCAATCAAAACCTTCGATGAAGATTTGGAGAAAACAATCGCTGCTCTGGCACGCGTCGCGGAAAGCGGCGAGTATCAAGAATCACCGGAGCTTGTCGTCCTAATCAATCAAGAAATTGATGAGTTGAAGTCGAGGCGTAAGCCCAGTGATCCAAAGTAAGCGCTCCACAATCCCCAACCTTGCCGCCTGATTAACATTTCCGCATCCTTGCAACCTCTAAAACAAGAAGGGGCTGGCATGAAGATGGGAGCGGAATTTTGGGTGGCGCATGTAGCGGCCGTCAAGCTTGAAGCGATTTCGGCGAGTGAGTATGCGAGACGGCACGGCCTCTCGGTTACCGCCTTGTATTATTGGCAGCACAAGCTGAAATCAAAAGCCGAGGTGAGCGAAGCCGGGCAGGAAAGCAAATTCATGGCGCTGCGCATTGCTGTGCAGCGCCCAAACCTCTGCACCCTGGTGTTGCCATCCGGCCTGCATCTGGAAATGTCGGCGCTGCCCGCACCGGAATGGCTGACGGCGCTTGAGCGCGCTTTCCCGGGAGCGCGCTGATGCATCCGGGCTGTCATATCGAGCAAGTCTATCTGTGCCGGGAGCCGATCGACTTTCGGAAATCAATCAATGGGCTGAGCGTGCTGGTCGAGCAGGAGCTGGCGTTGAATCCGTTTGGCAGCGCGCTGTATGTGTTCATCAATCGCCAGCGCAACAAGATCAAGGTGCTGTACTGGCATCGCAACGGGTTTTGTCTGTGGCTGAAGCGCTTGGAAGAGGAGAAATTCCATTGGCCGAAACGCTGCGGGACGAACACGCAAACGGTCACGATCAGAGAATTCGAGTGGTTACTGGAAGGTATTGATTTATGGAGAAATAAACCTCATAAAACGTTGAATTTCGCTTGCATTTCCTAGGGGAAAAAGGCATGATTCTACATGCTCGAAACAGTTGCAAAACCTTCCGTTTTCCCCTTGAATTCAACCTCCGGATTCACCCTCCCGGAATTCGTTCTACCGCCAACTTTACCGGCTGATATTGATGCGCTCACGGCACTGCTGCATGCGTTGATCAAGTCACACGACGATGTAAAACTTGCGGCGCTCAGCCACATCAACTTTCTGCACGAACAGATCGTGCTGGCGCGCCGCCGCATGTTCGGTCCCAGCTCAGAGAGCGCCGGCCAGGAACGCCTGTTCGACGAGGCGGAAGTGCTGGCCGCGACCTCCACCGAGGCGCAAGACATTGCGCCGTTGGCGGCGCAAGCCTGCGCCCCGCAAAAGAAGGCGCGCGGCAAACGCAGCCTGCTGCCGCCAGAGCTTGAGCGGATAGAGATCATTCACGACGTGCCCGAATCCGAACGCATCTGCGATTGCGGCACACCGATGGTGGTGATCAACCGGGTTGTCAGCGAACAGCTCGACATCGTCCCGATGCAGGTGCGCGTGCTGCAGCATATCCGGCTGGTTTATGGATGTGAAGCCAGCGAACACGCGCCGGTGACAGCAAAGCTGCCGGCGCAACCCTTGCCCAAGAGCAATGCCAGCCCCGGCCTGCTGGCCATGCTGTTGACGACCAAGTATGTCGATGGATTGCCGCTGGCAAGGTTTGAGAAGGTGCTGGCCCGTCACGATGTGCTGGTGCCGCGCCATAACCAGCGACTTGGCTATCGTTTTTTGATAGCCTAGTCGAATGGCTAGTAGTTTCATCAGACGCTGGCGCGATGGGTGATCGGCGCAAGCGCCGCGCTGCAACCGCTGCACAACCTGATGCGGGACACCTTGTTTGATGCGCCGTTCATCCACATGGATGAAACGGGGGTGCAGGTACTCAAGGAGAAGGGCAGGAGCCCGGCCTCTCAAAGTTACATGTGGGTGCAAACGGGTGGGCCACCCGGGAAACAGGTGGTGATTTACGACTATGACCCGAGCCGTAGCGGGGAAGTGCCGGTGCGTCTGCTGCTGGGCTATCAGGGTTATCTGATGACAGATGGGTATGATGGCTACAACAAGCTTGCCGGAACCGAGGGCATCGAGCATCAGGTTTGCTGGGCGCATGTTCGCCGCAAGTTTGTCGATGCCGTGAAGGTGCAGCCCAAAGGCACGCACGGCCATGCCGACCAGGCGGTCGCCATGATAGGCAAGCTTTACGCTATTGAACGGGAGCACAAGGATTCCACGATTGAGGCGCGCTATGCGGCACGCCAGGAGAAAAGCATCCCGGTGCTGAACGAGCTGCATGACTGGATGGAAAAGCTGTTGCCCATGGTTCCGCCAAAGAGCGCACTGGGTACCGCGCTGTCCTATATGCGGGACTACTGGGGCAAGCTGGTCCGCTACCCGGAGCGCGGCGATTTGCCGATCGACAACAACCGGTGCGAGAATGCGATCCGCCCCTTCGTGATTGGGCGCAAGGCTTGGTTGTTCAGCGATACGCCTGCCGGTGCCTTTGCCAGCGCGATCATCTATTCGCTGGCTGAGACCGCCAAGGCCAATGGCATCGAGCCATACACATGGCTGCGCCATGTGCTGGAGCATCTGCCAGCAGCAAGAACTGCGGATGAAATGGATAAGTTGTTGCCGTGGAATTTCCATGCGGCAACTTTAGCCGACATCACACCGCGCTGAATAGACTGGGGTTGATGGGGCGCTTACGGATGACCTGAAAGCCGTTGGTGAGGCGGAAAATCCGTTTATCAAGAAATTCAACATCGTATTTACCAATTTCAACACTGCCACTGCGTATAGCGAGCCTTCGTTGATACGCCTGCAACACGGTAGCTGTGGCCAGGAAAAGCATGATGAGATGTAC
>DATBWQ010000031.1:0-36562 GCA_036514695.1 Gallionella sp. | reverse complement strand
TTTGCCCGCCGCGTCGGGCGTAGCCCGACCTACGAGATGCGGAGACTCTGTCTTCAAATATGTAATCTTCAATAATATAAGGGGGTGATCTGTGGTCGGGATCCTGTTGGTCACACATAACAGCTTGGGCGACAGCTTCCTGGATTGCGTCAAGCATGTGCTGGGCGAAGTGCCGCACAATCTCAAGTCGCTGTCGGTGTCGGCGGGTGACGATCCGCAACAAAAATCAGTTGAAGCGCAGGCGCTCATCAAGCAACTCGACACTGGCAGCGGTGTGCTGATCCTGTCTGATGTGTTCGGCGCCACGCCCAGCAACATCGCGCGGCAATTGTGCCGTGCCGAACGTGTGATGGGGGTTGCGGGAGTGAACCTGCCGATGCTGCTGCGCGTCGCTTGTTATCCCACCACGACGCTGCCGGAGCTGGCGAAAGTCGCCGTCGAAGGCGGTCGCGGGTGCATCACTTACATCAACCCCGAAAACTAGCATGCAGCAACAAGATGCGCTGATCATCAATAAACTCGGCCTGCACGCGCGTGCCTCTGCCAGGTTCACGCAACTTGCATCGAGCTTCAAATGCGAGGTGATGCTGTCGCGCAACATGCGCCGCGTGAATGCCAAAAGCATCATGGGCGTGATGATGCTGGCCGCTTCCAATGGCACGACCATCACCATAGAGACGAATGGTGAAGATGAGGTGGAAGCGATGCGGGCATTGTTGGAATTCATCAATGATTGTTTTGGGGAAGGCGAATGAGTTTTACTTTGCATGGAATAGCAGTCTCCAGCGGCATCGCCATCGGCCATGCGCATCTGATCTCGCATACCTCGCTGGAAGTCGCGCATTATGTATTGCCGAAACAATTCATCGGGGAGGAGATCGCGCGTTTTGATGCCGCCCTGCTTGCAACGCGCAACGAGTTTGCCGGCTTGCGCAGCAATCGCCCGACCCTCGCCGCTGCCGAATTCGATGCATTCCTCGAATTGCACCAGATGATCCTGGACGATCCGCTGTTGAGCGTCGCGCCGCGCGACATGATCGCAAACGAGCAGTGCAACGCGGAGTGGGCGCTCAAGGTGCAGACGGAAACTTTGGCGGCGCAGTTCGACGAGTTTGAGGATGCCTATCTGCGTGAGCGGCAGACCGATGTTAAGCATGTCGCCGAGCGCCTGCTCAAACAACTGCTCGGAACGCCCGGGCATGTGCTGCCGCCGGCCCGGCATGATGTCGAGATGATCCTGGTGGCTCACGATCTGAGTCCTGCCGATCTGATCCAGTTCAAGCCGCATCAATATGCCGCATTCATCACCGATCTGGGCGGCGCGACATCGCATACCGCGATCGTCGCGCGCAGCCTCAACACGCCATGCGTGGTCGGCTTGCGCCATGCGCGCGAACTGATCCGTGAAGACGATATGTTGATACTGGACGGCGAGCAGGGCGTGCTGATCGTCAATCCGGACAAACCGATACTCGCGGAATACAAGCTGCGCCAGAGCGAATGGGAGTTGGAACGCAAGAAGCTCAAGCGGCTGCGCACCGCACGCGCGAACACCCTGGACGGCAAATTCGTCGAATTGCACGCCAACATCGAGAAGCCGGAGGATATCGCCGAAGCGAAAGAGAACGGCGCGACCGGGATCGGTTTGTTTCGCAGCGAATTCCTGTTTCTCAACCGCGACGATTTGCCGGATGAAGAAGAACAGTTCGAGGCCTATCGCGCCGTGGCCATCGGCATGGAGGGCCAGCCCGTCGTGATACGCACTTTCGATCTGGGTGCGGACAAACAGATCAAAGGCGCGGAGCGTGTCGCCAATAATCCCGCGCTGGGGCTGCGCGCGATACGCCTGTGCCTGGCCGAGCCGCAATTGTTCCGCACCCAGTTGCGCGCCCTGTTGCGTGCCACGCATTACGGCAACGTCAAGATGCTGATCCCGATGCTGTCCGGCGTGTCGGAACTCAACCAGACCTTGCACTTCATCGAGGCGACCAAGCAAAGCCTGGATGAAGAAGGCATCCCTTATGACAATGAGGTGAAGATCGGCGGCATGATCGAGATCCCCGCAGCCGCACTTGCGCTTAATATATTTGCCAAGAAACTCGATTTCCTGTCCATCGGCACCAACGATCTGATCCAGTACACGCTGGCGATAGACCGCACCGATGAAGAGGTGGCGCACCTCTACGATCCGCTGCATCCCGCCGTGCTGCATCTGTTGTCGCATGTCATCGGCACCTCCAACAGGCTCGGCGTACCGATCTCGGTGTGCGGCGAGATGGCGGGTGAACCGGTCTATACCCGTTTGCTGCTGGGCTTCGGGCTGCGCCAGTTCTCGATGTTCTCGGCGCAGGTGCCGAGCATCAAACAGCGCGTGCTCACCACCAGCCTGCCGGAAATCGCCGGGCTGACACAGAAGATTCTGCGCGCCGATGACCCGATGAAAATCCGCGAGTTGCTGGACAGGTTGAATTCATGATAGGAGCGATTTCGTAGGGTGGATAAAGGCACATCGTGCCGTATCCACCGTTCCACATGGTGGATACGCGCTTCGCGCTTTATCCACCCTACCGTACTTAACGCGTAGGGTGGGCTTTGCCCACCATGTCGGGCGCAGCCCGACCTACAAATTGTTTTACCATTGGAATGAAGCCGATTGACAGCATTTCTCAAAACGCGGAAACTGCGTTCCAGTGCCGATTTGACATCAGCTTGCGGGGCACTTAAAACATACCAGCTAAAGCGAGGCAGCCCGCTCCGCTTCAGCCGAGCGGGTTTGGTTTTTTTGGGATCTGATTTTGAACGCATCGAATAGCATCGGCATCGTCAGCGCGCAACGCGCATCATTCGACACTCCGCTGGTTTTCCGCAGCGGTGCGGTGCTGCCGCGCTATGAGCTGGCGTATGAGACCTATGGCACGCTGAATGCCGGCAGATCCAACGCGATCCTGATTTGCCACGCGCTGTCAGGGCATCATCATGTTGCCGGCTATTACGCAGACGACCCAAAGAACGTGGGCTGGTGGGACAACATGATCGGCCCCGGAAAACCGGTTGATACCAATAGATTTTTTGTGATCGGACTGAACAACCTCGGCGGCTGCCACGGCTCGACCGGCCCTTCCAGCATAGATCCGCAAACCGGCAAGCCTTATGGACCGGGCTTTCCGGTGGTGACGGTGGAAGACTGGGTGGAATCGCAAGCGCGCCTGGCCGACCTGCTCGGTATCAAGCAATTCGCGGCGGTGATCGGCGGCAGCCTGGGCGGGATGCAGGCGATGCAATGGTCGCTGTCGTTTCCGGAACGCGTGCGCCATGTATTGGTGATCGCAGCAGCGCCGCATTTGTCGGCGGAGAACATCGCCTTCAACGATGTGGCGCGCAATGCGATATTGACCGACCCGGATTTTCATGGCGGGAATTTCTACGAGCATGGTGTGGTTCCCAAACGAGGCCTGCGCCTGGCGCGCATGCTGGGCCACATCACCTACCTTTCCGACGATGCGATGGCAGACAAGTTCGGGCGCAGCCTGCGCGCGGGCAAGCTGGGTTACAACTACGACATCGAGTTCGAGATCGAATCCTATCTGCGCTACCAGGGTGACAAGTTTGCCGCCTACTTCGATGCCAACACTTATCTCTTGATGACCAAGGCACTGGATTATTTCGATCCGGCGCGCGTCTGCGACGATAATCTGGACAAGGCGTTTGCCGCAGCACGGGCCGATTATCTGGTGGTCTCGTTCACCACCGACTGGCGTTTTGCGCCCGAGCGTTCGCGCGAGATCGTCAGCGCGCTGTTGCACAACCGCCTCAACGTCAGTTATGCCGAGATCTCATCTGCACACGGGCACGATTCGTTCCTGATGCAGCATGAGCACTATCACGACGTGATGCGTGCCTATCTCGACAGGATTGCCGGAGAGTTTTCCGCATGAGCGCGCACGACTCCATCGAGCTCGCAGCCGCGCGTCCTGACTTCGCCGCCATTGCGGCGTGGATACCGCAGGGCGCGTCGGTGCTCGACCTCGGCTGCGGCGACGGCAGCCTGTTGCGCTACCTGAAGGAAACCCGCAGCGTCCGCGGCTACGGTGTGGAGATCAGCGACGAAAACATCGTAGTGTGTATCCGCAATGGTGTGAATGTGATCCAGGGCGACCTGGAATCCGGCCTGTCCGGCTTCGAAAGCAACGCCTTCGACTACGTACTGCTGTCGCAGACGCTGCAGGCCACGCGCCACACCGAGGCATTGATAAGCGAAATGTTGCGCGTCGGACGCGAGGGTATCGTCAGCTTCCCCAACTTCGGCTACTGGCGCAACCGCCTCCATGTGCTGCGAGGCAACATGCCGGTTTCCAGCGAGCTGCCCTACCAGTGGTACGACACGCCGAACGTGCACCTGTGCACGCTGCATGACTTCGAAACCTTCTGCGGCGATCATCGCGTGGAGATACTCGAACTCCGCGTCATGACCGGCGAGAGCGAAGTAAAGGTGTTGCCGAATCTGCTCGGCAGCACGGCGGTGTACCGGTTCCAGCGCGGGATATGACAGCAAGTTATTTTTCCTCGTCATTCCGGCGTAGGCCGGAATCCAGCGTTTTTATTCAACACGACTTTGGTTTTGTCCCTGCTTTGCGGGGGCATTTTTCCTGTCTGGATTCCGTCCTGACCGTAGGTCAGTTTATCCTGAGCCTGTCGAAGGGCCGGAATGACGGGAGGCGCTCAATGGCTCAATCAATATGAGTGTCTGGCAACAACTCTTCACCCGCCGCATGTTGATCTGTGTGTTCACCGGATTCGCTTCCGGCCTGCCGCTGTATCTGCTGCTCAATCTGGTTCCGGCCTGGCTGCGCACCGAGCACATCGACCTCAAGGTCATCGGCGCGTTCGCGCTGATCCAGTTCCCCTACACCTGGAAATTTCTCTGGTCGCCATTCCTGGATCGTTATGTGGTGCCGGTACTGGGCCGGCGGCGCGGCTGGATGCTGCTCACCCAAGCCGCGCTGCTGGTGGTGATCGCGTCGCTGGGCGGTTTTTCTCCACAGAGCGATCTGGGCATCATCGTGCTGCTCGCCACGCTGCTGGCTTTTTTGAGCGCTACGCTGGATATCGCGCTGGATGCTTACCGGCGCGAATTGCTGCTGGACAACGAACTCGGCCTGGGCAACGCGGTGCACGTCAACGCCTACCGCATTTCCGGATTGATCCCCGGCTCGCTGGCGCTGATCCTCGCCGACCACCTGCCGTGGAACACGGTGTTCATCATCACCGCGCTGTTCATGCTGCCCGGCATGGTGATGACGCTGCTGGTCACGCAGCCGCATCGCGCCGCGCCGCCCAAGACGCTGCGCGATGCGGTGGTCGAACCGTTCCATGAATTCATCATGCGCAAGGGTTGGCAAAGCGCGCTGCTGGTATTGGCGTTCCTGTTCTTCTACAAACTCGGCGACAGCCTGTGCACCGCGCTGGCCACGCCGTTCTATCTCGACATGGGCTTCAGCAAATCGCAGATCGGCCTGGTCGCCAAGAACGCCGGTCTGTGGCCGGCGGTGATCGGCGCACTGCTCGGCGGCATCTGGATGTTGAAGCTCGGCATCAACCGCGCGCTGTGGCTGTTCGGCGTGGTGCAAGTGGTGAGCATCTTCGGCTTTTACTGGCTGGCGGTACTGGGTCCGCAAGCGGAAGTGACCGCGCTGCACCTCACCCAGCTCGCGTTCGTGATCGGCCTGGAAGCGATGGGCGTCGGGCTGGGCACCGCGGCCTTCGTCGCCTACATCGCGCACACCACCCACCCCGCCTATACCGCCACCCAGTTCGCGTTGTTCACCAGCCTCGCCGCCGTGCCGCGCACCTTCGTCAACGCCACCGCGGGCTGGCTGGTGGAACAGATGGGTTGGGGAGGTTTTTTCCTGCTGTGCGCGGCGTTGGCGATACCGGGGATGCTGTTGTTATTGAAGGTCGCGCCGTGGGGTGAGGAAACGAAATTAAAAATGTAGGGTGCGTTCCACGCACCATAGTGCGTGGAACGCACCCTACGGAACTGCCAAGTTGTGGTTTATTAGGCAGCTTCCAGAAGAACTTTGGGACTACGATCAGCGATAGCGATGAGCGTTTTAGCGGCGCCGCTTGGTTGGCGGCGGCCTTGTTCCCAATCTTGCAGGGTGCGTACAGAAACGCCAAGCAGTTTTGCAAAGGCGGACTGCGACAAGCCGGATTTCATCCGGGCAGAGACGACAGGAGATATAGCTACCTTGTGGATTTTCCCGGCGCGTCCAGCCTTCATTTGGCGTACGGATTTCAGCAATTCAGCACCGAGGTCGCGTTTCGCGTCGCGTTTTTGCAGTTCTTTTTCTGTCATGGGCATGCTATTTCCTCCTTCACGGTCTTCAATATATGAGCGGGTATGTTTTCGTGCTCGTTCTTTGCGTAGATTAACAACAACCAAATTGTGCTGTCCTCAAGCATGTTGTAGTAGATGACGCGAACGCCGCCGCTTTTGCCAGTTCCTTTGCGCCCCCATCGTACTTTGCGGCAACCGCCGGAACCCCGGACTACGTCGCCGGCATCGTAGTGCTCCGCGATCCATACGGCGAATTCGCCACGCTCATCTTCTGTCCAATAGTCGGTAACGTACCGGCTAAAAATTTTAGATTCTGCAATGGTAAGCATGGACGGATTATACGGCAATGCCGTATATAGTCAAGATGCTGTTGCTGCTGAAGGTCGCGCCGTGGGGTGGCGAAACGAAATTAAAAATGTAGGTGGACAGACAGGGTTTGCATCTGCCCACACGGATGCTAAACCACGTGGGCACAAAATCGTGCCCTCCCTTGGCTATCTCCCAGATCGCTCATACACCCCATCCAAGGCGAGCAGTGAACGTCGCAAACGTTTAAGGGCACGCTTTGTCTGGACCACATGCGCTCGATTGTGCCAAATGACCGCCGTAGTTTCCCATCCGAAGAACTGAATGAGATCGAGAATATCGAGGCAAATACGAGGAAGGCCTCGTAGCTCTAGTGACCAGCCCTTTGGCGTGAAATGGATGAATTCGTTCCGAAATTCATTGAGTTGTTCGAAGCTCACGTCGTGTGAGGCGCAAGGAGAAAACGGGCCTGCGCCGATAGTGTGAAAATTGTCCTTGTCCTTCACCTTCCTGTACAGATTAAGGAAATCGTCCAACATCTCTACTGGATATGCGCCACCGTTGTTGTAAGCGTCGATCCATTTGGCCGCGCTGCGGTCGCGCAGGGTTAGCAATCCATTTCCATTCCATAACGCAAGCACCATGAAGCCCTGCGCGGCGTTATGGAGGGAAATGAGCACCCATTTCCAGATGTATGGATCTCCGACAAGTGACCTTGCTTGGACTTCAGCCCATTCGAGTGAACGAACGGCTTCTTCCCTTTCATTCGTTCGAAGGTAGTGGGGATGAGTCATCGGTAGCCGACCAATTCGAGTCAGAAGTGAACACTCTTGATGCTGTCGAGTTGGGCATACTTACCCAACTGCTGTAACTCGATTGCTGCGGCACCAACGCCTTTCTGTTGTGCGAACTCGAACAATGCTCTGGCTTCACCGGGTTTACTGGCCTCGTAGACCTTGGTGCCATACTTCATAACAAGGCCCTTGAAGAAAGATGCAGCCGGGTACTCCCGTTCGCCTATGAGATAGTCGAGGATTTTCAGCATGAGCTGGGGGTCACTTTCCACGGTTCCGACATTCTTGGCTTGACCACCTAGGTAGAGAAAGAAGCATAAGTACAGCAGAACGTCAGGCTGTACTGATCGGAATTCAAGGTTGTTTGGAACTTTGTATTCGTAGTACAGCATACCATCTGCGTCATGGTGTTCACGACGTACGAAAAAGCGGTTTGTGTCTACACCCTTAGCTTCAACGTCAAGCACGAAGTGCTTATGACGCTCAATGATCTGACCCATTACCGCATTGATACGGTAGTACAAGCGTTGATAGGCCTGCTCCTGTTCGTAGGCACTTGTGACGAGGATTTTCTTCTTGAGTTCGATGAACGCATCTTCCAACTCTGTGTCACGTAGCGTCTCAGGGTCTTTGACATTCGTCTTGTAGATACCAGTCAGGAAGAACCACACGGCAGCGCCTATTAGTGCGAAGATGATGAGCGTTTCCATATGAGCTGGTGGCTAGATTTCGCAATATCCGGGAGAAAAAAGCAAAGAGACGAAGGAGCGCCGCTTTTTGCTGTCCATGTTGATGGTGTTGTTAGCCATCTTTACTACTGATTTGCGGCACCTTTTAGCGGCACCATTTCATATGAGTGACTCGGCTTGTAGTCCATAGCCCATAAAAATGGGACAAGCACAAAGACGCCGCCGATGATGGCTCCAACGTTTGCATTTTCATTGCGACTGAACACGGTAGAGAAATCTTGATACCCCTCCTTTTTAAGCAGCACAATGTTAGTTGAGCCAATTATTTTTGTATCGGTGTGCGTATAGGGAGTAATTCCAGCTTTTTCACCGTTGAGATAAATCATTGCGCCGTTGGGTTCTGAGTTGATTACGGTGGTGCTGGCGCATGCTGATACGGATATTGCAAGGGTGAGGCAAACAAGTTTTCTCACTATTTTTCCTTTACCCAAAGGGGCTATTGAGATGTTTAACAAGATTTAGGAAACAAAATCATAGGACGTCAATGTCGCCTACACACGGAGCGCTGTCAAGCTCGAAGCGCGGCATGTGCTACAAACCGAAAAATTCAGAGTTCGCCCAAATGCAAGGCGCGGGAAAAATTTCGCCGCGCCGCATATGGGTTATATGTAAGCAAGAAATTTTTTCCGCAACACAGCAGTTGGGATGAAATCTGGATTTTTAAATCTTCCGCACAAACACTTTGGATTTCCGCTGCCAGTTATACAACGACTTCTTCTGCGCGGGCAGCGCGGAGACATCGCTCTCGACAAAGCCGCGTTCGATGAACCAGTGGGCGGTGCGCGTGGTGAGCACGAACAGTTTTTTCAGTTTTTGCGACCTGGCGATATCCATCATGTGGTTGAGGATGGCTTCGCCGTAACCGCGATCGCGGCTCTGCGCTTCCACCGCGAGGGCGGCGAGTTCGGCGGCGGCTTCGTCCGGGAACGGGTACAGCGCGGCGCAGCCGACGATGCGGTGGTCGTGTTCCAGCACCACGAAGCGGTCGATCTCCTGCTCGAGCAATTCGCGGTTGCGCCGCACCAGGATGCCCTCGGCTTCCAGCGGGCGCAACAGTTTCAGGATGCCGCCGACATCTTCGATGCTGGCATCGCGCAAGGTGTTGAGCGTGCTTTCCACCACCATCGTGCCGATGCCGTCATCGCTGAACAGCTCCTGCAGCACCGCACCGTCAGTGTGGCGGCTGATCAGGTGGGTGCGCGCCACGCCCGCTTCGCAGGCGCGTATCGCGCAGGGCAGGAACATCGTAACGTCGTCCGGTAATTTACGTTTGGCGGAGAGCACCTCCTGTGCCTGGGCGATCGTGAGCTCCTTGAGCAACGCGCCTTTCTTGTCCTGCACGCCGTCGGTGTCCATCAGGAACACCAGCTTGTCGGCATCCAGCGCGATGGCGGTGGCGGTGGCGACATCTTCCAGTGTGACGTTGAACACTTCGCCGGTGGGCGAATAGCCGAGCGGCGAGAGCAGCACCACTTCGCCGAATTCCATACGGTCGTTCAGCGCGGCGACATCCACCTTGCGCACGCTGCCGGTGTGCTGCATGTCCACGCCGTTGATGATGCCGATGGGTTGCGCGGTGATGAAGTTGCCGCCCGCGACGCGGATGTCGGCATTGGCCATCGGCGAATTCGCCAGCCCCATCGACAGCAGCGCCTCGATCTCGACGCGCACCCGGCCGACCGCTTCCTTCACGCACTGTATGGTCTCTGCATCGGTGAGGCGAATGCCGTGATGATAGGTGCCCTCGAGATTGTTTTTGGCCAGGTGCTGCTCGATCTGCGGACGCGCGCCGTGCACCAGCACCAGCCGGATGCCGAGACTGGCGAGCAGATTGAAGTCATGCGTCAGCTCGACGAACTTGCCGTCCGCGACCACTTCGCCGCCGAAGGCGATCACAAAGGTGCGTCCGCGAAACGCGTTGATGTAGGGCGCGACGGAACGGAACCAGGCGACGAAGTCAGCGGATGTGGTGGGTATGGGCATTTATGGTCTCCCTGAGAGATAGACAGATAATGCCGTGCTATGACTCATCTAGCAACTGCCCGGCGATCGCCCAGTTTTCGTCGGGCAGCTCGTCGAAGGCGATATACGTATAGCTTTTCGGTTTCAGCGCGATGCGTTCCAGCGTGTCAGTGATCTCGGCGGCGATCCTGGCTTTCTGTTCGCGGGTCAAGGTTCCCGCGATGCGGATGTTGACGTATGGCATGGTGGTCTCCTCAAATAATGTTGACGGTCGTAGGGGCGTATTGCCATACGCCCCTACGAAAAATCTCCCCACAACGTCTGCAACGCCGCCAGTCCCGCGATCGCAGCAGTTTCAGTGCGCAGTACGCGCGCACCCATCCGTATCGGGATAAATCCGCAGTGCAGCGCGGCATCACTTTCTGCCTGGGTAAAGCCGCCTTCCGCGCCGACCAGCAACGCCACTTTGCCATGCGGCTTGGCCTGCGTGTGCAATGAGATTGCGCCTTGCGGGAGCAGGATGAATTTCGCATCTGCTGTCTTTTGCATTTGCTGCAACCACACCATGATGTCCAGCGGCGCGTGCAGCTTCGGCAGCAGATTGCGCCCGCATTGCTCGCAGGCGGAGATCGCGACTTGCTGCCAATGTTCGATGCGCTTTGCGGCGCGCTCGGCTGTCAGCCTGGCCACGCTGCGCTCGGTGTCGAGCGGCTGGAATTCCGCGACACCCAGTTCGGTGGCTTTCTGTATCACCCAGTCCATTTTCTCGCTGCTCGACAAGGCTTGCGCCAGCACCACTTGCAACGGCGATTCCCGGTCGGTGTTAACGGCGGCTATGTTTCCGACGACCACGCGCTTGCCGCCAATCTCGGCGATCATGCCGTGGCACTCGTTGCCGTTGCCGTCGAATATCTGCACCGCATCACCCTCGCGCAAACGCAGCACGCGCGCGGCATGATGTGCTGCATCCGGCGGCAGGTCGAACGAACCGCTGAGGGGCAGAGGCGGTGGGCAGTAGAATCGCGGCATCAGTAACCTCTATAAATCCATTTTAGTTGCGACATAACCTGAAGGTTAGTCTTCACTGAAACTTTGTTTTCCGGGCGAATCGCGGCGTCGCGTGCTCGCTCATTCCTTGTCTATCCAACGTGATATGTGGCTTCAACATAACCTAAAGGTTAGTTTACGCCGCAACAAGCCGCTATGCGGCGTGTTGTCTCGTCATTCGCTGCGCGGCTCCTTGCGGTGCTCGCGCGACACGGTGGGGCGCAGCCCTCCTAGTGCGGGAGCGCGAAGCAGCAGGCCTGCCCGCCCCAAATGCTTCGCATCGCCGTGTCCAGCCTGCCATCCCGCAAAAATGAATTTCTAGAGGTTACTGCCATGATCGAATCGGGTTATCGGTATAGTGTGCGTGATAATATAACGCCCCTAAAGATATTGTCAGGAATATGAAATGGTCAGTCTGCAACCCCCATTGTGCGACTTTGGCTGGAAAGCCCGCGATTTCGATCTGCCCGGAGTGGACGGCAGGCGCTATGACCTGGCCAGGGCGCGCGGCAAGAACGGACTGCTGGTGATGTTCATCTGCAATCACTGCCCATATGTGAAAGCTATCCGCGAGCGCATCGTGCGCGACACGCGGGAGTTGCAGCAGCACGGCATCAACAGCATCGCCATCATGTCCAACGATCCCGCCGAATATGCGGAGGATTCCTTCGACAATATGAAGCTGGTGGCGCAGCAATACGGCTACCCATTCCCTTATGTGTGGGACGAGACCCAGCAGGCCGCCAGGGATTACGGCGCAGTCTGCACGCCCGATTTCTTTGGTTTTAACTCCAATCTTGAACTGCAGTATCGCGGCCGTCTGGATGCATCGCGCAAGGAGGCAGTCGCCGATGCGCCGCGTGATTTGTTCAACGCGATGTTACAGGTGGCGCAAACCGGGCAGGGGCCGCGCGAGCAGATCGCCAGCATGGGCTGTTCCATCAAATGGAAAAGTGAAGCGCATGCGGCAAGTGGAAAGCGGCATGAATAATTCAACCCCAAGCGGCATGGGCGCGCTGCTCAAGGCGGTGATCGCGGCAGTCAAGCTGGTGACGGCGGAAGAGATCATGCCGCGTTATCTCAAGGTGGCGCATCAGCACAAGAGCGATGGCAGCCTGTGTACCGAGGCGGACATGGCTGCGCAGAGTGCGCTGACCAAAAAGCTGCAGGCTATTCTCAATGTGCCGGTGCTGGGTGAAGAGATGCCGGCAGCCGAGCAGCGCGCGCTGTGGAAGGCGGGCCATGACGGCCTGTGGTGCATCGATCCGATCGATGGGACGTCCAACTTCGTGCGCGGCCTGCCGTATTTTGCGGTGTCCGTCGCGCTGGTGCGCGCAGGCGAGAGTGTGATGGGCGTCGTGTATGATCCGGTGGCCAACGAGATGTTTGCCGCCGAGCGCGAGCGCGGCGCGTTCCTTAATGGCGAAAAACTGGCCGGCCGCGAGGCGACGGGCGAAATGGCGCAAGCCTTGGCCTGTGTGGATATGAAGCGGCTCAAAAAGAAACTGGTCACGCAACTGGCGACCGATCCGCCGTATTCCTCGCAGCGCAATTTCGGCGCGAGCGCGCTGGACTGGTGCTACACCGCCGCGGGCCGCTACGACATGTATCTGCATGGCGGACAACAGCTCTGGGATTATGCGGCCGGTTCGTTGATCTTGTCGGAGTCGGGCGGCTATGCCTGTTGTATCGAAAGCGATGATTTCGCCCGGGGCGACATCTGGCAGCGTTCGGTGATCGCGGCGCGCGATGAAAAGTTGTTCGAAGCATGGAAAAGCTGGATACGGGCGCAGTAGGGGCACGGCGCGCCGTGCCCGTACATAAACGGCGCGCCGTGCCCGTACGAAAAGGGGATATAGCGTGAAAATTTTGATACTCGGAGCCGGGCAGGTCGGCTCGACAGTGGCGGAAAGCCTGGCCGGGGAGGCCAATGACATCACCATAGTGGATACCGATGGCGAGAAGCTGCGCCAGTTGCAGGACAGGCTGGATTTGCGCACCCTGACAGGGAATGCCGCGCATCCCTCGATACTTGAGCAGGCGGGTATCGTCGACACCGACATCATGCTGGCCGTCACGCAAAGCGATGAGGTCAACATGGTGGCATGCAAGCTGGCCGCCACCCTTTACAACACCCCGACGCGCATCGCACGGATACGCGCCACGGATTATCTGGAGCGCCGGGAAGTGTTCAGTACTGATAATTTCTGCGTGGATTTTTCGATTTGCCCGGAACAGATCCTCACCGAATACATCGTCAAGCTGATCGAGTTCCCCGAGGCTTTGCAAGTGCTCGAGTTCGCGGGCGGCAGAGTGTCGCTGGTCGCGGTGCGTGCAGTCGAAGGCGGGCCGCTGGTCGGCCGCCCGCTGCGCTTTCTGCGCACCGATATGCCGCAGATCGATACGCGCGTGGCGGCTATCTTCCGCCTGGATCACTCGATCAACATGAACGGCGACACGGTGGTGGAAGCGGGCGATGAAGTGTTCTTCATCGCCGCGACCGAGCATATCCGCACCGTGATGCAAGAACTGCGGCGCATGGACAAGCCCTCCAGGCGGGTGATGATAGTCGGCGGCGGCAACATCGGGCGGCGTCTGGCCAAGACCCTGGAGCACAGTTATCAGGTCAAGCTGATTGAGTACAACAAAAAAGCCTGTGCGAGCCTTGCCGCCGATCTGACCAATACGCTGGTGCTCAATGGTGACGGCACGGATGAAAAACTGATGCAGCAGGAGAACGTCAGCGAGGTGGATGTGTTCTGCGCACTGACCAACGACGACGAAAACAACATCATGTCCGCGCTGCTCGCCAAGCAGGGCGGCGCGCGCAAGGTGATCGCGCTGATCAACCGCAGTGCCTATGTCGGTCTGGTGCAGGGCGGCAAGATCGATATCGCCATTTCGCCGGCGCAAGTGACGATAGGCTCATTGCTGGCCTATGTGCGCCAGGGGGATGTGGCGGCGGTGCATTCTTTGCGGCGCGGCGCGGCGGAGGCATTGGAGCTGGTGGCGCACGGGGATCGTCTTTCTTCCAAAGTAGTGGGGCGGCGGATCGAAGAGATCGACTCACCGAAGGGCGCGACCATAGGGGCCCTCGTGCGCGGCGAGCAGGTCATCATCGCGCACCATGACACGATGATCGAAGCGGAGGACCACATCATCGTGTTCGTCAACGACAAGCGCATGGTGCGCAAGGTCGAGAGACTGTTCCAGGTTAGCCTCGGTTTCTTCTGATGCAACGCGCATTGACCGTCATCCATGCTTTGGGACTGATGCTGGTGGTGTTCAGTATTGCCTACCTGATGCCTATCGTCGCATCGCTTGTCTATGACGACGGTACGCTGATCGATTTCCTGATGGCGATGGTCTGGACCTTGTCCATCGGTTTGCTGATGTGGCTGTTGACGCGCCGCTACAAGGGCGAGTTGTCGATACGGCACGGCTACCTGCTGGTGGTGGGGATGTGGACGGCGATGCCCGCCGTCGCGACCTTGCCGCTGTTGCTGATGTTGCCGGGATTGTCGTTCACCGACGCGTATTTCGAGACCATGTCCGGCATGACCACCACCGGGGCGACGGTGCTCACCGGGCTGGATAACCTGCCGCCCGCGATCAATGTCTGGCGGCACGAACTGAACTGGCTGGGCGGACTGGGCATCATCGTGCTGGCGGTCGCGGTGCTGCCGCTGCTCGGTGTAGGCGGACGCCAGTTGTTCAAGGCCGAGACGCCGGGGCCGATGAAGGATGCCGCGCTGACCCCGCGCATCGCCGAGACGGCGCGCAACCTGTGGGTGGTGTATGTGGCGATCACCTTGATCTGCATCGGGGCGCTGAAATGGGCGGGCATGAACTGGCTGGATGCCGTGTGCCATGCCTTTTCGGCAATGGGCTTGGGCGGGTTCTCCACCCACGATGCCAGTATCGGCTATTTCAATTCGTCGTTGATCGAATCGGTAATGATCATGTTCATGCTGATCGCGGTGGTCAATTTCGCCACGCACTTCCTGGCCTGGCGCGGCAAAAGTCTGGCTGTCTATCGGCATGATGCCGAGGCAGTCGCTTCACTCGGGCTGATACTGATCAGTTGTGCCGGGATCGCGGTATTCCTGTGGTGGCAAAGCGTTTATCCGGATTTCTGGACGGCATTGCGCCATGCCAGTTTCAACCTGGTATCCATCGCGACCAGCTCCGGTTATACCAGCGTGGACTATGCGCAGTGGCCGATCTTCGCGCCGCTGTGGATGATGTTCTTGACGGCGATTGCTGCAAGCTCAGGTTCGACAGGCGGCGGCATCAAGATGATACGCACGCTGGTGCTGTTCAAGCAGGCCGGGCGCGAGTTCGTCAAGCTGCTGCATCCGGCGGCCATCAACCCGATGAAGATCGGCGGGCATGTGGTGCCCAACAATATCGTGTTCGCGGTGCTGGGCTTCATCTTCCTGTATTTCATGAGCATCGTGACCCTGACCTTCGCGTTGCTGATCAGCGGCATGGATTTCATCTCGGCGTTTACCGCCGTGCTGGCCTCGATAAACAATTGCGGCCCGGGGCTGGGGACGGTCGGACCATCCAGCAATTACGCCGGGTTGACCGATTTCCAGACCTGGGTGTGCACGTTCGCGATGCTGATCGGGCGGCTGGAAATCTTCACCGTGCTGATCCTGTTCACCCCGCATTTCTGGCGGCGCTAAAATCGCCATGACAGCGGCGGCGAGATACGTTAGCATTGCCGCATCGAAATCGTTCAAACACGGATGATGAGCGCGACAGTGCCAAGGCAAAAGGGAGCTAGATGAGCGAGGACCTGCCATTATCGGGGGTAAAGGTGTTGCTGATCGACGACAGCAACACCATAAGGCGCAGTGGAGAGATATTCCTGTCCCAGGCGGGGTGTCAGGTCATTCTTGCCGAAGACGGATTCGACGGCTTGGCCAAGGTGGTGGATAACCAGCCCGACATCATTTTCGTGGACGTGATGATGCCGCGCCTGGATGGTTATCAGACCTGCGCGCTGATCAAAAAACACCAGCATTTCAGAAACACCCCCGTGGTCATGCTGACCAGCAAAGATACGCTGTTTGACCGCGCCCGCGGCAAACTGGTCGGTGCGGATCAATACCTGCTCAAACCCTTCAACAAAAAGAGTCTGATCGAGACTGTCAGACTGCATACCCAAGAAAAGAAGGAATCGGATTATGGCCATTAAGCGAATATTGGTAGTGGACGATTCGGCAACCGAACGTCATATCCTCGAAGGGATATTGAGCAAGAAAGGATTCGAGGTCTCCTTTGCAGAGGATGGTGAAAAGGGTGTGGCTCAAGCCAAACTGAGCAAACCGGATCTGGTTATCATGGATATAGTGATGCCCGGGATGAATGGTTTCCAGGCGACCCGCGCGATAACCAGCGATCCGGAAACACAGCATATCCCGGTGATCATCTGCACTACCAAGGATCAGGAGACCGACAAGGTTTGGGGTGTGCGCCAGGGTGCCAAGGATTACGTGGTCAAGCCGATAGACGCGGCGGATCTGCTGCGCAAGATCGCCGCGTTAGGTTAGGCGCCGCCAGGGCAACCATGTCAAAGCGGCTCAATCTGCGTGAATTCCAGCAAAACCTGATCGACCGGCTGCAGGTGAAAGACCTGTCCGCAACGCGGGTGGACACGCTGGGCGTGCAGATAGCCGGACGAAACTGGCTGGTGGACATGGTGGATATCAGCGAGGTGTTGCCGCTGCCCGCGCTGACCGCCGTGCCGTTCACCAGACCGTGGTTTCGCGGCGTTGCCAATGTGCGCGGCAATCTGTACAGCGTGGTCGACATGGCTGCCTATGAGCACAGCGGGACGGCCGCTTCGACAGGCTCAGGACAGGCCACTTCGACAGGCTCAGGACAGGCATCCGGAGATGCCAATAATCGCGTGCTGCTGGTCGCCGAGAGATTTGCTTTCAATGTCGCATTGCTGGTCGATCGGGTGCTGGGTCTGCGCGACGCGCGGACCTGGAGTCAAAGCGAAGCCGATGGGCGAATCGAGTATCGCGATGAGCAGGGCGCATCCTGGCGCAAGCTGGATGTGCGCGGCTTGCTGGAGCAGGCGGAATTTTTGCAGATAGGCATTTAGCGATTCCCTTAGGGAGAGGAACAACATGGCATCAGAACTGACATTACCCAATTCCAGATTGAAGGTGTTTGGCGCAGCTGCGGCAATCTTCCTTGTGATGACCGCGATCGCCGCCTATATGAACAATCTGGAAGAACGTAACAATGTGCGCTACGTCGGGCTTTCCAGCCAGTTGCTGATGTTGTCGCAGCGGCTCGCCAAAGATGCCCAGCAGACACTGACCGGAAGCCCGGCCGCATTCGCCGCGTTGACGGAAAGCAAGACCAGCCTGTCGAATATCCTGGCCAAGCTTGACAAGGGCGACGGCACGCTGCCTGCGTCCACGGGTGAGGCTCGCGCCGCATTGGATGATCTGATGAAGATATCAGGCAAGACATTGCAGGATGTGCAGGTGCTGGAAGCCGGGCGTGCCGGATTGGTCACATTGGCCAGTACCGTGGCGTCAATCAACACGGTGAGCACTGAATTTCGCGGCCTGACACAGAACATGATGGAAGCTTACAGGGGTGCACAGAGGGAACAAGTTGCACGATTTGCCCTGGCCACGGAACGTATCGGCAAAGATGCGAGCATGGCCATGGGGATGGATGTGACGATCGAACAGGTGGCCCGGCTCGGGATCGACACACTGGCGGCTGAAGAGAGTCTGGCCGCCCTGCCTGCGGAAGATGCCAATGTGGTGCGCGCCAGGGGTCTGTTCGATAACTACCGCAATAGCGTTCAGATACTGGTCTCCCAGGTGCGCAATCTGGTGGCGGCCAAGAAAGCGGCCAGGGCGATCGTCGAGGATTCCGGCTCCTTGCTGACCGGATCACAACGTCTGGTGGATGCCTATCAGTTGTCATCGACCGCGCGGCCTGCCGCAATCGCCGCATCCCTGTCCGGCTTGCTGCTGCTGCTGTCGCTGCTGTTGCTGGCCAGGTCTTACATGAGCAGTACCCGCTACCGCACCGAAGAGGCGATGCGCGTCAATCGCCAGAACCAGGATGGGATCCTGCGCTTGATGAACGAGCTGAGCGACTTGGCGGAAGGCGATCTGACGGTGCGCGCCACCGTGTCGGAAGACATCACCGGCGCGATCGCCGATTCGGTGAACTACACCACCGAAGAGTTCCGCAAACTGGTGGCGCGGATCAAGGCTGCGGCGGAGCAGATGGAGCGTGCGACCAGGGATGCCGAGGATATCTCCAAGGGTCTGCTGGAAGCCACACAAAAGCAGGCGCAGGAAATCCAGGGGGCCGGCGATGCGGTGCAGTTGATGACCCAATCCATCAGAGAGGTGGATTCGAGCGCGGCGCAATCTGCCGACGTGGCGCGCCGCACGCTGGCGGCGACCCAGCAGGGCGCGCAAGCGGTGCGCAACACGATCAGCGGCATGGATGGCATACGCGAGCAGATCCAGGACACTGCCAAGCGCATCAAGCGGCTCGGCGAAAGTTCGCAGGAGATCGGCGAGATCGTGGATCTGATCTCCGATATCACCGAACAGACCAACGTGCTGGCCTTGAATGCCGCGATCCAGGCCGCATCTGCCGGCGAAGCGGGACGGGGCTTTTCGGTGGTGGCGGAAGAAGTGCAGCGTCTGGCGGAACGTTCCGCCGAAGCGACCAAGCAGATCGGCGGGCTGGTTAAAACCATCCAGGGTGATACCCATGACGCGGTGGCGGCGATGGAAAAGAGCATATTGGGCGTGGTTGAAGGCGCGGTTCTGTCCGATATGGCCGGCCAGTCGCTGAAGGAAATCGAGCAGGTGTCGAACGAACTGGCGACCCTGATCAACAGTATCTCGGTTTCCACCCAGGTACAAACCGACATGGCCAGCGAAGTTGCCAATGTGATGCAGGACATTCTTAAAATCACCGTGCAGACCACCGAAGGTACTCGGCTGACGGCCAACTCCATCGCACAGTTGACCAATCTGACATCGGATCTGCGAGGTTCGGTGGCGGGCTTCAAATTGTAGTATCGGGCAAGGCCGCTCATGTCCAACAATGCTCCATTTGATTTAAACACACTGGCCGCCGTGAAACCCGGCCTGGATGGCACGCTGGCCGAGATCGGCGCGCAGCTGGAGCGATATTTCGCCGCGCCTGCGAATAATGCGGAAGCACTGGAAACGGCGCGTGGCGAGTTGCGCCGTTTATTGGGCGTATTGAAAATGGTAGGTCTGGAGGGTGTGGCGGTATTTTGTGCAGAGCTGGAGATCACTCTCAGCGAACTGGCAGCCCATCCGCAACAAGCTACCGAAATGCGCCGCGATGTGCTGCGCCGCGCCTTGTCCGGTGTCTTGCACTATCTCGATGCGCTGGCCAACGGTGCGGGTAACGCCACGCTGCGTCTGTTTCCCCAATATCTGGAACTGCAGCAGTCGCGCGGCATGGAAACGGCGTTCGAAACGGATCTTTTTAATCCGAATCTGGCTGTGCGATTGCCGCAACAGATACTGAGCATCCCTCCCCAGAGCGATGCGCGGGCAAGCATCAAGGCGATGCGCAGCCAGTATCAACAAGCGTTGTTGCGATGGCTGCGGCAGGAGGATGCCGCCGCCGCGTTGCAACAAATGCAGCAGGCGCTGGAAGGTGTGATGCGCTGTGTGCCGCAGGATGAAGGCCGGGCGTTCTGGTGGGCGGGCTGTGGTTTGCTGGATTGTCTGAAGCTGGACGGGTTGCCCCCCGAATTGAATGCCCGCAAGTTGCTTGGCCGCATAGACCAGCAAATCCGCACGGTTGCCGAGGGTAGCAGCGCTGATGTGCGACCGGTCATGAACGAGATGCTCTATCTGATCGGGCGCAGCCACGCCGTGAGTGAGCTGGTGGAGACGATCAAGCAGGTTTATGCACTGGATGATTATCTGCCTGAACTCTCGACGCTGCCGCCCGGTGCAATGGAGCAGATGCTGAATAACCTGCGCGATCAATTGCGCATTGCCGAGGAATGCTGGGAGCGAGCCGTACAGGGCGACGAATCGGCCTGCGAAAAATTCATGAAGCATGCCGAACAGCTTGTGTTGCAGAGCGAGAGGCTGGATCGCAAAAGCTTGCAGTATCTTGCCGGGCAGATTCAATTGTTGTCGGAGTATGCGAGCACTCCGGAGCATGCACGACCCATCGCGATAGATATGGCGATGGCCCTGCTGCTGCTGGGCAGCGGGACGGAGAATTACAACCGCCTTGACAACGGCTTCCAGGAACAGGCGCGCATCCTGTCCGAACGCATGCAGGCTGCGGTAAAGCAACAGCCTGAGGATACGCAGCAACTGAGCGAGTTGGTCGATCTGCATTACCAGATGGAGCAGGGCGAAGTGATGATTCCCCTGGCCAACGAAATGCTGGTGAACCTCCAGCATGTCGAACAGGGTTTGAATGCCTATTTCAACGGCGCGATCCAGCGTGAGGAATTGTCCGGATTACTGAAATTATTGAGCCAGATACGAGGCGGTTTGCACATCTCGTCGCTGGATAAGGCCGGACAGCTGCTCGTGTCCATTCAGGATGAGGTGCGTAATTTTGCACAGAGCAAGGATGCCCCCAAGCCCGCGGAAAGGTATGCCCTGGCCGATGCGATGAGCGCGCTGGAAAACTATATGCAGCACCTGACGCATGGCCAGGCAAGTGATGTTTCGATGTTGCAGAAGGCGTTGGACGAGATAGCCGGTCTGCAAGCACCGGTGGCCGGCGCCCCGGCCTCTCCGCCCCGGACAGTCACGCCGGCGCAGCGCCAGCAGGATGAAGACCAGGAATTGATCGACATATTTCTGGAAGAGGCGCAAGAAGTGCTGGGCAGCATGCGCGACAACCTCGAGATTTGCCAATTGCATCCCGGCAGCATCGATCCATTGGTGACCATAAGGCGCGGCTTTCATACCCTCAAGGGTAGCGGACGGATGGTAGGTTTGACCGGTTTGGGCGAGGTTGCGTGGTGCGTCGAGCGCGCCATGAACAAATGGTTGCAGGACAACAAGCCGGCCACTGCCGGGTTGTTGCACTTCATCAGCGCAGCGGTGCAGGCCTTTGCCGGATGGGTGGATGTGCTAAATAACCATGGCGCGCTGCAGATCGAGGCCGGAGACCTGATAGCCACTGCGCAACAAATCGAAAACGGCCTCGACATTGAAACGTCACCCGCAGCGCCGGCAGCCCCACTGAAAACCGAAGTTGAACCTGAGCCTGCGGCAGAACCTGAATCGGCACCGCTACCCGTCCTGGAATTCGAGTTGGAAGTTGCGCCGCTACCAGAGCCAGAGCCGCCGCTACCCGAGTTGGAATTCGAACTCCAGGCTGTGACGCTGCCCGAACCGGAGCCGGCACCGCTACCTGAACTGGAATTCGAACCTCAGGCAGCATCGCTTCCTGAAACAGAGCCGGCGCCATTGCCTGAACCGGAACCGGTACCTGATCTGGAATTCGATCTCCAGGCTGCGCCCGCACCGGCACCCTTACCTGAACCGGAATTCGAACCTGAACCCGCGCCTGCATCCGAATCTGCGGAAGAAATTGTCATGGTAGGCGAGATAGCGCTGTCACAGGCGCTGTTCAACATCGCCAGCTCTGAGGCGGTGCAAAATGTGGCGATTCTGCAAGATCAGTTCGACGGGTTGCGCGCGGCGATGGAACCTATCGTGCAATATGATTTCATGCGCGCCGCACACACGCTGGTCGGCCTGAATCGAACGATGGGATTTGACGTGGTGGTGGATTTGGCCTATGCGCTGGAAGGCTGGTTGCGTGCGCGAGTGGACCAGCCTTTCACGCTGAGTGACGGCCAACTGCAAATGCTTGAACAGTCCATTACCGCGCTGGGTGAAATGGTGTTGAGCATTTGCGACCGGCATATGCCGCAGAACCGAAGCGATCTGGTCGATCAGTTGCATGCTGATATGGCCAAGCCCGGTGCCGCGGCCGCAGAGCCGCTGAGCATACCGTATGCAGAATTACAGTCGATCAAGGCAGAGCTTCTCAGGCCGGTTAATGTTCGTGCCGAATCGGACACGCCGCAGATGCAGGACGAAATGGGCGTCAGCAGTGAAACAGTCCCTGAGCCTGCGGGCGCCCAGGCGCCGGTGTTGCGGACAGCCGCGCCCACCCCGGCCAAGTCTGCCGATGAGCATGCCGGGGCTGAAGAGTCGCAAGTGCAGGCCGAAGAGCTTCTGGCCGGGCACCCGGATGACATCGATGAACAACTGCTGCCGGTCTTCCTCGAAGAAGCCGATGACCTGTGCCCGAAGATCAGTGAAGGGCTGCGCACATTGCGCGAGCATCCTCACGATGAACAGCAAGTGCAATTATTGAAACGGCTGTTGCATACCATGAAAGGCAGCTCGCGCATGGTGGGTGCGATGCGCATCGGCGAGATCGCCCATGAAATGGAAGACCGTGTGTCGCAGGATGGGCAGGCGCGGGAAGAAGCCGGATATTGGGATGCACTGGAAGGGGATTTCGATCTTGTCACTGCACTGCTGGAGGAATTGCGCGGCGGCGAAGCCGTCGTCATGCCAACCAAAGCAGTGACAGTCGAAGCGGCGGAGATCAGGCAGGCCGAAACAGGCCGGCGCGTTTCAGACAAGCAGGCCGGTGAGCGCAAGGCCGATCGCCGCGCATCGGATCAGGGTGCTGAACGCGCTGCGCTCGGCAATATGCTGCGCGTGCGCTCCGAAGTGGTGGACAAGCTGGTGAACGATGCCGGAGAAATCAGCGTGACCCGTTCGCGCATGGAATCAGAGTTGCGCGTCTTCAAGGAGGGCGTGTCGGAGCTGACTGCCAGCGTGATGCGATTGCGCCACCAGTTGCGTGAAGTGGAGATCCAGGCGGAAAGCCAGATGCAGGCGCGCGTCTCGCTCGCGAAAGACAGCGCCGAGGAGTTCGATCCGCTCGAATTCGACCGCTTCACCCGTTTGCAGGAGTTGACGCGCTTCATGAATGAAAGCGTGCATGACGTGCAGACTATACAGCGCACGCTGTTGAAGAATCTGGACGAAACCGCTGCCGTGTTGCTGGTGCAGGGACGTCTTAGCCGCGAGTTGCAGCAGAATCTGATGAATGTGCGCATGGTATCGTTCAGCAGCATCGCCGACCGGTTGTATCGCATCGTGCGGCAGACCGGCAAGGAGCTGAACAAGCGCGCCAACCTCGAATTGCAGGGTACCGGCGTGGAACTGGATCGCAGTGTGCTGGAAAAGATGATCGCGCCGTTCGAGCATTTGTTGCGCAATTCCATAGTGCACGGCCTGGAAAACGATCAGCTGCGCATGCTGACAGGCAAGAACCCGATCGGCGAGATTCGCCTGAGCGTGCGCCAGGAAAGCAACGAGGTGGTGTTCGAGTTCAGTGATGACGGCGCGGGCCTGAACTACGCAAAACTGCGCGAAAAAGCCATAGCCAAAGGCCTGTTTCAGGAAGACGAAGCGGTCAGCGACGATCAGTTGGCGCAACTGATCTTTACTGCCGGCCTTTCCACGGCGAGCGAAATAACGGAGATCGCCGGACGCGGTGTCGGCATGGATGTGGTGCGCAGCGAAATCGCCGCGTTGGGCGGAACCATCGATGTCAAATCGAAGAGCGGGCAGGGCACGCAGTTCATCATTCGTCTGCCGCTCACGCTGGCGGTCACGCAGATCCTGCTGGTGCGTTCGGGCGAATCGACATACGCGATTCCGTCCGCCATGGTCGAACAGGTCAGACAGGTGAAATCGGCAGATATGAATACCCTGCACAGCGAGCGGAAAATCGAGTGGCAGGACAGGACCTACCCGCTGCACTATTTGTCCCAGCTGCTGAGCGACGCGGAGGTCGTCCAGGAAAATCATCCGCGCAATCCGGTATTGCTGCTGCGCAGCGGTGAGCACCGTATCGCACTGCATGCCGACGAATTATTGGGCAATCAGGAAGCGGTGGTGAAAAATATCGGACCGCAACTGGCACGGCTGTCAGGGATCGCCGGAGCGACGGTGCTGGGCAATGGTGCGGTGGTGCTGATTCTGAATCCGCCGCAATTGGCGCAGCGTGCCGCCGGTATCAGCAAGACGGGCAAGGCAATCAAGGCAGGCAAGCCGGCAATCGTCAAGCCGCTGAGCAACCTGCCGCTGATCATGGTGGTGGACGACTCTCTTACCGTGCGCAAGATCACCTCCCGCATGCTGATACGTGCCGGTTATCAGGTGGTGACGGCCACGGACGGTGTCGATGCGCTGGAGCAACTGGAAGACTTCACCCCGGACGTGATGCTGCTGGACATTGAAATGCCGCGCATGGACGGATTCGCGCTCGCCAGAGAATTGCGGCGCGATCCCAAGACGCATGACCTGCCGATCATCATGATCACTTCACGCACTGCCGACAAGCACCGCGATTACGCGATGCAACTGGGTGTCAACACCTACCTGGGCAAGCCGTATCAGGAAGATGAGTTGCTGCAAAACATCGCGGATTTTGTGGCGGTGCACAAATTGGATGCCTAGCAGCCATCACGCGAATATATAAAACATTCGGGCTGCCCTGTAAAATCCGCGTTATACTTAAATCGCTGAAAATGTTGCACTTCGAGAGTTGAACACGTGTTATTCCAAGTTCAATTTAAAAATGACATTACAGTGGGAGCGGCCTCCAGGCCGCGATAGCACTCATCGCGGCCTGGAGGCCGCTCCCACATAAATGAATTCGCGTTGTTTCAAACTGGAAATGGAATTAGCCCAACAGCAGAGAACCCGATGATGGCCAAGCAAAAAGACACCTACTCAGTGGAGGTCATAGGCTTTACCGAAACTGAGCAAACAGTGCTGACCAGCGTGTTCGGCCTGTCCTCGCGTCGCGTTCCGAAGTTTTTGCGCCATAACCTGACCGGCACCCCCCCCGATATTTTTCTGGTCGATGCGAGCGATCCGGCGGCAATCAAGCTGCTCGGCGAACGCAACACATCCGGGCAAATCCCGGCGATCCTGGTTGGCGACTCGAATTGCGGAACCAATTGGCCGGTTCTGCCCCGGCCGATACGCTGGATGAAACTCTTTCAGGCGTTCGATGTTGCGATCGCGGCCCCGTCTGCCGGGATGCCGGCAAAGTCAGCCGAACCTGCTGTAGCGGCAGTGCCCGGCCCCATTCCGGTGAATGTGCCCGCCAATGTGCAGGCAACTGTCCAGGCCGGCAACGCTACCCCGGAGGTCCCCGTCACAAAGACCGCGCCGCCGGTTGGCGAGAAATCCGGTGCATGGCAAGCCAAACTCCCCCAGGCAGACTGGGTGCTCGTGGTGGATGACAATCTCACGGTGCGTGAATTCATGAAGAACAAACTGGCCGCCTTCAATTTCAACGTCGACTATGCGGAAAACGGTGAGCAGGCCATAGGTTTCACCGGACAGAAACATTACACCTGCATATTCCTTGACGTGATCATGCCCGGCATCGACGGTTACCAGGTATGCAAGCTGATCAAGTCCAACAGGGCCGCGCAAAAAACCGCGGTGGTCATGCTGACCAGCAAGGACTCACCGTTCGACAAGATTCGCGGCAGCATGTCCGGTTGCGATGCGTATCTCACCAAGCCTGTTGATGAAGAAAAACTGCTGGAAACCATAGTCAAGTTTCTGCCAACCCGGAACTAGCCAGGGGCAACCATGACAGTCCGCAAGGTTTTATGCGTAGATGACTCCGCTGCAGATCTCAGCGCGCTGCGAAAAATTCTGAACGGCGCGAATATCAATGTCGTGTTTGCGACCAATGGCAAAGACGCCATACAGTATGCAAAAACCGAAATGCCCGATCTGATTTTTTTAGATATTGTGATGCCCGACATGGACGGTTTTAAGGTAATGCGGGAATTGCAGAAAGACCCGGCCACCAAAGACATTCCGGTTGTTTTTGTCTCCAGCAAAAGCCAGAAGGCCGATCAGGCGTGGGCGAAAATGCAGGGTGGCAGGGGTTTCGTGCCCAAACCCGTCAACCCGGCGGCAATACTGGAGGCGATCAGCAGGTTTTGACGATTTCTGTCTGATTCCCGTTTGGAAGGAATCGGAGCAAACAACAGGGCATGGAAAGGATGATGATGGGGTTTTGCGCAGCACTTTGTTTTGACGGCATCGGCCTCGATTCAATCAACTTCCATTAATTTCGCAGAATTAAAACATGCCGCGCCAGAATTTTGTTCAAACAGTCGACATCGCCGCCCTGAAGACCCAGGTAGATGCCGAAATCGCAGCCAGACTGTTGATCGAAGCCGACGCTGCACGACATATACAACGCCGGGGATTCCGCGCCGGTGAACTGAAGTTGCTGGTAAGTCTGGATGCCACCAGCGAGGTGGCCGGGATTCCGCCGCTGTTCCGTTTGCCCGGGGCGCCCACCGGTATTATCGGTCTGGTGAATCGCCATGGGCGGGTGATGCCGGTGGTGGATTTATCCGTCTTGTTCGGAACTCAACAAGATCATGCAGCAAGCGCCTGGTTACTGACCTGCGGCCGTGGTGATGGGGCTGTCGGCGTGATCATTGACAGTTTGCCGGAGCGAAAAAAGTTTGTTCAGGATGATGAGATCAGTCTTTCGGAAGTTACGCATCCGATAGCGGCGCACGCCAGGGGAGCCTATCGGGAGGGGCAGGATATCTGGATCGATGTTGATTTCGAGGAGCTTTTCACTGCGGTATTCCAGGTCGATACGTCAGCCGTTTGATAATATCAACCATTGTCCGCTCGGTATTCAGGAGAACGTCATGTTTGCAACCATTCGCGCCAAATTACTAGGATTTGGTTTTGTTTCACTGCTGTCCATCGTGCTGGTGGGTGTCGGCGGATATTATGGCTACCATGTGCCCAGCGGAGCCCTCGCAGACTCACAGGGGAGATTTGATGCGGTCAACACGCAGCTCCGTGCCGAGCTGGCGCAGGATGCAATGCGTTCCGATGTGCTGCTGATCCTGCGGGCGGCTAAAAGCGGCGATCAGGCGGCCTACGAAGCGGCTCAAAAGGAATTGAATGAACACATCGATGTTCTGACCGGCAAGACTGCCGGAAGCGGGACTGCAGCCGCCCCTGCGGAAAATATCCGCCAGGCGGCTGCGGTCGTTCGTGCCGACGCGGAAACTTATGCAAATTCGGCGCGGAACATCGCCGCGATAGCAATGACGGGAAGCGGCGGTGCGGAAGCGCAATTCAATGCGTTCAATGAACAGTTCAACACCTTGAAATCCAGCCGGAAGGTTTTGAGCAATCTGGTTGCCGAGGATATGGTTGGCTCGCGCAAGGCTGACGATGCCGCTTCGCTGCGCGCACGCGATATCGTAGTGGCATCGCTCGTTGCGGCGTTGATCGTGGTTTTTCTGTTTGCATCTTTCATATACAAGGGCATCGTAAATCCGTTGGATCAATTGCTGAAAGCGATTGCCAAGGTCGATGCGGGCGCCTACGAGGTGCGCGTGAATCTGCGCAGCCGGGACGAACTGAATATTGTGGGACGGGCTTTCGACAAGCTGCTCGATGATCGCATAGCCACGCTCAGCGATGCCGCAAGCGCGAATGAGCGCCTCAACAACTCCGTGATCGGACTGTTTACCGCGATGGGCGCTTTGTCCGAGAAGGACCTGACGGTACGGGCGCCGGTGACCGAGGACATCATCGGCACCCTGGGTGACGCCATCAACCAGTTGACCGATGTCACGGCGACCGTGTTGCATCATGTGACCAGGATCGCCGGGGTGGTGGAACATGCTTCCGAACGCATGAAGCAGCAGTCTGATGTGGTGAACGAAATGGCCAAGGAGGAAGACGTCATCGTCGTCAGGCTGATCTCCAACCTGGAGACCGCGATGGCATCCATAGGCGAGGTGGCCATATTCGCACGCGATTCGAGCCGGGCTGCGGCGGAAGCGACCAAGTCCACCGAGAGTGCGATGCAGACGGTGCAGGCGACATTGAGCGGCATGAGCGTGATCCGCGAAACCATTTCCGAGATGGAAAAGCGCATCAAGCGGCTGGGCGAGCGTTCCCAGGAAATCTCCCAGATCGTCAATCTGATCAATACCATTTCCGAGCGCACCCATGTGCTTTCGCTGAATGCCGCGATGCAGGCGGCGATGGCAGGAGACGCGGGGCGGGGCTTTGCGGTAGTGGCGGAAGAAGTGCAGCGTCTGGCCGAGAATTCACGACAGGCTACCGGCCAGATCGCCAATCTGGTGCAGAACATCCAGGTCGAGACGAATGACACGATCGCAACGGTGAACAAGACCATCGATCAAGTGGTCAAGGAGTCCGAGCTGGCGCATAACGCCGGCGAAAGGATGCGTGAGACGCATGAAGCCACGGCAAGGCTGGTGCGATTGGTCGCCACGATTGCGAGCAGCTCTGCCGAACAGACCAGGATCGCCGCGTCGCTGCGTTCGGCTGCGGACGAGATCACACAATTCACGGCTAAAACAGCCGAGCAACTTGCCGCGCAAAACCAGAGTGCCGCCAGTCTAGTGACCTCCTCGAAGAAGTTGATGGAATCGGTATCGGTGTTCAAGCTGCCGCCGGCCGTGGTCTAGCGGTCAGGATGTTCATGTCGCGCGGAACCGATCTACGAAAAACTTTTGTCCGGGCACCCGAGCGGCACGAGGTCCGGTAATTCGAACCGCCATGTCCATCGCAGCGCTCACTCCGTTTCTTTCCGAAATGCGCAGGGAACTGGCGCAGACCGCTCCCGACCTCGGGCGATGGATAAGCACACTGTCAACTGCCGCCGGTGACGACCCGTCATTGATGGAGGCTCTGGAAGACTATTCCACCCAGTTGGAGCGCATCGGTCAAACCACTGAACTGATAGGCTTGGGCGGCTTGAGCGCATGGTGCGCTGCTTTCAACGGGATTCTGCCCGGGGTCATTTTGCTGGAAGGCGAGGCCCGTGCGCTGGCGTGCCGGCACATGGCCGTCTGGCCTGCACTGGTCGACGAATATCTGCAGAAGCCTGCCGATTTCGATGCCTCCCTAGCGCTTGCCGAATTCCTGTTGAGTCCCGGCTTCGGACCGCCTGCCGATGAAAATGCCGGTCTGAACCTGGTGGAAGCGCTGACCGCTCCGCCGGTCGTGCCTGAAGAGCTGATGGCGCAGCTTGCCCAGGCGGAAGCACCGGTCAGCGTGAGTGTCGCGGACGTATCGCTGGCCGTGCCGGATACCGTCGATCGCGACGTCTATGATGCATTTATCGACGAAGCCCCGAACAACCTGGAGACATTTGCGGCGCTGACCTCAAGGATCGCCGCAGGCCTTGCGGACAGCAATGATATGCGCACCGCCAAACGCATCGCTCATTCGTTCAAGGGTTCGGCCAATATCGTCGGAATACGCGGCATCGCCGCGCTCGGGCACCACACCGAAGATGTGCTTGAGTACTTCGAGCAGAATCCGGTAAAGCCGCCTCGCGCGCTTGGGCGAGCGCTGGTTGCGGCGAGCGACTGTCTCGCGCAGATGGTCGGCTATCTGCGCGGTGATGAGAGTGCGCCTGAGAACGCGCTCGAGGTGCTGAACGAAATCGTTGCCTGGGTCAATAAGGTCAAGTCAGGCGAAATCGAGAACATGGCCGATGATGCGGTTGTGGATGCCGCTCCCCCACAGCCTGATGCGTCGCGATACGAAAAACAATTGTCCGGGCACCCGCCGGAAGCGCCTGTTGCTCCTGCGGCAGAAGGCGAGGCGCAAGCCACATTGCGCGTACCGGTGAATACCGTGGATGAGATGTATCGCCTGATAGGCGAGATGACGACCAGGATCGCACGGCTCGAATCGCAGGTGGCGAATGTGAACGGACGTGCCGAGGCGTTGCTGACCCACAATCTATTGGTTCAGCAGCGGGTCGTCGATATCGAAAAGCTGGTGATGTTGCGCGGCATGTCGCTCACGCCGGCGGATGCCGCAGAAAGCGGGTCTTTCGATCCGCTGGAAATGGATCGCTATAACGAATTGCATGGCGCTGCCCGCGCGCTGGTGGAAGTGGCCGCCGATGCACGCGAGATGACGGAAAACCTTGAAGCCAGCATGACAAATCTGCGCATCGAAGTGGCGCAGCAGTCCCAGATCAATAAGGAACTCCAGCATCAGGTCGTTTCGACCCGTCTCGCCCCGGTCAGCTCTCTGGCTGCGCGCCTGACGCGCAATGTGCGCCAGACCTGTGTGCAAACCGGCAAGCAAGCCGCGCTGGTCATCACCGGCGGCGATATTCAGGTGGACGGAGACGTGCTCAATAAACTGGCCGATCCGCTGCTCCATCTGCTGCGCAATGCGGTGGATCACGGTATCGAACTTCCCGGGGACAGGACTGCCGCCGGCAAACCGGCCGAAGGCCGCATCGACCTCAATTTTTCGCGTCAAGGATCGGGGATAGTCGTTACGATACGCGATGATGGCAAGGGGCTGGACTACGAGCGCATTCGCGCCAAGGCCATCGATCGCGAACTGATACATGCCGATCAGCAGCTGACGCATGCAGAACTTGCCCGCCTGGTGCTGTTGCCGGGGTTTTCGACACGCGATGAAGTCAGCGAAATCTCCGGGCGCGGTGTCGGGATGGATGTGGTTGCGACACGGTTGGCCAACATCAAGGGAACAGTCGAACTCAGTTCCAAGCCTGGGCAAGGCTGCGAAGTCGTGCTCAGGTTCCAGGCTTCGCTGGTGACCCAGCACACCTTGCTGGTGGAAGCCGGAAAACAGCTTTTCGCCATCCCGATCCACTATATCAGGGAAGTTTTCCCGGGCGGGCTTGGCCAAGTAAGACAGGTACAGCGGGAAGGGGGAAGGGATAAGGGAGAAGGGGTAAATCCCGGCACGGCATCCACCCTTCACCCTTCACCATTTCCCCTTCGCTCTTGGCAATTCACCGTTCGTGATGAAAGTTTTCCGTTGTGTGATCTGACGCCTCTTACCGGCTATCCGTCGTCCCTGCCAAGCGCCGAACGCTATACCGTGATGCCGAAAGTGCTGATCCGTACGGCTGACGGCGTTATGGCCGTGCTGGTGGATCGTGTCGTCGAAAGCCGCAGCGTGATGGTAAAGACCATGGGGAAATTCCTGCCGCGGGTGCATGGGGTATCGGGCGTCACATTGATGGGTGACGGCTCCCTGGTGCCTTTGCTCAACGTGCCGGAATTGCTGGTTTCACCTGTTACCGTTACGGCTGCCGCCGCCGATCTGGCCGCCGCCGCACGCCTTCAGGCGCGCAGGATACTGGTTGTGGACGATTCACTCTCTGTGCGCAAGGGGCTGATGCAACTCCTTCAGGATGCTGCCTTTGAAGTCAAAGGCGCGGGTGACGGGATGGAGGCGATACGCGTGCTCGAATCCTTCCAGCCGCACCTGATCTGCACCGACATGGAGATGCCGAACATGAACGGACTGGAACTCACCCAGCATTTGCGGATGAAAGAGACGACACGGCATCTGCCCGTCATCATGATCACTTCACGTTCGATGGACAAGCATCGCGAGCAGGCCATGCATGCCGGGGTGGACATCTATTTGACCAAACCTTACACCGATGCCGACTTGCTCCGGCACGTGCATGCCGCTCTGCAAACAAATTCCATCCGTGAACCGGCTGCGGCCGGCTGAACTGATCCCATTGCAGATCGCCACAACCGGATGTCGCCACAACCGGATTGTGGTTCTATCTTAAAATCGGTAGTATTTGCCCAGGCAGCGGGCAAGACACAAATGCCTGCCATAATTCGGGATGAGATATGAGCGGAACCTCAGGGGTTATTAAACAATGAAAAATTATTCCCGCCTTGCCATGGCCGGCGTATTGGTCAGCAGCGTTTTACTGGCGGGGGACGCACTGCTGTATTTCAACAACCTGAAATACCTTCTGGCTGATGTGATGTTATTTCTGGCCCTGCTGGCCTGTTTGGGCTATTTGCTCACGCATCTCGATCTGAGCAAGGATCAGCCGATACCGGGCGGTCGTTTCATTCGGGAAAGCAGCGCCTTCCATACGCAACTGGGGAATGAGATCTCCGGCCAGCTCAGTTCGGCACATACCGAACTGGGCAACACCCAGGCGATACTCAATGATGCGATAGTCAAGCTGGTCAGCAATTTCATTGCGATATCCGATGAAGTGCGCAATCTTTCCGACAATACCAACAAGTTCAGCAAACAGATACACGAGATGGTAAGCGATGTCAGCAAGGCGCTGGCCGCCGCAGAGCGCTCCATCAATGGCCTCGCATCCGGCGATATGTCTGTGGTGACTGACTCCAGGAAGCATGTCCAGGATATGATCGCAGACCTTACCGCGTTCAATGAAACCGTTGCCCGGAATGCCGTCGAGCTGAATCTGATCAGCACAAAGGTCGAGCAGAACGTTCTGGTGGTGATATCCACATTGCAATTCCAGGATATGAGCACGCAGTTGATCGAGCATGCCAGGTTGCGCATGACCGCCCTGCAGGAAGTCGCCAACGAAATGGGCAAGGGAGGCGGTGGCCAGCAGAATAACAATGAATATCTGGAGCGCATCGCCGCCTACAATCGCCTGCTGGATAAACATGTCGTGTCGCTGGACAGGCAAAAAGCCAATCCGGTCGCGCAGAAAGATTTTGGAACGGGCGACATCGAGTTGTTTTAGCAGGGGCGTAAGGCCTTACGCCCGCACAAGATCGACAACATTGCATTTTCGGGATAATTAATGCAATCTGATGCGGCAACAACAATTACCCATTAATCACTTAACCGAGCGCGAAAAATATGGCCAAGATTATTTTAGCTGTTGATGATTCCACCTCCATCAGGCAGATGGTGGCTTTCACTCTTAAATCTGCCGGCTATGCCGTCATCGAGGCGGCTGATGGACAAGAGGGGTTGGACAAAGCCAATGCAAGCGCCGATACCATCAGCCTGGTGCTGACCGACCAGAACATGCCCAGGATAGATGGCCTGACCTTGATCAAAACCCTGCGCAGCCTGCCGAAGTTCGTGACCACTCCGATCCTGATGCTGACCACCGAATCCAGCGACGACATGAAGGCGCAGGGCAAGGCGGCGGGTGCGACGGGCTGGCTGGTCAAGCCGTTCGATCCGCACAAATTGCTGGAAGTTGTCAAAAAGGTGATTGGATAACATCATCTTGCAGGTCTTGGTTATGACTCATGTTCCAGCCAGAATCTCCCGCACCGTAAACCCAGGAAAAAGCCGATGTCCATCGACATGAGCCAGTTTTATCAGGCGTTCTTTGAGGAGTCCATCGAACATCTCGGGAGCATGGAAAGCCTGTTGCTCGCAATCGACCTTGATGCGCCGGACGCGGACCAGTTGAACGCCATCTTCCGCGCGGCACATTCCATCAAGGGTGGCAGCGGCACATTCGGTTTCACCGACATGACCGAAGTGACCCATATCCTGGAGACCCTGCTCGATCGCATACGCAAGAACGAAATCGCCATCACTTCCGAAATGGTGGATACCTTCCTGCTGGCGGTTGATGTGCTGCGCGAGATATTGGGTGCGCACCAGAGCGGGAGCAACGCCGATGAAACAGCATCAATTGAAATATGCGTCAAACTGGAACACCTGGCCGACAGCATAAGCAATGACTTGGCAGCCGTTGTTGGACAGCCTGGTCAGATGGCTAGTCGTTCCACCAGTCGTTCCATCAGAGGACAGAGCAAGCCGGGCGCGGCGATAGAATCTTCGCCGGCTTCCGCGCAGCATACCTACCAGATCCAGTTTGCCAATACACCTGCCGCATTCCCCAGCAAAAAACACCTCAATAATCTGCTGAAAAACCTGGGCAACATCGGGAACATCGAAAATCAAAAAATCACTGCCAAAACGGTGAAGCTGTCCCTGACGACTGATACACCTGAAGCGGAATTGCGCGAAATTTTCTCGTTCTTCCTGAAACCGAAACAACTGACTATTACGATGCTTAAGCCAAGCCCATCCGAAGGGCGGTTGTCTGACGGTGTCCAATCTGCGGGGGTGGGTGAAACCAACCATAGCGCCGCACCGGAGCAAGAGCCAGGCTACGGCTTCTTTGAGGAACCAGAACGAATCAAGGCCAGGGTCGAAGAAGCTCAGGGTTATGGGTTCTTTGAAGAGCCGGAACAAACCAGGACCATGGTCGAAGATGCGCAGGGCTATGGTTTCTTCATCGAACCGCAGGCGATCAAATCCTCGGTCGAAGATGAGCAGGGCTATGGTTTCTTCACCGAAGTGGAGGATAAGTCACGGTCATCCATGCCGCTACCGGCTGTCCGGCAGGATGAGAATCCCGGCCGCCGCACCACCGATAGGGTGGCCACTGCAGCCTTGGGTGACAGCTCCATCCGCGTCAGCGTCGGGAAAGTCGATAATATGGTCAATCTGGTCGGCGAACTGGTGATCACCCAGGCCATGCTGGCGGAAACCATATCCAAAATGGATCCGGTGTCGAATGAAAACCTGATCAACGGGCTGGCGCAGCTCGAGCGTAACACGCGCGACCTGCAAGAGTCGGTCATGTCGGTGCGCATGATGCCGATCAACCTTGTGTTCAGCCGCTTTCAGCGTGTGGTGCGAGACAGTGCCGGCAAGCTCAAGAAAAAAGTGCAACTGAAGATCGTCGGCGAGGGCACCGAGCTGGATAAGGGTATGATCGAAAAAGTCAGCGATCCGCTCACCCACCTGGTTCGCAACAGTCTGGATCACGGCATCGAACCGCCGGATGAACGGATCGCCATGGGCAAGGACCCGCAAGGCACGATCACTCTGCGAGCCGCGCATCAGGGCGGCAATATCATAGTGGAGGTGTCGGATGACGGTGCCGGGCTGAATCGCGAGCGGATACTCGCCAAAGCCAGGGAAAAGGGCTTGCCGGTCAGCGACAGCATGAGTGATGCCGATGTCTGGCAAATAATCTTCGCGCCCGGCTTTTCTACTGCCGCCGTGGTCACGGATGTTTCCGGGCGTGGCGTGGGCATGGATGTGGTCAAGAAAAACATCGAGGGGATCGGCGGACGTATCGAGGTCATCTCTCATCAAGGACAGGGCAGCACCATCACCATCCGTTTGCCATTGACGCTGGCCATTCTGGATGGGTTGTCGATCGCCGTGGGAGAGCAGATCTACATCCTGCCGCTCAGCTTCATCAGCGAATCCCTGCAACCCGGTCCGGGAGACGTCAAGGAAATCAGCGGGCAGGGTCAGGTGGTGCATGTGCGCGGTGAATATCTTCCGCTGATGGCTTTGCATCGGGTGTTCAATGTCCAGCCCAGGTTCACCGACCCAATGGAAGGCATACTGGTGCTGCTGGAAGCGGAAGGCAGAAAAGTCGCTTTGCTGGTGGACGAATTGATCGGCCAGCACCAGGTGGTGATCAAGAGCCTGGAAACCAACTATCGCAAAGTGGCTGGTGTGTCAGGGGCCACGATCATGGGCGATGGACGGGTTGCCTTGATCATCGATGCGGGTGCGCTGGTCAAGTTATCGAAACAGTAGACTGTTCGGGCGGCATGGGTGTTGCTGAGACCAGGCCGGGATGTGGGATCGAATAAATACAAAAGGAGGGCATCATGCAGGCAGGCCAGGGACAAACGGTGGAGGGCGCGAGCCGCGAACTGTTGACTTTTACGCTGGGCAGCGAGGAATATGGCATCGACATCCTCAAAGTCCAGGAGATACGCGGCTACGAAGCCGTCACCACCATCGCCAACGCGCCCGAATTCATCAAGGGCGTGATCAATCTGCGCGGCATCATCGTCCCGATCGTGGACATGCGCATCAAATTCAAACTGGGCAACATCAGCTACGACGAGACCACCGTGGTCATCATCCTCAACATCGCGAACCGCGTGGTGGGCATGGTGGTGGACGGGGTCTCCGACGTGATCACGCTGAAACCGGAGCAGGTCAAGGCGGCGCCGGAATTCGGCGCGAGCCTGGATACCAAATATCTGCTGGGCCTGGGCACCGTGGACGAGCGCATGATCATCCTGGTGGACATCGAGCGGCTGATGACCAGCCGGGATATGGAATTGATCGAGGCCGCAGAAGCTGCCTAGTACATGTAACACCTGAATCTTTGCGAACTAATCCCTCCAAACCTCCCCACTTCGACAAGCTCAGTACATGCTTGTCAGGGGAGGTTTAAAGGCTGCCCGCCTGAAGTGGGTCAAGCAGGCAATCCGCGCAGCGGATGCTCGCAAAAGGGGGGAATGAGGGGGTTGTTTTAAGGTGTTACTGTGTACTATTGAGGATTACATATTTGAAGACAGAGTCTCCGCATCTCGTAGGTCGGGCTACGCCCGACGCGGCGGG
>DATBWQ010000030.1:0-28627 GCA_036514695.1 Gallionella sp. | reverse complement strand
AATCTCTCGGTTACCGCAACGTCGCAACGAGGGGGGGCGACGGCTATTATGGCTGGCCGGAAGCGGCGCCGTTCGATGCGATCATCGTGACGGCTGCCGCGAGCCATGTGCCTCCTCCTCTGCTCAAACAGCTTAAGCCGGGTGGCCGCATGGTGATTCCGCTCGGCACGCAATTCATGACCCAGTATTTGATGCTGGTGGAAAAAAAGATGGACGGTTCGGTGACCAGCCGCCAGATTTTGCCGGTGCGTTTCGTTCCGCTGACCGGTGGGCATTAACGTGAAACTGGATGTGGTGTGTGGTGCGATCGGGCGTATTGCCATACGCCCCTACAATCCGTGCATCCGTAGGGGCGTATGGCAATACGCCCTTCGGCATTGGGGATAGGAAACGGCCATGCCCCGCCCTCCATTCATCGCGATAGGCCTGCTCTCCGCCTGCGTGCTGGCCTACGAGGTGCTGCTGACGCGCCTGTTCAGCATCGTGCTGTGGCATCACTTCGCTTACATGATCATCAGCGCGGCGATGCTGGGCTACGGCGCGAGCGGAACCGTGCTGACGCTGCTGAAGGAAAAAATCGCTCTGCACTTCGGCGCGGTGTACGTGACGGCCGCAGCAGCGCTGGCTGTCCTGATGCCTGCGGCGTTCCTGCTGGCGCAACAGATTCCCTTCAATCCGCTTGAACTGCTGTGGGATAAAACCCAGCCGGCCAAACTGCTCGCCGTTTATCTGCTGATGATGTTGCCGTTCTTTTGCGGGGGGCTGAGCATCGGCCTGGTCTTTGTGCACTTCGGCAAGCAGGCGTCGCGCATCTACGCCTTCGACATCCTCGGCGCGGGGGCGGGCAGCCTGGGCGTCATAGTCGTGCTGTTCTTTGTGCCACCCAACCATGTGCTGACCGCGCTCACCGCATTGGCGTTGCTGGCAGCCGCGATCGCCGTCTCCGAATTGAAGATGCGGCCGAAATGGCTGATCGAATTATTTGCCGGGCTGGCTGTGCTGGCGGCTGTGGCGCTGCCCGGTATCCAGGTGCATCCCTCCGCCTACAAGGATCTGAGCCAGGCCCTGAACATCGCCGGGGCGCGGGTGGTCGAGGAACGCACCAGTCCGCTGGGGCAGATCACGGTGGTGGAAAATACCCGTGTGCCGTTGCGCGACGCGCCGGGGATGAGCCTCAACGCCACGATAGAGCCGCCGCCCCAATTGGGCGTATTCGTGGATGGGAACGGTCCGTCGGCGCTGACCAGGTTCGATGGCAAGCTCGCGCCGCTGGCCTATCTCGACCAACTCACCTCGGCGCTGCCCTACCATCTGCAACAGCGGCCGCGCGTGCTGGTACTCGGCGCCGGGGGAGGCAGCGATGTATTGCAGGCGCTCTATCACGGCAGCGCTGCGGTCGATGCGGTGGAACTGGACCGCAACATCACCGATCTGGTCCAGCAACGATTTCGTGACTATGCCGGCAACCTGTACAGCCAGCCCGGCGTGCACGTGTACGAAGCCGAGGCGCGCGGCTTCGTCAACACCAGCGGTGTGCGCTACGACCTGATCCAGGTGGCGCTGCTGGATTCATTCGGCACCGCCTCGGCCGGGCTGTACGGCCTGAGCGAAAACTATCTGTACACGGTCGAGGCGCTCCAGGCCTACCTGAGCCGCCTCACGCCGGGCGGCATGCTGGCCGTCACCCGCTGGCTCACGCTGCCGCCGCGCGACGCGCTGAAACTGTTTGCGACGGCGGTGTCCGCGCTGGAGCAGAGCGGCGTGTCCAACCCCGCCGCGCGTCTGGTGATGATACGGGGCTGGAAGACCGTCACGCTGCTGGTGAAGAACAGTGATTTCACCGCGCGTGAGATCGCGGCCATCAAGGAGTTCAGCCACACGCGTTCTTTCGATCCGGCTTATTACCCGGGGATGCGCGCTGACGAGGCGAACCGTTACAACCTGCTGGCGCAGCCCTATTTCTACGAGGGAGCCGTTGCGCTGCTGGGTCCGCAGCGGCAGGACTTCATCGACCAATACAAATTTCATATCGAGCCGGCGACCGATGACCGGCCGCATTTTTTCCGTTTCTTCAAATGGAATGCAGCCGCGGAATTATTCGCGCTGCGCGGGCAGGGCGGCATGCCGCTGCTCGACTGGAGCTATCCGCTGCTGGTGGCGACGCTGATGCAGGCGTTTGCGGCAAGCGTGCTGCTGATCCTCGCGCCGCTGGCCTTGTCGCGTTGCCGGCGCACCTTGCCCGGCGGGCCGGTGGCGCTGTACTTTCTCGCGATCGGCTTCGCCTTCATGTTCATGGAGATCGCCTTCATCCAGAAATTCGTGCTGTTTCTGGCCCACCCGTTGTACGCAGTGGCGGTCGTGCTGTGCGCATTCCTGGTGTTCGCCGCTGCGGGAAGCTGGCTTGCCGGGAATTGGCAAGGCCGGCTTTGGAAGACTGGGCGCTGGCAGGCGGCTGGCAAAGTCACGCTGGCGGTAATCGCGATGGGCGCAATATCGCTGCTTTATCTCGCTATCCTGCCGGGCCTGTTCCAGGCGCTGATCCATTTGCCCGATGCGGCAAAAATAATCATTTCCGTGGCGCTGATCGCACCGCTGGCGATGTGCATGGGAGTGCCTTTCCCCACCGCGATGATGCGGCTGGCAGACACCGCCGGGGATGCCATTCCCTGGGCGTGGGCGATCAACGGATGCGCTTCGGTGGTGGGTGCCGTACTCGCCACGTTGCTGGCTATTCATCTGGGTTTTGCAGCGGTTATCCTGCTGGCGGTTATGATCTACGCCTTGGCCTGCGCCGCCTTGAGGGGTTTTTAATGCGGTAGGATGGGTGGAGCGTAGCGATACCCATCAATTTATTACCGTGAGGCGATGGGTATCGCTACGCTCCACCCATCCTACGTGCTACACCTGAGGAGGCAAGATGAAAAACTCAGAACAATTTCGTGATGTAATGTTGGCCTTGGCTTGCCGTGATTCCGCCGACACAACGCGGAAGCTTAGACAGCGCGCGGTGGCGGGATGCGCATGATGTGGAACGTGCTGGGTGTTCTGGCTGCAGCTTATGGCGGGCTCGCGCTGGGGCTGTTTATTATTCAGTCGCATCTGGTTTTCTATCCGGAAACCGAACGCGAGGTCGCCGCCACACCTGCACTGGCCGGTTTGCAATACGAAGACATCCATCTGAAGACTGTCGACGGCATCGGTTTGCATGGCTGGTATATCCCGGCTGCGCAGCCGCGCGGCACGGTGCTGTTCCTGCACGGCAACGCGGGGAATATTTCCCACCGGCTCGATTCGATAGAGATGTTCCATCGTCTGGGCTACAGCACGCTGATCTTCGATTATCGCGGCTACGGGAACAGCGGCGGCAAGCCGACCGAGCAGGGCACCTATCGCGATGCCGAGGCCGCTTGGCGCTACCTGACCGAGCAGCGGCACATTCCCTCCTGCCGCATCGTGCTGTTCGGCGAATCGCTGGGCGGTGCCGTGGCCGCATGGCTGGCCGCCCGCGAAAAACCGGCTGCCCTGGTGATCGCTTCCGGCTTCACTTCCGTGCCCGATCTGGGGCAGCAGCTCTATCCATATCTTCCGGTGCGTTGGCTGGCGCGCATCCGTTACGACACTAGGGAATACCTGCGGGCTGTCACCGCGCCGGTGCTGATCGCGCACAGCCCGGAAGACGACATCATTCCGTTCGAGCACGGGCGTGCGCTTTCCGCTGCGGCCAATCCGCCCAAACAGTTCCTCGAACTTGCCGGCGGCCATAACGACGGTTTCATTTTCATGCGTGAATCATGGGTCAGGGTGCTGGGGGATTTTCTCGGTGAGCAGATGGATATGGCCTGCCGGTGAAGCAGGGTATGGGACATTGGCGAGGGGCAGAAATGTGCCATTAGGAGATGGCCGAGTATTTCTCCCATAGCAGTCACTCGATCGTCAATCCGTATTACTATTGCACATGCTGTAAATATGCATGTTCTGCGAATCTGAGCAGTTTTATATAGCTGATCTGGTGAATAGCTGGACGCTTGAGCAACCGAGGTGATACTGAGGAACCGAATGGCAAACAAAGAAGCCACCGCCCGCATCAAGATCAACAAGCTGCTCGAAGCCGCAGGCTGGCGTTTCCTCGCCGAAGGCAAATCACCTGCGAACATCCAGCTCGAACCAAGTATCACCATCAAGACACAAGACCTTGACGCCCTCGGCGAAAACTTTGAGAAATCGTCAAAAGGGTTTATTGATTTTCTTCTTCTCAACGAAAAGGGCTTTCCATTTGTCGTCCTCGAAGCAAAGGCTGAAAGTAAAAGTCCGCTCGTCGGCAAGGAACAAGCCCGCAAATACGCGAAGTCTCAGAACTGCCGTTTTATCATCCTTTCCAACGGCAACCTGCATTACTTCTGGGATCTTGAACGCGGCAACCCCTACGTCATCACAACCTTCCCGACGCCCACGTCCGTAATCGGTTATCAGAAAACCGTTCCCGATCCCAAGCGTCTTATCGAAGAGTCGATTGACGACGACTACATTGTTCTCACGCAGCGCCCCAACTATGCTGCCGAGGCCGCTTGGAAGAATGAGGTTGAACGCTCCCGCTTCATCGACGCCAACAGTTTGCGCTTCCTCCGGCCCTATCAAAAGAAAGCCATAGTCGCCCTGCAAAGCGCCGTCAAAGACGGCAAAGATCGCTTTCTCTTTGAGATGGCCACCGGCACAGGCAAGACGCTCACTGCTGCGGCCGTCATCAAACTCTTTCTGCGCACCGGCAATGCACGGCGCGTTCTCTTCCTCGTGGATCGCCTGGAGCTTGAAGTCCAGGCATGGAAAGCTTTCGGCAAGGTGCTCGCCAACGACTACAAAACCGTCATCTACAAAGAAAACCGCGACGACTGGAGACGCGCTGAAATCGTTGTCACCACCGTCCAGTCGCTGCTCTTCAACAACAAATACCAGCAGCTTTTTTCGCCGACTGATTTCGATTTGGTGATCTCCGACGAAGCGCACCGTTCGATTGGCGGCAATGCCCGCGCCGTCTTCGACTACTTTATCGGCTACAAACTCGGCCTCACCGCCACACCGCGCGACTACCTCAAGAGATTTGAAAAGGCTAAATCCACAACCCGAGACCCGCGCGAATTTGAGCGCCGTTTGTTGCTCGACACCTACCGCACCTTTGGCTGCGAGGACGGCCAGCCCACCTACCGCTACTCACTGCTCGATGGCGTTAAAGATGGCTACCTTATCAATCCGACTGTCGTGGATGCCCGCAGCGAGATCACCACACAGCTTCTGTCGGACGATGGATTTATTGTTGAATTCAAAGACGATCAAGGTGAAGATCAGAAAGAAACTTTCAAACAGCGCGAATTCGAGAAGCGCTTTTTCGCCGACGCCACCAATCAGCTTTTCTGCAAAACATTTTTGGAGCACGCGTATCGCGACCCCGTCAGCGGTGAGATTGGCAAATCCATCATCTTTGCCGTCAGTCAGAACCATGCTGAAAAACTCGCCCAAATACTTAATCTGATGGCGGACAAAATGTTCCCCGGCAAATATCAGTCTGACTTTGCCGTCCAAGTCACCTCACGAATTACCGATGCCCAGCAGTTCACCATCAACTTCACCAATAACAACCTGCTCGGCTCGGCTAATTTCCTGCCCACCTACAAAACCAGCAAAGCTCGCGTCTGCGTCACTGTCGGCATGATGACCACTGGCTACGATTGCCCCGACTTGCTCAATCTGGGCATGTTCCGGCCGATCTTTTCACCCACCGATTTCATTCAGATCAAAGGGCGCGGCACGCGCAAACACAACTTCCTTGAGCAGTTATTCGATGACGACCGCAAGGAAAGCGTTAAGGAACCGCGCAAAATCTCCTACAAACTGTTTGATTTTTTTGCCAACTGCGAATACTTTGAAGAAGAATTCAACTACGACGAAGTGCTCAAGCTGCCCAAACCCAAAGGGCAGGGCGGCAATGGTACGGGCGGAGGTGGCGAGGGCGGTGAAGTGGAAACCTACGAGCACCTCGGCGGCGACATCATCGCCTCAATCCACGCCGAGCAGATCACTGCCGAGGGCATGAAGATCGACCGCATGTTCTACGAGAAATTCGAGGACACCGTGCGCGAGAACGCGGCCATCGTCGAAGCCGTCGAGGCAGGCCAGTGGGATCGTGTGATTGATTACATCAACCGTGAAGTTTTCGACAAGCCCACCGAGTTCTATACCCTCGATAAACTGCGTAAAGCTGCCGCAGTAGATCGCCGCCTCGGCCTGCGCGAAATTCTCGAAAAAATCTTCGGCCTGATCCCGCGCTTCAAATCAAGGGATGAATTGCTTGAAGAAGAATTCGCCAAATTTGTTGCCGACTACAAGCCGGAAGAAGCCGAGGCCATCCTCGCGCTCAAGAACTATTTCAAGGCCTACGTCACCAGCGACCAGATTCGCCACATTATTGATAGTGGAGAACTGACCGACCTTGCAACAAATTCGTTTTTTCCCTTGCGTGACTTCAGAGCCGTGCCAAAGCAATACCGCACACTCATACCCAATTACATCAAAGACTACGTGTCCTTAAACCAGTTCGCGCCTTGAATCATGAACCCATCCAGGCATCGTTCGTGTGTGGCGAATTTGCCATATTTAACCCCGTCGAATTCGACGGGATTGGTGTCATTCCACCCAAAAGGCCAATCCTATGAGCAAAACCAAGAAAAGCACTATTGAGGTTCAGGGAACAACCATCAGTATCCTTTCGCAACCTGGTGGTGACTATATTTCACTCACTGATATGGTGAAGAGCTTCGATGGCGGTGGCTCGCTGATTGAGCAATGGCTCAAGAACAAAGATACCGTCTTGTTTCTTGGCGTCTGGGAGCGGATCAACAACCCCGATTTTAATTCCCTCGAATTCGAGGGAATTAAAAATGAAGCCGGACGAAACAGTTTCTTCCTGTCGGCCAAGAAATTGATCGAACTAACGGGAGCCAAAGGGCTGATTGCAAGTGCAGGGCGCTACGGCGGCACTTATGCCCACCGTGACATCGCCTTCGAATTCGGCTCCTGGCTCAGTCCGGAATTCAAGCTTTACCTCATCAAGGAATTCCAGCGCCTCAAAGATGAAGAAAACAATCGCCTCAATCTCGGGTGGAATCTCCAGCGCACCCTGTCCAAGATCAATTACCGCATCCACACCGATGCCATACGAGAAACGCTCATCCCACCTGCCATCACCAAGTCGCAGGTCACGTTGGTGTATGCCAACGAAGCGGACTTGCTCAATGTCGCCCTGTTCGGTCAGACCGCCAAGCAATGGCGCGACGCCCATCCCGACGCAGAGGGCAACATCCGCGACCACGCGCCTCTGGAACAACTGGTCGTCCTGACGAATCTGGAAAGCCTCAACGCCGTCCTCATCCGCCAAGGTCTGCTCCAGCCAGAGCGCCTGCACAAGCTCAACGAAATCGCCATCTCCCAGATGCGCACCCTGCTCGCCGACAACAACGTGAAACGCCTGAAATAATGCTCGATACCACCACCAAACGCCGCATCGACACCGCCCGCGACATCCTCGTCGGCAAAGTGCCCGATCCAAAATCCCAGGTCGAGCAAATCACCATCGCCCTGATCTACAAGTTCATGGACGACATGGACGCCGAAGCCGAGGAGATGGGCGGCAAGCGCAAATTCTTTACCGGCGACTTCGCCCGCTACGGCTGGGCCAAGCTGATGAGCGCAGGCATTGGCGGCCATGAATTGATCGGCCTTTACGGCGAAGGTATCACCACCATGCCGCAGAACCCCGGCATCCCGGCGCTGTTTCGCGATATTTTCAAAAACGCTTATCTGCCATATCGCGACCCCGAGACGCTCAAGAGCTTTCTCAAAATCATCGACGAGTTCAGCTACGACCACAGCGAACGCCTCGGCGATGCTTTCGAATACCTGCTCTCCGTCCTCGGCTCGCAAGGCGATGCGGGCCAGTTCCGCACCCCGCGCCATATTATCGATTTCATCGTAGAGATACTGGCGCCGAAAAAAGGCGAGGTGATACTTGACCCCGCGTGCGGCACAGCGGGTTTTTTGATCTCAGCGTGGAAGTTCATCCTCAAACAAAACACAACCCCCCTCTGCCCCCTCACGAGCTCTCCCCCCTTGTCAGGGGGGAAGCACGCTACTCCCTCCCCTGACAAGGGGAGGGCTGGGGAGGGGTTTGCCGTCTGCGCTGGCGACCTGCTCACCCCCGACGAAAAAGGCAAACTCGCCCAGAACTTCAAGGGCTACGACATCTCGCCCGACATGGTGCGCCTCAGCCTGGTAAACCTCTATTTGCACGGCTTCACCGATCCGCACATAGTTGAATACGACACCCTCACCTCCGAAGAACGCTGGAACGAATACGCCGACGTCATCCTCGCCAATCCGCCGTTCATGTCGCCGAAAGGCGGCATCAAGCCGCACAAACTTTTCTCTATCACTACAAAGCGCTCAGAGGTTTTATTTCTGGACTATGTAATTGAGCATCTGACTTCGACTGGTAGAGCAGGCATTATTGTTCCAGAAGGAATACATTTTGTTGCACAAGGCGGGCACACTCAACTACGGCGTACACTTTTAGATAAAGGCTTCCTGCTCGTAGACATTACACTTCCACATGGTGTTTTCAAGCCATATGCCAGTGTTAAAACACACATCTTGGTTATTGACCGTATTCTCGGTCGACAAAGTGATTCAGTCTTATTTATCGAGATCGAAAATGACGGCTTTTCACAGAGTGATACGCGCGATCCGGTTGTAGGTTCACAGCTTGACTCAGCGTTGAAGCATATTGAGTCATTCAAGAAATCTATATGCGATAAGCAGAAATGGGTACGGCCCAATAACGACCTTCGATCTTATGCAATATCAAAAACTGTGCTCTCACATGGTAAGAACGCACACCTATTGGGCCGCTGGCATGATCTTCCCAATCGAGTGATTCATCGCAAAGAGATTCCGCTCATGCGTATAGGGGGTTTGTGCGAGATACGTGATGGATTGTCACCAAATCTGGCTACACAACCCGGAGAATTTGTCATGGTAGTACCTGCCGAAGATCGAAAGACTGCGGATCATTGGAATTTTGAAGGTAAGGCTGTATGCATTCCGCTCGTATCGTCGGCAGGACATGGTAAGGCGGATATTAAACGCATTCACTATCAAGAAGGTCGGTTCGCGCTGGCTAACACAATGTGTGCTTTATTCGTCAAAGATGAAACGGTAATTCACCCGCGATTTCTGCATATTTTCTTGAGCGCTATGAGCCAGGAATTATTGGTTCCCCTAATGTGTGGTGCAACAAATGTGACAATGAACAGCGATCAACTTGGTGATGTAATGATTCCAGTCCCGAAAATGGCTCTACAAGAGGAGGTTATCGAGACTGATTTGATCAACAGTAAAGCAGCAGTAATGACAGCGGCGGCGGTAGCTCTCCGGGACTCATCATCGGACAAAGATGTCGTACGGTTAGCTGAAAGCGTGATACACGAAGCAGAAACATTGCTGTGTGCTACTAAACAGCGGATTAGCATAACTGCATTTCTCCCTTCGTAGCGGAATCTGTGAATACCAATACAACACACAACACGCAGCAAGCGATCGTGGCGGAGATCGAGGCCGAGCAAGCGCTGGTGGCGGCCAACCGCGAACTGATCACCCGCTTCGAGCAAAAGATCCAGGCCACGCTCGCCCGCATCTGGGGCGAAGACGAGGAAACAGCAGAGCCGGTGATATTGCAATGAATGTTCTTCAGGAAATCCTCGAATGGTCACAGGGCCGCCCGATGTGGCAGCGCGATGCCTTGCGCCGTCTCGTGCTGAACGGCGAACTCTCGGATGAGGACATCGGCTCGCTGACGGAAATCTGCAAGAGCGCGCACGGTCTGGCGGAACAGCAGGAAACCGATCCGCTCGCCAAGGAGCACATGCCGGACAGGGCGGCAGGTGCCGTCCCGGTATCGCTTGTCTCGATTTTTCATCACCGTGGCGTCAACGCGCTCGCCGAGGATCAGACCCTCAACTTTTCTCCCGGCTTAACCGTGGTCTATGGCGACAACGGCGCGGGCAAGACCGGGTATATCCGCATCCTCAAGAGTGCGTGCCGGGCGCGTGGGCAGGAGCTCATTCTGGGCAATGTTGTCTCCGGCACATCGCCGCTTGCCCCGGTTGTTGCGATCAAATACAAAGTCGGAACCGACCCAGAACCACGGGAGTGGGTCGGAACCGGCGGGGATGAATTCGTTTCGCGCGTGAGTGTGTTCGATACGCAGTGCGCAGCCGTCTATCTCACCGAGAAAACCGATGTCGCCTTCAGGCCCTTCGGTCTGGACCTGTTCGACAAACTGGTCAAAGCCTGCAAGGCCGTACGCGCAAAGCTCGAAGGCGAGCAGCGCGCACTGGCTTCGAACGCTCTCACAGTTGTCCAGGCGCAAATCCCGGAAGGCACGGCCGTTGCGAAGTTCCTGGTGAACATCAGTTCGCTCACCAAATCGGACGCTGTCCGGGCACTCGCGTGTCTATCGGCGGAAGAAAATGCTCGGTTTGCGCTCCTGGAAAAGTCGCTTCTCGATTTACAGGCCAATGACCCCGACAAGCTGATTAGACAACTCACCCTGCGCGAGGGACGCTTGCAAACGCTGGTCCGGCATCTCAAGGATGTGGAAGCGGCGCTTTCAGCCGATGCCGTGGCCGCCGTGTTCAATGCGCGAACCGAAGGCCGCCGCAAGAGCGAAGAAGCAAAGCGCTTGCGCGAGGCGACTTTTCCAAAAGGCATGCTGGCCGGGACGGGTTCGGAACCATGGAAGGCTCTGTGGGAATCCGCCCGCCAGTTCTCGTTGGAGTTGGCCTATCCTGACAAGGCGTTTCCTGTCGTAGAGGACGGTGCCCGTTGCGTACTGTGCCAGCAGGATATCGAACACGCGGCGGCCCATCGGCTCAATCAGTTTGAAGCGTTTGTGGCTTCGACCACGGAACGCGAACTCCAGCGGATCAGGGAGAATTTCGCCCGGCTGCGCAAGGCGTTCGTCGAACTCAGGACAACGACCGAAGCCGTTGAAGAAACGATCAAGGAAATCCGCATCGAGCATGAGGCCATTGCGGACGCTATTGCCGCAGCTCTGGCTGCGAACGAAAGCCGCCGCACGGCTGTCGTTGCGGCGCTCGCCGATGATAAGGACCTTGCCGCCGATAGCCCCGTCCTCGTTTCCATAGTCCGTGAAACCGAAGCGTTTGCCGAGGAGGTCGAGGCCCGAATCAAGACGCTGCGCACCAGCGCCACCGACGAGACACGCAAACGCATGACTGCCGAGGCGCAGGAGCTGCGCGCCCGCAAGCTGTTGGCAACGCATCAGCAGACCGTTCTTGATGATATCGAGCGCCGGAAGAAGTACGCCGCTTGCGGGCTGTGCATTGAGGAAACCAAGACTCAGGCGATTACGCAGAAAAGCACTGCTGTCACGAAAACTGTCGTGTCGCAACGACTGAAGCGGAGTTTCAGCGATGAGCTTGTCAATCTGTCCTTCAGCCACGTCGAGGTCGAGTTGAAGGAACTTGGTGGCGCGGAGGGCGTCTTCTACCACAAGCTCGCTCTTACACGTGCGCCCGGCGTTGACCTGCCTAAAGTCGTCAGCGAGGGCGAGCAACGCTGCCTCTCCATCGCGGCGTTCTTTGCAGAACTCAGCACAGCCGACGATCTGTCCGGCATCGTGTTCGACGATCCGGTGTCCTCGCTCGATTACCAATGGCGTCAGGGTGTGGCGCGGCGTTTGGTTCAGGAAGCCAAGACGCGGCAAGTCATCGTCTTCACGCATGATGTCGTCTTCCTGCTGCTCCTTAAGCAATTCGCAGAGGATCTAGCGGTCGAGCAGTTTGACCAGCACGTCCGGTTCCTTTCCAAGGGTGCAGGGGTGTGCTCGGAGGAACTGCCCTGGGTCGCGCTGCCGATCAAGAAGAAAATCGGCTATTTGAAGAACGGTTGGCAGGCCGCCGACAAGCTCTCTCGTGATGGTCATCAGGACGCCTACGAGAAGGATGCCAAGTATCTCTACGGCTTGCTGCGTGAAGCCTGGGAGCGCGCTCTTGAAGAGGTGCTTCTTGGTGGTGTGGTCGAACGCTACAGGCCGAGCATCCAGACGCAACAGGTTGCCCAGATCGCGGATATCACCACCGAGGACTGCAAGACGGTTGAGACGGCGATGACAAAATGCTCGAAGTGGCTGCCCGGCCATGATCAAGCCGCGGCAGCCCGTGCGCCGGTTCCCGGTCCGGCGGAACTCAAGGCCGACATCGAAGCGCTGGATAACTGGGTTGCGGTGATCCGCAATCGTCGCAAGAAGGGTGCGGGGGTCTGAGCCATGGAAGAATCCTCCGAACTGGGCAACTACCTGCCGCTCTCCTTCAAGACCGAAAGCGAGCAGGAATATATCCAGTTCCTCTGGGAAGCGTTCGAGTCGAACTACGAGAACAAGAAATACCAGTTCGCCTTCCTCGCCTACCACATGCTCACGATGAGCTTCGTCTATTTCAACATCTGGCAGATCAAACAGAACGAACCTAAAGACTTTGCGAAAGGTCTCATCGGCTTCGGCAAAGACATCGAGAACGATCTTCTTGGCGCGAGTTCGCCATTTGTCTTTAGTACCGTGAACGAGCGCAGCATCCTCCGGTTGCTAAAGCTCATAGAGTGCGACAACGGCAAGATTGGCAGTTACGCTAAGCTCGTGGATGATCGCAACGCCAGTGCCCACCCCAACGGCAACATTTTCTACAGCGAACCCAGCGCACTCGATTGCAAGATCGCCGAAATCCTGCGCGTGGTGGACGAAATTCAAACGCATTCCAAATCCGTCATCGAACACTGCTACCAGAATTTTTTGCTTGAGAACAACGACGCAGATGATCGCGAATACGCCGACACCACCGACCAAATTCGCGAAGTCCTCATCCACCAGCATTACCTATCGCAAAAAGACATCGAAATCTGCCTCAGCTTTGACCTTGCCAGCCTCGCGGATCGTCCAGAAATAGCCAGCATCCGCACGCTGCATGCGGTGCAGAAATCGGAATATGGAGTAGACGATGAACTTGGTGCAACATCGCAGCCGGTTGCAGCGGGCGGCGCTGGAACGGAGCATTGAATGTCCGCTTCGGAGGAGATCAATCATCTGCAATGTGTCGGGAGAAGTCGGTCGATTCAGTTCATTATGAAAAAACTCGACCCCGCGAAAATCAATCTGCATACCGCATAACCCACTCAACTTCAAAACATGTATAGAATTGGAACAGGCCTGCGCATCGAGCAGGAAAGACCGGGGAGATGATCATGTATCAACGCATTCTGGTTCCAATCGACGGCAGTGCGACTTCCGAGCGGGCATTGCAGGAAGCGATCAAACTGGCGGCTGGCAAGGCTCGATTACGTCTGGTTTATGTGATCGAGGAAGCCTACCCGCTGGATGCCGAGGGTTTTGCCTTTATCGATTATGCCGCGCTGCAGGAAGCGGTGCGCAAGACCGGCGAGCGTGCTCTGGCGCAGGCCGCTGAAAAAGCGCGGAATTCAGGCGTGACGGCGCAGACTGCGCTGCTTGAAGCGAACGGGGAGCGTGTCGCCAGCGTGATCGACGGCGAGGCTCTGAATTGGCCGGCCGACCTGATCGTCATCGGCACGCATGGGCGTTCCGGTTTAAGCCGTTTGCTGCTGGGCAGTGTCGCGGAAGATGTGGTGCGCGGTGCATCGGTTCCTGTATTGCTGGTTCGCGCTGAATGTACCCAGCCGTTCGGCAAAGATAGTTTCTGAGACTTTCGGCACCTGTTGCCGGGCATTCCGGTGAACTCTGCAAGCTTCAGAGACTCTTATTCACCCGAGCGGGCACCCGCAATGTTGTAAAATCCCAAACATGAGCAAAGCATTCATTCGTGAAGAAGACACTGAAGACGATGAATTAGATCCTTCAGTCCAGTTGCCGGCAGGCGTCAAGAATTACATCACCCCCGGCGGATACAACAAGCTGAAAGAAGAGCTTGAGTTGCTGTGGAAAGTGGAGCGCCCTGAACTGGTGAAGACCATTACCTGGGCAGCTTCCAACGGTGATCGTTCCGAAAATGGCGATTACATCTATGGCAAGAAACGTCTGCGCGAGATCGACCGGCGCGTGCGCTTCCTGCGCAAGCGTCTGGAACAGGCCGAGGTAGTCGATCCTGCACGGCGCGGGGAGTGCGATCAGGTGTTTTTCGGCGCAACCGTGACGGTTTGCGACGACGGGGGTTGCCAGAGCCGTTACTGCATCGTCGGTGTAGACGAGGCGGATGTGGCGCGCGGGCATATCAGTTGGGTTTCCCCATTGGCGCGGGCTCTGCTCAAATTGCGCGTGGGTGATGTGGCGATGCTGCGCACGCCGGCTGGCGTGAGCGAGCTTGAGGTGCTGACGGTAACTTATCGCGAGCTGGGTTGAGCATCGTCGTTTTACGGCTTTGCGCCCGCGGTGAAGTTTGCTATGTTGCGAGTCTGACGGAACCAGGATGGTTTCGATGGGTGTTTAAATAATTTCAGACTCAACCGATTATGGACGCAAGGCTCTTACGAATTCTCAACAACCGCGAGCAAAACTATCCTCATGCGCTGGAGAAACAGTTTCCGCGCGTGCTTGGCCAGATCATGGCCTTGTGGGATACACCGGAGATAGACGCACTGTTTTCCGAATTGATGGTCACCAAGCGTTCTGACCGGCAGGGTTTTCCATCAGACGTGGCATCCGACATCATTTATCTGAGCATGGTGCATACGCGCCAAAGCGGCCGCAAACAGGTTGATGACCCTTGGGGGCATGTTTCGGAGAAGATCAAACGTGAGATAGAGCAGCAAGGCGTGCCGTTCACCCCGCAAGGTTTTATCAAGGCCGCCGAGTCGGGCAAGCGCGACGTCATCGCATTGTTCCTGAGTTCGGGCGCGAATGTTGACACCTATGACGATCGGCTCTGGACGCCGTTGATGATCTCCTCTTTCAACGGGGATGAGGAAATGGCCACGCTGTTGATCAAAAGCGGCGCAAATATTCATCACCGGGACGGTGCCGGTTATGCTCCTCTGCACTGGGCGGCATTCAATGGGTTTTCACAAGTGGTGAAACTGCTGTTGAGCAAACATGCCGATGTCAATGCGCGCAGCAACCATGGCTGGACACCCCTGTTGCAAGCAGCCACCCGCGGTCATCTGTCGGTGAGTTTCATGCTGATAGAAAATGGCGCGGACGTAAATGCCGCGTCGAATGACGGCTGGACAGCCCTGCACAAGGCCGCTGCCAATGGCCATGCGCCGGAGGTAAAATTGCTGCTCAGTAAGGGTGCGGATTTCAGGAAAAAATATAAAGATGGCACGACTGCACTGGACCTCGCGAAGAAAAGCAAACATGAGCAGATCGTCGCGATATTGTCCGGAAAGGGATGACGCCTTCGCTTCTCTTGGTACAATGAGGCCAGCAGGAATATCAACACACTAACCCGGGAGTTCACCATGAAAAAAATCGAGGCGATTATCAAACCATTCAAACTGGACGAAGTGCGCGAAGCGCTTTCCGAGCTAGGGGTGAGCGGACTGACGGTCACCGAGGTGAAGGGGTTCGGCCGGCAGAAAGGGCATACCGAGCTGTACCGTGGCGCTGAGTATGTGGTGGATTTCCTTCCCAAGGTCAAGGTGGAGGTGGTGGTTTCGTCCGAATTGCTCGATACGGCAGTCGAGGCGATCATCAAGGCCGCGCATACCGGCAAGATCGGCGACGGCAAGATCTTCATCTCGACAGTGGAGCAGGTGATACGCATACGCACCGGCGAGACCGACGAGACCGCGCTGTAATTCTTGATTGAGCGATGCGGTTCGTGCCTCACCGCATCCTGCGCGCTAAAGACACGAAGAGTAGTAGGGTGGATAAGCGCAGCGCATCCACCATGCCAGTTCAAAAAGGTGGATGCGCTGCGCTTATCCACCCTACAATTTTCGCCGAGAACAAATTTACCCTGACTAAAGATGCGACGAGCGTTTACTGGCTTGCCCGGCATGCGTATAATGCCCGCTTTGGTAAAACTACTAGCCATTTGACTAAGCTATCAATAAACGATAGCCAAGTCCCTGGTTATGCCGAGGGCTGCTCAATATGCGCAACATTCAAAAAGCTCTGACCTTTGACGACGTTCTGCTCGTTCCTGCCTATTCAAACGTATTGCCGCGCGATGTCAGTCTGCGCACCCAGCTTACCCGCAACATCAGTCTGAACATCCCGCTGTTGTCCGCGGCGATGGATACCGTGACCGAGTCCCGTCTTGCGATCGCGCTGGCGCAGGAAGGCGGGATCGGCATCCTGCACAAGAACATGTCGGCCCATGCCCAGGCTGCCAAGGTTGCGAAAGTGAAGCGCTTTGAAAGCGGCGTGGTCAAGGATCCCATCACCATCACGCCGGACATGACGGTGCGCAACGTGTTGAGCCTGACCCGTCAGCACAAGATCTCCGGCTTGCCGGTGGTGCAGGGCAAAAAACTGGTCGGGATCGTCACCAACCGCGATTTGCGTTTTGAAAGCAATCTGGATCAACCGATCCAGAACATCATGACTTCGCATGAACGCCTCATCACCGTCAAGGAAAACACCAGTCTGGAAGATGCCCGCAACCTGATGCACAAGCACCGCATCGAGCGCGTGCTGGTGGTGAACGACGCATTCGAACTGCGCGGCCTGATGACGGTAAAGGACATCCTTAAAGCCAGCGAACACCCGTTCGCTTGCAAGGACAGTCATGGCCGTCTGCGTGCCGGTGCGGCGGTCGGGGTGGGCGAGGGAACCGAAGACCGCGTCGCGTTGCTGGCCGAGGCTGGTGTGGACGTGATCGTGGTGGATACCGCGCACGGCCATTCGCAAGGCGTGCTGGATCGCGTCAGGTGGGTCAAGAACAACTTCCCGCATGTCGAGGTGATCGGCGGCAATATCGCCACCGGCGCGGCGGCATCGGCGTTGCTGGATCATGGTGCGGACGGGGTGAAAGTCGGTATCGGCCCGGGTTCGATCTGCACCACGCGCATCGTGGCGGGGGTCGGCGTTCCGCAGATAGCCGCGATCCAGAATGTTGCGAAAGCCTTGCAGGGAACCGGCGTGCCGTTGATCTCCGACGGGGGTATCCGCTACTCCGGCGACATCGCCAAGGCGATTGCATCCGGGGCGCATGCGGTGATGTTGGGCGGATTGTTTGCCGGCACCGAAGAATCGCCGGGCGAGATCGAATTATTCCAGGGGCGCTCCTACAAATCCTATCGCGGCATGGGCAGCCTGGGCGCGATGCAGCAGGGTTCCAGCGACCGCTATTTCCAGGACAGCGAGGCCAATCAGGACAAGCTGGTGCCGGAAGGAGTGGAGGGGCGGGTGCCCTACAAGGGCAGCGTGCTGGCAGTGATCCATCAACTGATGGGCGGACTGCGCTCCAGCATGGGGTATCTCGGTTGTCCGGACATCGCCACGATGCACACCAAAGCCGAGTTCATCGAGATCACTTCTGCCGGCATCCGCGAGTCTCATGTCCACGATGTGCAGATCACCAAGGAAGCACCGAATTACCACATCGACTAATACTGCGGGAAGGGAGAAGGGGGAAGAGGGAAGAGGGAAGAGGGAAGAGGGAAGAGGGAAGAGGGAAGGGTAAAACCGGCGCATCTTCACCCTTGAGCGCCGCAGGCGCGATCCCTTCTCCCTTCACTCTTCCCAGGTTTTAACATGCATAAAAAACTCCTGATCCTCGACTTCGGTTCCCAATACACCCAGCTCATTGCGCGCCGCGTGCGCGAGACACATGTCTACTGCGAACTGCATCCTTACGATGTCGATGTGAACTTCATTCGCGATTTCAAACCGGCAGGGATCATTCTTTCCGGCGGGCCGAATTCGGTAACTGAAGGCGACACGCCGCGCGCGCCGCAGGTCGTGTTCGAGTTGGGTGTGCCGGTGCTGGGTATCTGCTACGGCATGCAGACGATGGCCGCGCAATTGGGCGGCGCGGTGGAAAGCGGCAAGGTGCGCGAATTCGGTTATGCCGAGATACGCGCGCAGGGGCACTCTGCTTTGCTGCGCGACATTCAGGATAGAAGCAATGCGCAAGGTCATGGCTTGCTCGACGTGTGGATGAGCCACGGCGACAAGGTGACAGCACTGCCGCCGGGCTTCTCGGTCATCGCCGGCAACGCCGCCACGCCCATCGCCGGCATGGCGGATGAAACGCGGCGTTTCTACGCGCTGCAATTCCACCCCGAAGTGACCCATACCCATCAGGGCAAGGCGATACTGGGCCGCTTCGTGCATGACATCTGCGGCTGTGCCCGGGACTGGAACATGCCGGATTACGTCAGCGAAGCGGTGGAAAAAATCCGTGCACAAGCTGGCAATGACGAAGTGATCCTTGGTCTGTCCGGCGGGGTGGATTCCTCGGTGGCGGCGGCGTTGCTCCATCGCGCCATCGGCGATCAATTGACTTGCGTGTTCGTGGACAACGGCCTGCTGCGTTTGAATGAAGCCGAGCAGGTGATGCAAACCTTCGCCGACAATCTCGGCGTGAAGGTGATACACGTCGATGCCAGCACCGAATTCCTGCATCACCTGACTGGCGTGACCGACCCCGAACAAAAGCGCAAAGTCATCGGGCGCGAGTTCGTCGAGGTGTTCCAGCGCGAAGCCAAAAAATTGCCGCAGGCCAAATGGCTGGCGCAAGGCACGATCTATCCGGATGTGATCGAATCAGCCGGGGCGAAGACCAAAAAAGCCCACACCATCAAGTCGCACCACAACGTCGGCGGTTTGCCGGAAAGCCTGCACCTGAAACTGCTCGAGCCGTTGCGCGAGCTGTTCAAGGACGAGGTGCGCGAACTCGGCGTGGCGCTCGGCCTGCCGCACGACATGGTGTATCGCCATCCCTTCCCCGGCCCGGGTCTTGGGGTGCGCATCCTCGGCGAAGTGAAACGCGAATACGCCGATCTTCTGCGCCGCGCCGATGCGATCTTCATCGAGGAACTGCGCAATACTCCCTCTCCCTTCGTGGGGGAGGGGGCGGCAAAAACTTGGTACGATCTCACCAGCCAAGCCTTTGCCGTGTTCCTGCCGGTCAAGAGTGTCGGCGTGATGGGGGACGGCCGTACCTATGAATGGGTGGTGGCACTGCGTGCGGTGCAGACGCAGGACTTCATGACTGCGCACTGGGCAGAACTGCCGCACGCGCTGCTGGGCAAAGTCTCAAACCGCATCATCAACGAAGTGCGCGGCATCAACCGCGTCGTGTACGACATCTCCGGCAAGCCGCCCGCGACGATCGAGTGGGAGTAACGGGTTTTTTTCGACGTCTATCGGCTACTATCGCCGAGCACTGAGAAATCAATCGGCGAATTCAGGAATGAAGTGCCGCAGGTTCAAATTTGAACCCGCGAGAGTTACAAATTGAGGTATCCTCTTTAACAGTTTGTTGAAATTCTCATACCTACTGAGAAAAAAGTGAATTTCCGGGGTCACGTTACCCCTCCCGGTGATCTGAAAATCGATTGTAGAGCTTTCTGAGAGGTCGGAAATTTTATGCATTTGCAAATACCGAGAATTTCAACAAACTGTTAAAAATGGATACATATCAAATGTATTGAGCTTTACATAATTCATGACTGTTAAGTGATTTACCGTAGGGCGGGCTTTGCCCGCCGCGTCGGGCGTAGCCCGACCTACGAGATGCGGAGACTCTGTCTTCAAATATGTAATCCTCAATAGGCATCCGGTCTTCGAACTGGATAGTAAAGCGATTTTTAATGGGCTGACAAATTGTCTCATCAGATATTATCGCTTCTATTTGAGTACCGGCTTCGCCCCCCAGATTTTTTCTGCATAATCAGCGATCGTGCGATCACTGGAAAATTTCCCCATGCCGGCAACATTAAGAATCGCGCTGTGCGTCCATCGGGTGCCCGGCCAAAAGCTTTCCGGCTGTTGCTGATCGCGGTAGAGCGCATCCACCCGTTCCTGCGCGGCGATGTAGTCGGCATAATCGGCCAGCAACAGGTAGTTGTCTCCGCCCTGCGTGAGGCTGTCGACGATAGGCCGGAAGCGATCGGCCTGTTCTGGCGAGAAGTATCCAGAGGCGATCATATCCAGCGCCCATTTCAGGTCAGTATTGGCATGGTAGTAATCCCACGGGTTGTAACCCGAGCTTTTCAACGCTGCAACTTCCTGTGTGTCGAGTCCGAAGATGAAGATGTTGTCCGTGCCGACTTCCTCCATGATTTCAATATTCGCACCGTCCAGCGTCCCGATCGTGAGCGCGCCATTGAGGGCGAGCTTCATGTTGCCGGTGCCAGACGCTTCGGTGCCGGCAGTGGAGATTTGCTGCGACAGGTCTGCCGCCGGGATGATCTCGCAGGCGGTAGAGACGTCGTAATTGGGGATGAACGCCAGTTTCAGCAGGCCGCGCACGGCCGGGTCGTTGTTGATGATGTCTGCGACGCTGTTGACGAGTTTGATGATGAGTTTGGCGGCGGCATATCCGGGCGCTGCCTTGCCGGCAATGATCACGGTGCGCGGCACGGCATCCAGTGACGGGTTGCAACGGATGCGGTTGTACAGCGTGATAACGTGGAGCAGGTTGAGGAGTTGGCGCTTGTATTCGTGGATGCGCTTGACCTGGACGTCGAACAGGCTGTCCGGGTTGATTTCAAGATTCAGCTTATCCATTACCAGTTTGGCCAAGCGCTCTTTGTTGGCACGTTTCACAGAACTAAACTCAGCCTGGAATGACGGCTCATCAGCCAGTTTGGTCAATTGGCGCAGTTGTGACAAATCGGTGATCCAGCCTTTGCCGATGCGGCTGGTGATCAGGCTGGCCAGTCCCGGGTTGGCTTGGTTCAGCCACAAGCGCGGGGTGATGCCGTTGGTGATGTTGGTGAGCTTGCCCGGGTAATAGCGGTCGAAGTCGGAAAAAATCGTGGTTTTCATCAATTCGGAATGAAGCTGTGCCACGCCGTTGACATGATGGCTGCCGACGATCGCCAGATGTGACATACGGACGCGCCGGCCATGGGTTTCGTCGATGATGGACATGCGTTTGAGCAGTTCGTTGTCGCCGGGAAAACGGTGCATGACCCCCAATAGAAAGCGCTGGTTGATTTCATAAATGATCTGCAAGTGGCGCGGCAGGATGGACTCGAACAGCGCCACCAGCCAGGTCTCCAGCGCTTCCGGCATCAGCGTGTGGTTGGTGTAGGCGATGGTCCGGGTGGTGATGTCCCAGGCGTGATCCCAGCCTAGGTGGTGTATGTCCACCAGCAGGCGCATCAGTTCCGGAATGGCGATGGAAGGGTGGGTGTCGTTGAGCTGGATCGCCACCTTGTCCGGCAGTTCGTCGAAGGAATCATGATGCTTCTGGAAGCGGAACAGAATGTCCTGCAGCGAGGCGCTGACGAAAAAGTACTGCTGCTTGAGACGCAGTTCCCGGCCCATCGCGGTGGTGTCATTGGGGTAGAGTACCTTGGAGAGGTTTTCCGATTCGTCCTTGTCTCCCACCGCCTTGATATAGTTACCCTCGTTGAAATATTTGAGGTCGAAATCGCGCGAGGCCTTGGCCGACCACAAACGCATGTTGTTGACGGTATTCAGGCCATAGCCCGGAACCGGTGTGTCATAAGCCATCGCCATCACATCATCGGAATCGATCCAGTGATTGTGCAAGTTGCCATGCTCGTCGTTGTATTGCACCACATGGCCATGAAACTTTACCGGGTAAAGAACTTCGGGGCGGGGAAATTCCCACGGGTTGCCATAGCGCAGCCAGTTGTCAGGGTGCTCCACTTGCCAGCCGTCCTCGATTCTCTGGTTGAACATGCCATATTCGTAACGAATGCCCATGCCATAACCCGGCAGGCCGATGGTTGCCATCGAATCGAGGAAACATGCCGCCAGACGCCCCAGGCCGCCATTGCCGAGTGCGGCATCGAATTCCATCTCCGTTACCTTGTCCAGATCGATGCCCGCATCAACGCAGGCCTGCCGGACTTCCTCGACAAAACCGATGTTAAGCACGCCATTGATCAGGCTGCGGCCGATCAGGAATTCCATGGACAGGTAGTACACCCGCTTGGCATCGTTGTTGTAGTAGCGGCGCATGGTTGCCATCCAGCGCTCGATCAGGCGTTCGCGCACGACATGGGCGAGCGTGAAGAACCAGTCACGGTCCGTTGCAGTGATGGGGTCTTTGCCCACGGAAAAAATAAGATGATTGGTCATCGACTGCTGGACCGCGTTCAGGCTGAGATTGAGCGGTTCGTGCGGGTCATGATTCGGCGCTTTTGGCATAATCACTTTCTCCTCGGTGAACCGGTAGTATAGAGGTGATTTCTACAGACGTCCTGCCCGTTATCCAAAATCTCTATGGGCCGGATGCAGTTGTCCAGCATGATGAAGCGTGGCAGATTCGTCTGTCGTTTGTGCCGGTGAATTAAGGCATATAATTCGCGCGGTTCTTCATTTTATGTAAAGCTCAATAATCATTGATCATGAAGCCATTTCTCGCAGGTGACATCGGCGGAACCAAGACGCGCCTTGCGATCGTCGAAGTCAGCGGCACGCAAGTGCGGATCGTGCACGAAGTCAGTTATCCGAGCCGTGATTACGCCACGTTCGAGGAACTGCTCGGCGATTTTATGCCGGGAACCGGAACCCTTGGCAATGCGGCTTTCGGTATCGCCGGTCCGGTGCAGGGGAGGGTGGTGCAAACCACCAATCTGCCATGGCGTATCGATGCCGACGCATTGCAACACCGGTTCGGCTTCACACACTGCACCCTGCTCAATGACCTGGAAGCGACCGCCTATGGGCTGCCGGCGCTGGGCGAAAAAGATCTGATCACGTTGCAACCCGGTGTGTTGAATGCCAGCGGCAATGCCGCCGTGATCGCTGCGGGCACCGGTCTGGGCGAAGCGGGCCTGTATTGGGACGGGCGGTTCCACCAGCCTTTCGCGACTGAAGGCGGGCATGCCAGTTTCAGCCCGGGCAATGAGTTGGACATGGCTTTGCTGCGCCATCTTCAGCGACAGCATCAGCACGTCAGTTGGGAACGCGTCGTGTCCGGCATGGGATTGTTGAGCATGCACGAATTTATGTGCCTGTATCATCATGTTGCCGCACCGCAATGGCTGGCGGAAGAAATGCGCAGCGGTGATGCAGCCGCAGCCATTGCCCATGCCGCGCTGTCTGATCGGGATGAAATCTGCGCCGAAACGCTGAATTGGTTCGTGCGCCTGTACGGGGCGGAAGCGGGCAACCTCGCGCTCAAGGTGATGAGCCGGGGCGGCGTGTATCTGGGTGGCGGTATCGCGCCGAAAATATTGCTGCTGTTGCAGAATCGCATGTTTCTCGATGCTTTCCTTGACAAAGGCCGGATGCGTCCATTGCTGGAAGCGATGCCGGTCAAGGTGATCCTGAACGATCGCGCCGCGCTGTTCGGTCCGGCTTTGCGTGCCGCGCAGCTTGACCATGATGTATCATCCTGAAAAACTCAGTTCACCACAAAGAACACGAAGATCACGAAGATTTTTCATGGCGTTGCGTGATATTGGAAGCTCACCGGCATGGTGATGCTCGTATTCTGTGCGGTGCATTGTTTTTCTTCGCATTCTTCGTGCCCTTCGTGGTTCAACTACGGTTTTAAGGATCATGAAAATCACCGGGTTGCCGGATGCACACTCAGTTTTTGTGCATGATGATCCGGATGACATGAGTGCTGCGGTCACGAACCGGCTGCTGCGTGCCGGGTATTTCAGGAGTACGGGGCAGTTGCGCTATAATCCAAAATCCCGCACAAGCACAATTTTGAATATTTACTGCATAATCGACCCATGAAAAGAAGCACCGCATACATTTTACAAGTCCGTCCAAAAATCCCGGCACGCCTGGCGCGTCTTGAGGAACTGGCAAACAACCTTTGGTATAGCTGGGACCGGCCGACACGCGCGCTGTTTGCGAGCCTGCATCCGGGCCTGTGGAATGCCACCGGGCAAAGCCCCAAGGTTTTTTTGAAGCGTGTGGACGAGCAGCGTCTGCTGGATGCGGCAGATGACCAGGTATTCATCGGTAATTTCAACCGTGTATTGGCAGATTATGACACTTACCACGATCACCGGTTGCCGGCTGGCGGATCGGACTGGCTGCGCAAAGAGGATCTGGTCGCTTATTTCTGCGCCGAGTTCGGTTTTCACGAAAGTTTCCCGATCTACTCGGGCGGCCTGGGCATCCTGGCGGGCGATCACTGCAAGGCTGCAAGTGATTTGCGGCTGCCTTTCATCGGTGTCGGTTTGTTGTATCGCCAGGGATATTTTCATCAAACCATAGACGGCGAAGGCAATCAGATCGCTTCCAACAGCGACTCCGATTTTGATGACATGCCCATCGTTCCGGCCCATCGTGCTGATGGTTCCGAGGCCTTTACATCGGTGAATCTGCCGGGGCGCAAGCTCAATATCAAGATTTGGCAAGCCAGGGTTGGTCATATCACGCTGTACCTGCTGGACACCGATCTGGAAAGCAACAGCCCGCACGATCGCGACATCACGCATCGTCTGTATGGCGGTGACAAGGTGATGCGCATCGAGCAGGAGATCGTGCTGGGTATCGGCGGTGTGGGCGCGTTGCAGGAACTGGGCTTGAAACCGACGGTCTGGCATATCAACGAAGGTCATGCGGCTTTCCTGGTGCTGGAACGGATCCGTCAGAAAATCGCCAATGAAGGTCTGGGTTTTTCCTCAGCTCTTGAGGCGGTTGCGGTCAACACGGTTTTTACCACGCACACGCCAGTACCGGCAGGACATGATCATTTCAGCGAGGGTATGGTGCAGGATTACTTCGAGCATTATTTTTCGGAACTCAAACTGACTCGCGAGGAGTTTCTGGCGCTGGGGCGAACCAAGGATAGCCCCGATTTCAACATGACGGCACTGGCCATTCGCAGCACCCGTTTCAACAATGGCGTATCGCGCATACATGGCGAGGTGTCTTCAGTGATTTGCGGCGACATGTGGCCGGAAATCGAGCATCATGAAAACCCGATGACGTATGTCACCAACGGTGTACATGCAGCGACTTTCCTGGCGTCCGAGTGGGTCGAAGTACTGGAGCGTCATCTCGGACTGGAATGGAGCGCGCGCATGAATGACGTGGAATTCTGGAAAGGCGTGGATCGCATCCCTGACCACCTGTTCTGGAGCGTTCGCCAAACCCTGAAGGCGCAGATGCTGAGCATGGTGCGCGAACGCATCACCGCGCAACATTTCCGCAATCAGGGTTCCGAGGCGCACCTGGATCGCCTGCTCAAGTACGTCAATCCGGAAAACCCGAACATCCTGACCATCGGCTTTGCACGCCGCTTTGCAACATACAAGCGTGCCACCATGCTGTTCGGCGACCTCGATTGGCTGCGCGAAATCCTGCACAACCCGGAGCGTCCTGCGGTCTTCATCTTTGCCGGAAAGGCGCATCCCGCAGACATCCCCGGACAAGACCTGATCCGCCATATCACCCAGATTTCCAAGATACCGGAGTTCGTCGGCAAAATCCTGATGGTGGAGGGTTACGATCTTGGCCTGTCGCGCATGCTGGTTTCGGGTGTGGATGTCTGGCTGAACAACCCGTTGTATCCGCTTGAAGCCAGCGGCACATCCGGGATGAAGGCAGGCATCAATGGCACTATCAACCTGTCGATACTGGACGGCTGGTGGGGCGAGAGTTATGACGGCAAGAACGGCTGGGCGATCAAACCGGTATCGGAATTACTGGGCGAGGAGGTTCGCACTCGCGAAGAGACCCGGACGCTCTATGAATTGCTGCAGGATCAGGTCGTTCCCTTATACTATGAACACGGCAATATGGGTTTTTCGCCAAGCTGGGTGAAGATGGCCAAGCACTCGATGGCGACCATCATGCCGCGCTTCAACTCCAAACGCATGGTGGGAGAATATCTGGCCAAGTGTTACCTGCCGGCCAGCCGGCAACATCGTTTGTACAAAGAAAACCAGTATCAAAATTCACATATCATCGCCGGCTGGAAAGCGCGCATCAACCACGCATGGCCGGGTGTCGAACTGCGTCGCCTGGACGCCGGACAGCAGGAGATCATCTTCGGCGAAAGTCTGCGCTTCGAAGTGGGCGTCAAACTGAATGGCCTCAACCCCGGCGACGTGAAAGTTGAGTTGTTGCTGGGATTGTTCAGTAAACGGGAGAAATTGCAGAGCTTGCTCCACTATCCTTTTGTTGCCACCGGCACGATGACCGACACGGGTGAAAACATATTCGCCGCCGATGTGAAACCGGGGCATTGCGGCAAGCTGGAATATCACATCCGCGCCTATCCCTGCCACGAGATGCTGACTCATCCGTTTGAACTAGGCATGATGCGCTGGCTGTAAAATAAAATCGTTATTCGTTCAAAGCGAGCGTAGCCCGGATGAAATGCAATGGAATCCGGGGGAACTTCGGCCGCGCCCGCCAAACCCCGGATTTCGCTGCGCTGCATTCGGGCTACGTCACTAAAAACCGCAGTTAGCGGGTTAGCGGGAAATGTCATTTTACTTCAACGCGCTGGGCTGCTCTTGTAGGTGCGAATTTATTCGCACGCAACCTGTTGTTCGGGCGAATGAATTCGCCCATACCTCCACGCTAACTGCGGTTTTTAGTCTCTTACCAGTCAAATGATCTCAAATTATGACAAGAATTTAGAAGTCGTAGGATGCGGTGAGGCACGAACCGCATCATTTGGCACGCGAGCGATGCGGTTCCTTCGTCACCGCATCCTACCGCTCTACATTTGGCTCCGGCTCGTCCGGCTTGGGTTCATAGAAAAGTGAGTCTGCGTTGGCCGAACTGAAAGTCTTGTTTGCGACTTCCGAAGTCGCCCCGTTGATCAAGACGGGTGGTTTGGCCGATGTCAGCGGTGCGCTGCCCGCCGCCTTGCGCGCCATCGGCATAGATGTGCGCGTGCTGGTGCCGGGATATAACCAGGTCATGGCGCAACTGACGCAGCACAAGGTCGTAGCAGTATTCGATGACCTGCCTGGTTTTCCTGCAGCAAGACTATTGTCCGGCGTCATGCCGAATCAGGTGCCGCTGTTCGTGCTCGAATGCCCGAGCTTATACCAGCGCGAGGGTGGACCTTATCAGAATGCCGACGGACACGACTGGGTGGACAACGCGCTACGCTTCGGCATGCTGTCCAAAGTAGCCGCTGTGCTGGGCAGCAGCGCTTCGCCGCTAGCCTGGCATCCCGATCTGGTGCATTGCAACGACTGGCAGACCGGCTTGACGCCTGCCTATCTGCATTTCGCGCAGGACGCGGCAGCAAGCGTGATCACCATCCACAACTTGGCCTTCCAGGGAATCTTCGCCGCGGCGATGGTGCAGGAATTGCACTTGCCGGCTTCCTGTTTCAGCATCAACGGGGCGGAGTTCTACGGCAAGCTGTCGTTCCTCAAGGCGGGCTTGTTCTACGCCGGCCACATCACAACCGTCAGCCCGAGCTATGCCAAAGAGATCCAGCAAGAAGCACTCGGTTCCGGCATGCAGGGACTGCTGACCACGCGCCGGGATGATCTGACCGGCATCCTCAACGGTATCGATACCGACGAATGGGATCCGGCTGGCGACCCATATCTCGCCAGTCATTACAGCAGCGCAAACATGGCCGGCAAGGCCGCAAACAAGGAAGCGCTGCAACGCAGATTCGGCCTGAATCTTGAACCGGATGTACCGCTGCTAGGTGCTGTCAGCCGTTTCACCGGGCAGAAGGGTATGGACATTTTGCTGGAAATCGCGCCGCTGCTGACCGAATTGCCGGTGCAGTTGGTCATGCTTGGCAGCGGTGAAGCGCTGATGCAAAAGACCGCACGTGACTTGTCGCATCGCTACCCCGGCAAGATCGGCGCGCATATCGGTTTCAGCGAAGAACTCTCGCACCAGATCGAAGCCGGGGCGGACATGTTCGTCATGCCGTCGCGTTTCGAACCCTGCGGCCTGAACCAGTTCTATAGCCAGCGCTATGGCACCCCGCCCATCGTACATGCCACCGGCGGCCTTGTTGATTCGGTGGTGGACTGCACCGCGGCAACCCTCAGGGACGGTACGGCCAGCGGCTTCATGTACAACGGCATAACTGCCGAAAATCTGCTCGCCGCAATACGGCGCGCCGTCGACCTCTACCACGACCGAAGCAAATGGAAAGCCTTGTGCAAAAACTGCATGGCCAAGAATTTCAGTTGGGAGAGTAGTGCCAAGGCTTATCGTGCGGTGTATTACAAGGTGTTGGGATATTAGCAGGGTTCTCCATTGTCGAGAACAGTTCGTCCTGATAACCAGTTGATAGCGAGGAATAAAGTCTGCAGTCAGTCAGACGCTCAAATTTCAAACTGAACCACTACCGGCAACTAGTATCTGATTATTGTGTCTGATAAAGATCTATCGTAAACATGAAATTCCTTATCAATCATTGAGCTTTACATAATTCATGACTGTTAAGTGATTTACCGTAGGGCGGGCTTTGCCCGCCGC
>DATBWQ010000029.1:0-8133 GCA_036514695.1 Gallionella sp. | reverse complement strand
CGCGTCGGGCGTAGCCCGACCTACGAGATGCGGAGACACTGTCTTCAAATATGTAATCCTCAATAAGTCGCTGGCAAGGTCCGGTCTGCAAGAAGTCGCGATATGCATGATTCATGATGGCGGCGATGGCTATGGATGATTCTGGCACCGGCTATTCATCGCCACCCTGCCTTGAGAAATCCGGCATTCCAAAAAGTGTATTACCACTCCAAGAACGTGGTCTGGCAAGGCTTTTACCCTCCCCATCCTCCAAACCATGTACGGCGTTTGCAACTTTTTTTGGTATAATCGCTCACATCTCTGTGGCTGTCAGGAAGGATCTGCGGATGACATTTTTCCCTCATTGCAGTATTAAATACTTAAGGATTAGTAGATGCAAGGCATACCCAAGAACGATTTGATCATCCGCATCGGCGGCGAAGGCGGCGAAGGCGTTATTTCCGTCGGCGATTTCGTCACTCAGGCCTGCGCGCATGCAGGGCTTGATGTTTACACTTTCAAGACCTTCCCCGCCGAAATCAAGGGCGGATATGCCATGTATCAGGTGCGCGCCAGCACCGAACGGCTGTATAACCAGGGCGACACCTTCGATGTCCTTTGTGCATTCAACGGCGAAGCCTACAACATGAATCGCGCCAGCCTCAGACCGGGTACTGCCATCGTTTACGACAGCCCGAGCGATTTCACGCCAGATATTCCGCCCGGTGTATTCGCTTACCCCATCCCGATGACCAAAACGGCGAAGGATATGCACAACCTGCGCGCCAAGAACATGGTGGCGCTGGGAGCGATGTCTGTTCTGTTCAATATCCCGGTGGAATCCTTGCGCGAAGTGATCGCCACTAAATTTGCGCGCCGTGGCGAAGACGTGGTTCAGGGCAACCTGACCGCATTCGAGCGTGGCCGCGAACTGGCAGCGGCATTGGATAAAACAGATCCGTGGACTCTCGGTACACCCAAGGGTAAGCAAGATGTCATCGTGATGTCGGGCAACAACGCCATCGGCCTCGGCGCGCTGATTGCCGGGCTGGATTTTTTCTCCGCCTATCCCATCACACCGGCAACCGAAGTCGCCATCTATGTGGCCAAACACCTGCCCAAGCGCGGCGGCACCCTGATCCAGGCCGAAGACGAAATCGCTTCCATTTCCCAGGTACTCGGCGCTTCCTACGCCGGCAAGAAGGCGATGACCTCCACTTCCGGGCCTGGCTTGTCGCTGATGAGCGAAATGCTGGGCATGGCGTTCATGAGCGAACTGCCCTGCGTCGTGGTTGACGTACAGCGCGGCGGCCCCTCCACCGGTTTGCCGACCAAGCATGAACAATCCGATTTGTTTCTGGCGATACATGGCGGCCACGGCGATGCCGGGCGCATCGTGCTATCCGTGGAAAGCATTCATGACTGCATTAGCCTGACAGTGGTGGCGTTCAATCTGGCGGAGAAGTATCAGTGCCCCGTGCTGCTGCTTTCCGACGGTTCGCTGGCGTTCTCGACCCAGAACGTGCCTTACCCGAACCCGGACGACTATCACGTGGTAGAACGCAAGCGTTGGGACGGCAACGGCGAGTACCGGCGCTATGCGCTGACCGAGGACGGCATTTCGCCGATGGTCGATCCGGGCACACCCGGCGGCATACACATTGCCACCGGTCTCGAACATAACGAGATCGGTCTGCCCAGCTACTCATCGGCCAACCACGAGGCGATGCAGGACAAACGTTTCCGCAAACTCAAGGGGGTAATCAACGATGTCGCCCCGACGGAAGTGGATGGCGAAGGTACGGCAGACCTGGGCGTGATCGCCTGGGGCAGCACCATCGGCGTGGTGCGCGAAGCCCTGCAGCGCCTGCGTGCCGAGGGCTACCGGGTCAATGGTTTTTATCCCAAGCTGCTGAATCCCCTGCCGGCACAACAGTTCGAGGCATTCGGCGCATCATGCAAACGGCTATTGTTGCCCGAGGTCAATTTCCAGGGGCAACTGGCCCATTTCGTGCGTGCGGAAACTTCGTTGCGCCCGGAGTCTTACACCATTTGCGGCGGGATGCCCTTCACGCCCGAGATGATCGTCAACAAAGTTCGGGAGGTACTATCATGAATGCGCCCCTTCAACCACAAATGCACTTGCATCAAGTCGAGCTCAAACCCAAAGATTACAAGAATGAAACCACTTCGTTCTGGTGTGCCGGCTGCGGTCACTACGGCGTACTGACAGGACTGCTGCGCGCGCTTTCCGAAATCGGCGTCGACCCGAATTTTCTGGTGAGCGTGTCCGGGATCGGCTGTTCCTCGCGCCTGCCCTATTTCGTCAATTCCTACAAGATGCATACTCTGCATGGCCGCGCCGGCCCGGTGGCAACCGGTGTCCAGTTGGCGCGTCCCGACCTCGCCGTGGTGGTCACCGGCGGCGACGGCGATGGCTTTTCCATCGGCGGCGGACACATGCCACATCTGGCGCGCAAGAATATCAATATGACTTACATCCTGATGGATAACCATGTTTACGGCTTGACCAAGGGTCAGTGTTCTCCCACCTCCCGACCGGAGATGAAGACCACCACCACCCCTTATGGCGGTCTGGAAGAACCGCTGGACCCGGTGCTGTATATGCTCACCTATGGCGCCACCTATGTCGGGCAGGCATTTGCCGGCAACGTCAAGCTGGCATCGCAACTGATCAAGGATGGCATGGAGCACAAGGGATTCGCCTTCATCAATCTGCTTTCCCAATGCCCGTCTTTCAATGAGATTGACACCGCCCATGCCTTCAAGAATGCCTGCGACCAAGTGCCTGACGGTCACGACACAAGCGATTTGAGTGCGGCGATGAACGCAGTCAATGCCGCAAAACAGGCAGGCCGCATACCCTCAGGACTGTTGTACAAGACCGAGCGCCCCACTCTCGACCAGCGCATGTCCGAACTGGTGGAGCGTGTCGGCGGGCATAAGGACTATGATCTGCGCAAGATCATTGATCTCGCGCGCCCATAACGAGCATAAACCCCATGACAGCAAGCAACACCACGTCAACCACGACAAATGAGAATGACCAGCAGCCGGACGTTGCGCTAACCATCAACGGCCTTGCCGTCAACGCACATGCCGGCATGACCCTGGTCGAGGCTGCGTGGCACGCCGGGGTGCCGCGTATCACAGGTGTCGGCTGCATGGAGGGTGTGTGCGGCTCCTGCCGCGTGATGCTCAGGCGCGGCAAGGATGTGACCGTGGGACTCGCCTGCCAGACCTTCGCCGAGAACGGCATCGAGGTGGTGTTCATGCCGCCTGCATCGGCGCCACAGCATCACTACGAGATCGGCGATTTCAAGGATGGCTGGGACATTCATGCGCGCTTCCAGGATATTTTTCCCGAGGCGTCGCGCTGCCGCCATTGCCACGGCTGCGACAACGCCTGCCCCAAGGGCATTACCGTCGAAAACGGCGTTGCGCTGGCTGCTGCGGGCCGCTACCGCGAGGCGGGAGATGCGTTCTTCGAATGCGTCATGTGCGAACTGTGCGACGTTGCCTGCCCCGAACTGATCGCACCGGCCCATGTTGGTCTTTTCACCCGGCGCGTGACGGCTCATTTTCACCTGCGTCCGCCCAACCTCATTTACCGGCTGGAAGAGTTGCGCCAAGGGCGCCAAGGAACTACCCAGGAAGAGAATGATGAGGAATGAAAATAATGAAAGCTAACTCAAGATGTGCGCGTAGTGCGTAGGGTGGGCTATGCCCACCATGTCGGGCATAGCCCGACCTACTTTTGGTTCTGGATCGTCCGGCTTATGGACTACCCAACAAGAGAATGACGGGGAATGAAAATAATGAAAGCTAACTCAAGATGAGTAACGGCATTCCTCTGGCAGAGGCACTGGCACGCTACCGCCCCGACGCGGATATCGGTTCGCTGCCAGAACTGGCCGACACGGACGCTTTGCTCAACGCCTACCACCCCGACCACCTGCGCGGCAGCGTGGTCAAGCTGACAGTGGGAGCCAACGCGGGCGACAGTTGCCAGCGCGAGCTGGCCGGGCTGTTGCAGTCCGAGGCATTCATCGACGAGGCCGACCTGGCCGGCACCCCGGTGACAGACGCCAACGTGCTGGTGATTGGCGGAGGTGGCGCGGGCTGCGCAGCGGCACTGGCGGCAGCCGAAAAGGGCGCGCGCGTGCTGCTGGTCACCAAGCTGCGCCTGGGAGATAGCAATACCGTCATGGCCGAAGGAGGCATCCAGGCCGCCATCGAGCCGGATGATTCGGTGCAACGGCATGTTCAGGATACCCTGCGCGGTGGTCACCATGCCGGCGACCCGGCACTGGTAGCAGCCATGGCCGAAGACGGTCCGGACGTACTTCGTTGGCTCATTCATCAAGGCATGCAGTTCGAACAAACTCCCAGCGGCGACCTGCATACGCGGCGCGCGGGTGGCATGAGCGCCGCGCGCCTCGTCCATTGCCGCGACTACACCGGACTGGAAATGATGCGCGTGTTGCGCGAAGCCGTCATCCAGCATCGCAGCATCGAAGTCTGGGAGCAAAGCCCCGCCGTCGAACTCCTGTCCAACGAACACGGGCAGAAATGCGTCGGTGCGGTGCTCACCTCGCTGCTCGACGACCAGTTGCGCATCGTGCGCACCCGCTCAGTGATCCTTGCAACCGGCGGGCTGGGGCGGCTGCACCTGAACGGTTTTCCAACCTCCAATCACTTGGGCGCAACGGGAGACGGGCTGGTTCTGGCATACCGTATCGGCGCACGGTTGCGCGAGCTGGATTCTTTCCAGTACCACCCGACTGGCTTGCTGCACCCATCCCATCTGGCGGGCAAGCTGGTCACCGAGGGTGTGCGCGCAGCGGGCGCCCTGCTGGTGAATGCCGTTGGGCGCCGTTTCATCGACGAACTCCAGCCGCGCGACGTGGTATGTGCCGCGATCCTGCGCGAATGCAGCGAGGGGCGCGGCATCCGCATCGACGACCAACGCGTCGGGGTATGGCTCGACACGCCGCGCCTGGAACGCGCCCAGCCGGGTATGCTGGAAAAACAATTCCCCAACCTGATGACGCGCACCCGCGTCTCGGGCATCGACCCGCGTATCGAACCCTTGCTGGTTCATCCGACCCTGCACTACCAGAACGGCGGCGCGGTGATCGACACCAATGGCGCCACCACTGTGCCCGGCCTGTATGCGGTGGGCGAAGTAGCGGGAGGCATCCATGGACGCAACCGCATCATGGGCAACGCCCTGCTCGAGATCATCAGCTTCGGGCGCCGCGCCGGCATCTCAGCCATCGCCAATCGCGACCGCGGCCCCAAGAAAGTCACCCTCGAGCATGTGAACCGGCTGCGCCGCGCACTGACCCTCGCCGGCATGCCACTGACACGCCGTGCGCCTCAGATATTGCCGGATTACGCTGCGGGAGGCGTATGGAAACGCTGAACCCCAAAACCACCCCGGTTAGAACTCCCCCGGCTGAAACGACCCAGATCCTGCTCCATCCGGAGCGGCGTATCGGTGCCGATATGGCTCTCTGGCGCAGCTTGGGCGGCGGCAAAGCACTGGCTCGCGCCGCGCAGGATCCGGCTGCCGTGCGCGAGGAAGTACGCCTTGCCGATTTGCGCGGCTTGGGCGGCAGCGGCTTTCCGGCATGGCGCAAGTGGGATGCGGTCGCCGCCGAAACGCCGAAGCCGGACAAATATCTGATTGTGAACGGCAACGAAGACGAGCCCGGCACCTTCAAGGATCGCATGCTGCTGGAAGAAACGCCGCATCAGGTGATCGAAGGCGCAGCAGTGGCGGCACTCGCAGTTGGCGCCAACCGCATCGTGTTCTACATCAACCCCGACATGGCGCGTTCGACTGCGGCGCTGAAAGCGGCGCTCGAACAATGGCGAACCTCGGATCTGCTGGCGCTCGCATCGACTGCGCTCGGCAAACCGCTGCAGCTTGATCTGCTGCCCGGCTCCGGGCATTACATCGGCGGCGAAGAAACGGCTTCGATGGAATGGGTCGAGAGCCGCTTCCCATTCCCGCGCGGCAAACCGCCCTATCCTGCACAGGCTGGTGTGTATGGCTGCCCGACCCTGATCAACAACGTCGAAACCCTGGCTAACGTATCGCACATCGTGGTACATGGCGCCGCCTGGTTCCGCGCACTCGGCAAAGGTACCGGCACCGGCACCAAGCTGTATTCACTGAGCGGCGACGTGCTCTATCCCGGCGTATTCGAACTGCCGATGGGCACACCGTTGCGCGAACTCATCTTCGTCCACGGCGGCGGCCTGCTGTCGGGCAAGCCGCTCAAGGCGGTATTTACCGGCGGACCTTCGAGCACCCTGCTGACACCCGCCGACCTCGATGTGGCAATGGATTTCGAATCCCTGCGCGCGCGCGGCAGCAACCTCGGCACCGGGGCGATGATCGTCATCTCGGAGGGCACCGGTATCGTCAAACGCGTGGCCGAATACGAACGCTTTTTCGCCCATTCCTCATGCGGCCAATGCAACTCGTGCAAGGTGGGCACCGCCACCATGAGCCGCCTGCTGGACCGCATCGACACCGGGCGCGGCACCGCAGCCGATCTCGCCACCCTGGAAAATCTCTGCGCCATGCTGCCCGGCAGTGGCCGTTGCCATCTCATCAACGGCGCCGTGCAACTGCTCGACAGCGCCTTCCACCACTTCCATGACGAATTCCGGCAGGCACTGCGCTAATAAACTCGATTCCTCCCAGTCTGCTATCTGACAACAGTTGTTCTCCTCGTAAACAGTCACGTCGAATTTGGTGCATTCGGCTCAAGAATAACCAGGAGCGGTTCAATATCCCCCTCTCTCACTTCCACCACCCGGCCCCATGCCGCCACCCGGAGCCATACCGCCACCCGGTCCCATGCCGCTACCTCTTGCCGGAGGATCGTCCGGAAGTGTCACGCCACGCTCCTTGGCGCGCACCATCATGCGTTCATGGTGCTCCGCACGGATCTGCTCCCTCTCCTCGGCGGTCTTTGCGGAACGCATTCTGTTCCGAAACTCGTTGCGTTCTTGCTTCGTCATCAGTTGGCTGCCGTATATCCTGTCCTGGTCCCGGTCCTGGACCTTGCTCTTGGTCTGATCTTTATCTTGCAGACGCGTGCGATCCTGATCGTCCGCCAAAGCAAAGCCGCTGGTAAACACCAGGGCGCCGGTTAATACGGACATTGTCAAAGTTTTCTTGAACATGATCGTCTCCTGTATGCGAGGTTGTAGAAAAATTTCAGTGCCTCCAACACAACCTCTTTTTTGAAAGCACTTTGAATCTCATTCGCCAGACTACGCGGAACATGGAGTCATTTCCATAATTTTCTTAAAGTGGTTTGCGCACACTGATCGCGCCGCGGATCTGTCCTACAGAGTAACCGGTTGCATGATCATTCGGGTAATGCTGGCCGAGAACGGATTTGACGGCGGGGCTGAGCTGGTCTGCAGGACCATGGCAACTGAGGCAGAGCGGTTGCACCGGCAGCGCTTTAACGTAGCGGTATTCTTCGCCGACCTTCTCGCCCTTTTCCAGTTGGGCTGGCGGCTCGCCGGCAGCGGCGCGCTTGTCGAAATCTTCGAGAGCGGCTTTCTCCCAGGCATCGGGAGTCGCGCGAGCTTCATTGCGTGCCTTGAGGCTGACCCGCTTGATCTTCCAGCCGGTCTGCCGGGATATCTCGCCAGCCATCTTGGGCGCCATGTCCTTGCAGACGGGGATCGCGCCTTCCGGGCCTGATTTGCTGATCTCATCCTGAAGTGCGGCGAGCAGCTTGGGTGGCAATGTCGTTGCCACCTTGCGCGCTTCGCCCAACAGGGCGTCATCGCCGGCATTGGCGAACGTGGTGACGAACGGAGTGATCAAAGCTGCAGCAACTATCAGTGATGTCTTCATGAAATATTCCTTAATTTGAGGTTAGAGGGATGAATCCGGGGTCGGGTTGAGCTTTTCACTTCCTGTTATTTTGATTATTCGCGAGTGAGAATAGTTCGTTCAGAAATATTTGTATGTGACATTAATCACAAACATGATACGAACGCAGTCTCTGTAACAGTTAAGGAACCTCTGACTATTGAGCTTTGCATAATTCATGACTATTAAGTGATTTACCGTAGGGCGGGCTTTGCCCGCCG
>DATBWQ010000028.1:0-30509 GCA_036514695.1 Gallionella sp. | reverse complement strand
CCGATTGCGTGAGCAAGTGGTCAATATTCTCCTTGGCTTGTGATTCTGAGGACATGATGGTCGTTTTACAGGGCTCCTGTTGTTATGCCCGCCTGCTCCCTCCGCTAGTATCGCGGTTCGCGCAGATACTATCCTGTTACGCCGCCTCGCACCAGATTTCAAATAGATGCCTGACCTGCCGGCTTGTGGCAATTAACCGGCTACGCCGTGACGGTAAAAGATGCACCCATGCCTGCATAGGTCTCGTTGTAGCAAGAGCTTCTGCTCATCGTTGAATTCCTTGTTTGCGGCAATCCATCGAGAGCCTATAATGTCCGCAACGGAGCGCCTGCACGAGCGGTAATTCCGGCGTAATTCTGAGCAAGGAGGTGCTGAAATGGACTGGCGTGACCGTATTGTTTCCGACCCTGAAATTCTGGTGGGTAAACCTATCATCAAGGGAACCAGGATTTCCGTTGAGTTGATTTTGGGATGGCTGGCGAATGGCTGGACGTTTGAACAGATTCTGGAGTCCTACCCTAACATCATCCGCGAAGACATTCTGGCTGCCCTGGCTTTTGCCGCCGAGCGGCTGCATGAGGAAGATTACATTCCCTTGCCCAAGCTTGCCGCATGAGTATCGCTCTGCTCGCCAACGAAAACTTTCCTGCACCGGCGATACGCAAACTGCGTGCGGCTGGCGTGGATGTGGTTGCCGTAAGCGAGGCAATGCCCGCAGTCAGTGACAAGGAAGTGATGGAATATGTGCGGCGTGAACAGCGATGGATCGTGACTTTCGACCGTGATTACGGTGACTTGGTCTTTCGGGAAGGCTTGCTGCCACCGCCCGCAATCCTGTTTTTTCGGCAAGAGCCTTATCCGCCGGAACGGCCTGCCGATCTGGTGTTGGCAATGTTGTCCGAACCGCAGCAGGTAGAAGGTTGTATGGTGGTAGTCAGCGAAAACAGTATTCGCCGCAAACATTTCCCATAATCCAATTTTGATCCTGCCCTTGCAACCCTACGAACTATTCATCGGCCCGCGCATACCTCGGCGGCGATGTCTTCGGGCAGGAACAGATCAGGGATGATCAGATGGACGTTTTTCATAGTAGGGAATTTTTATTCGTGCCGAAACAGCCACACATGTCAGCACTTTTTCTTCTATTGCTTCCGCAACGACTAATGTCCCTTGAGTATACGCAGCAGTACCCAATCGCCGCTCTTATCCTTGAATCGCCAGAACCCCCATCCTCCTGCTGGCTTACCTAGTGCCGCTGTCGCTGCGGCGTTCGGGCTATCAAAGAGCTGGCCGTCATAGCCGATCATGCCGTCTTTGCGAAGAGATGCTGTGTATTCATATTCGCCCCGCCAAGCCTTAAGAGTTATCCAGCGATTCACTAAGCCTTTGAGAGCACCCTTCCCTTTAGCTTTTCTACCTTTGGCTTGTTGTCGATGCAGAGCCACCCTTCCACCCATAAGATCAGCTTTCTGGTCTTTGAGTTTTTCATCAACGAGTTTGTTTAGTAAAGGGTGAAGGTTCTCCGACTTAACAAATTTTCCTTGCTGTTTATTTCCCTCAGGCGAAACAATCCGCAACAATAGTGACTCAAGCTCTTTAATGTGATCGTCACGGAGCGTCAGATACACGCTAAACCTGTCCCATGATCCTTGATGCCGGTCTCGAATATGTGTTTTGAGCCTACCCATAAGATTACTAGCTAGCCCTACATAATAGAGCTGGTCATTCTTATACAGGGCGTAGACGCCCGCGCGCCGTTTGATCATGTCATTTATGAGATGCGGATAATCCTGGAGAAGCTTCCAGGAAACACCTTCCAAATGTTGTGTAACGAGTCGCCTGCTTTTTGGCATGATCATTTGCTCCCTAAGTCCACCGCAATCTCCCTAAACTGCTCCAACGCCGCTTCCAGATCATCCACAATTTCAGCAGCCAGAATATCCGGCGACGGCAGATTATTGGAATCCTCAAGTGATTCATCCCTCAGCCAGAAGATGTCGAGACTGACTTTGTCGCGGGCGGCAATTTCATCGTATGTGTAGACACGCCACCGACCTTCATTGTCCGCCCCCTCTCCCCTCGCGGGAGAGGGCTGGGGAGAGGGGGCAGCCTTTTCCTTCCAAGTTTCTTTGCGTTGATGACGGTTCTCCGGGTTGTAACACTTCACGAAGTCATCAAGGTCTTCGCGCTTCAAGGCACCAGTCTTCAGCGTGAAGTGTTTGTTGGTGCGCAAATCATAAATCCACAACTTCTTTGTCCACGGTGTTTCGCTCGCGGGTTTCTTGTCGAAGAAAAGCACGTTCGCCTTCACGCCTTGTGCGTAAAATAATCCGGTCGGCAATCGCAACAAAGTATGCACATCGCACTCGTGCAGCAATTTGCGCCGAATCGTTTCACCAGCGCCTCCTTCGAACAGCACGTTGTCGGGCACGACCACGGCGGCGCGGCCGTTTTGCTTGAGCAGGGTTTTGACGTGCTGAATGAAGTTGAGCTGCTTGTTCGAGGTGGTAGTCCAGAAGTCGCCGCGCTCGATGATGTCGCGCTCTTTGCTGACCTTGCCCTCCTCGCCCACAATCGTGGTGCTGCTCTTCTTGCCGAAGGGCGGATTGGTGAGCACCATCTCGAAGCGATCACCGGGGTCGGCGGCCAGCGAGTCGGACACCACAATGGGCTCAAAGTCCTGGCTGCCGATGCCGTGCAGCAGCATGTTCATGGCGCACAGCCGCGCCGTGGCCTGCACCAGCTCCCAGCCCTTGAAGCTTTCCTCTTTGAGCTTGGTCTTTTGCGGCTTGGTCAAGTTTGGGTTGTGCTTCACCACATAGTCGTGCGCCGCGAGCATAAAGCCGCCGGTGCCGCAGGCCGGGTCGCTCACGGTCTCGCCGGGCTTCGGGGCCATGACATCCACAATCGCCTGAATCAGCGGGCGCGGGGTGAAGTACTGGCCGGCGCCGGACTTGGTGTCCTGGGCGTTCTTTTCCAGCAGGCCTTCGTAGGCATCGCCCTTCACGTCGGCGCTCATCGACACCCAGGTTTCCTTGTCGATCAGGTCCACGATCAGCCGCCGCAGCTTGGCCGGGTCCTGAAATTTGTTCTGCGACTTGTTGAAGATCAGCCCGAGCAGCCCCTTCTGTTTGCCTAGTTCTTCAAGAGTATGGCGGTAGTGATCGAACAGCTCGTCGCCATCTTTCTTGATAAGGCTAGTCCAACTGTATTTGTCAGGCACCGGACTCTTCTGGTTATACGGAGCCTTGGTGCGCTCGTCGGCCATCTTGAGAAACAGCAGATACGTCAACTGTTCGACGTAGTCGCCATAGCTCATGCCGTCGTCGCGCAAGACGTTGCAGTAATTCCAAAGCTTTAGGACAATTTGATTGGTGTTGCTTGCCATCACATACCTTTATAGTGGTTTCTCAAAGGGGTACTCAATAACTTATCAATTGAGCCGCAATCCATTTTTCCATGACGTATATTGGTCATTAGCTCTTCACGAATAGCCCCATATTCTTTGCCAGCAAATTGGGTGCGTATATTTTGAATTTCGGTTGCAGTACTCTGACCATACAGTGCTATGTCTGTAGTTGAGATAAAATTTAGCCCTTTGATATATGGCTTCGCTAGCTCATCAACGTTATTTCCAGCAGAAACTATCAGCGGTTGCATACGGACATCACTTAATTCTGGGCGCTCTGCTTTTACCCACTCAACATGGCCCTTGGCCTGTTGAACATATTTCTTCGACAGATGGGTTCCAGCCTTTGCCTCGAATGTGTAGCAGCGGTCCTGAAAAATCCACACGACGTCCGGTGCACCTTCCGCCGTCGTTCGTATAACCTCTGCCCCTAAACATTGACCGAGGCGTTCTAAGCCGATGTGAAATTTAGTGTGGTCAGCGGGTTGAGATAAACCAGAGAGCATTTCTTGGATCTTTTTTCCAAATGCTGGACCTTGCCAGCCCCAGTTTGCTATCTGTTTCCATATCGACTCAGCCTGCACGTCCAGAGTGCTCGCTTTATCAGGTATCGCAGAGCTCTTAGTACGAAGACGAAGCAGTTTGTCTAGAAAGCCTGAATTAATTCCTATAGCTTTTGCTCTCTTCAGGCAGTCAACCTCACCATCTTTGTCGACCCCTAAGTGCGCTGCGATAGATGCCAGGAAAAGCCACCAAGCTCGATAGCCAGCTAACTCAGCTTTATTGATGTTGTCTGCTACTCGCCGTGCTACTTGATAAGCACCTGAGTAGTCATCGCTCCACAATGCGCGCAGGTATAGAACCTCTGCTTTGCCGCTTTCAGTCTCACTGAGTTCATCAACCACTTGATCTGGAATATCCAGTTCCGCGATGTTCTCATTTGCATTTTTTCGATAATCTTCATCAGTAAGCAAACCTACGATCATTTCAGTTAGTGCATCGGCGTCTTCTCTGGCAACTTCCCCCTGTTCAATGCCCCAATTAAGCTCGCGCTGGATCTCTCCAGGAAGTCTTCTAGCGAATACAGGTGGTGTAATGCTGTCGATTAACGACTGGCCAAGAAGAATGATTACTGCAAAGTCGGTTGCATCGCGCGTGCAACGACCCATGCCTTGAATCAACCTCGTTCTTTCTCGACGGCGAAGCAAAGGACCCAATTTCCAGTATTCACGAAGATGTCGCTCCAAGGCCCCAACAGCACCTGGGCTCTCAGCCATTACAAGTAGCCGACAGTCATCGCCGGGAAGATCAAGCCCATCGTAACGGCCAGCAAGACAGAGTACTGCGCCTTCCGCACTGGTAAATGGCTCAAGGCTATTCTCTATATCTCGCGCACTTAGTTTGGTTGGTTTTGGTCTCATGCCAGCGGAGACCGTCTCAAAAGTTCGGTCTGCTATTGGGAATGACGGCGCAAGAATGAGTGCACGATGTACGCTCATTTCGTTCCATATTGATGAAACGACTTGGAGGCATTCGCCCTCTTCACAATAAAGACTAGGCATGAAGATATAGCGCCGACCCCATTGTGCATGTTTTACGCGAATTGTTTCAATGCTCGTAATCCCGTATCCCCGGAGTAGGTCGCCTTCCCCGCCTAACGTTGCCGACATGTATATACGCTGTTTTGTTTCGCTGAACGAATCATGAGTATGTGTCGGCGGTACAATCGGTCGTATCGCTATCTCACGAAATGATACGAAAAACAAACAAGCAGGGAGATTATTGCGAATTAAAGTCCATGGAAAATGGATATTTGACTCTCTCGCTTCGTCGAGTACTGCTGTCACGCTCGCAAGAACGTCTGCTTGCGAATGTGCGTCTGCTAACTCGACCGCCGAATATTCGCTCTCATCAGTGACAACACGATATTGTGACTCGGATAATGAAGGGCGAAGAGCGGTCAATACTTCGTTATAAACTTGCTTGTGTTCTTCAGCATCGATCCTCACAGTCCACATTGCTGCAACATAGTGTTCGCCGCCATGCGCATCGTCGAATACTAAAACATTTGAAGCTTGTACCACGGGTTTGACGTTAAACAGGTTCGCAAACGTTGTAACGCCGATTGCTTGCCCCATCATATAGCGCCCCACTTCACCGGCATCGCGCGTATCCTTGGTGCCTGTCAAATCCGCACACTCGACGCCAAGCTTTTCCGCTTCGCGTAGCACCTGTTGAGCCAATTGGTTTGTCAACGTGAGATAGGCCACCCTCTCACCTGTTTGACGTCTGCGCCATTCGGCGATAAGAAGTCCAACTGTTGTCTTACCGGTGCCTGTTGGTAATTCGCATGCTATGTCGCTCTTATCTTGTAGATTCACATAATCGCGCAGTGCATCAGCCTGTGGACCGCGCAGGTAGCCATGAGATTTTGCACGATTAGGGAGCTTGGCGAACAGCTCTTCGGGTGTAGCGTATGTTGGCACAGCTTTTGGTTTTCGAAATGGTGGTCTCTTCTTTTCCATGACTTACGCCTCCCCTATTTCACTGCCATTGCTATGCTCGGCAATACATGCTGCACGAGCAAACCCGCATACGCCTTACTAAGAATGGACTGGCGCAGGCGCTCGGCACGCTTCATATTGGCGTCGACCTGAGTTTCGACTTCGCGGACGAGAGAGAGACGGCGGTCGACTTCGGTGACAATGCGTTGTTGCTCCGATAGCACAGGTATAGCTATCGGAATCATTCTGATAGACCCCATGGATAATGATGGCTGAGCTACAGCTTTTGCAAATGCGAGCGCGAGTGAATTTCCAATTGGCGATCGCAGAAACATTTCAATGTACGGTATTGATATCTCACTCGACTCAATGCGAATCATCGCAATATTCGGCCCCAGAAAATATGGCTGATCGTCTGGTACGCGGGCAACATAACCGGTACCTGCCCCGACAAAAACCATCAGTATGTCGCCTGGTTTAAGCTGTGACCGCGTTAATTTAGAAACCGTGTTGCTATTGATGCGCGAAAATTCTGTTCGCTTGAATCCGGACGGACCAGCATTTTCCGCTTTGATAACTGCCAGATCCCCATCAGGGGAGTACTTCACGAACTTTGTATATTCGAAGCCCGCAAGCTTTGTAACGAACGCAATAGTCTCGACGCATAGCCAGCACCATCCCTCCGGCAAGTCGGGCAGGTCGGTGGTGTCGGGCGCAGCAGGTTCCTTGTATTTGCCCTTGCCTTTCCACTGGCTGCGGCGGGTTTCGAGGATGCGTTGTAATAGTTGCTCGCCGTTTTCGTAGCTGCGGCCTTCGCGGCGGGCGAGTTCGGCTTCGGTTTCGACGAGGCGGCCTTCGACGGCGGCTTTGAGGACGGCGGCTTTGTAGCGCTTGAGGTTGGCCTTGACGCGCTTGAGGTTGGCGACGGCTTCGTCGAGGCGGGAGAATTGTTTTTCGATTTCCGCGACGATGCGTTTTTGTTGGCCTTGTGGGGCTAATACAAACGGAAACGCCTTTATAACTGTCTGGCTGATATTCTTTTGCGTGGCGCCTTTGCCAAGACTAGCAAGATCGCCACGGGTATACATCAGATAGTAGAAAAGGTATTTGGCATCGACTGGGTCTGGCTTCGTAAAAGCAATCGCTTGATTAGTTGTCAGTCGGCGACCGGCAATGCCCAGCTTCCCAATAGAGCCGTACATAGCAAGAAGAATCGAACCAGGCTCAACCCATTTGGTTGAACTTTCCTTTAACCCTTCTTCGGTAATTGTTGTCTGAGAATCGGTAACCACACCGTCGTTCAGATCACCAATAATCAGCCACGGGATGTTACCGCCGTAGAATCGCGTGTCTGTTCTCTTCGGTGTGCCACCGCTGCCCCATTTGAAGGCTTCGCCCAACGTCGTAAGCACCCAATCATTCGGCAAAGACTTGCCGAGGCGTTTTTGAATGTCGCCAAGTCGGCCGGTGTCGAGGGTGTCTTCTTCTTTTGTCATCACGCTGCCAACGTCTCGTTCAATTCTTCAATGATCGCGGTCAGCTTGTCGCCGAATAGTTGATGCACTTTGCCGAGGCCAGCTTCTTGGCGAACTTGTAAGTAAAACTTACAAGTTGCCGCCCCTGATCGCTCGCCATCGCGCGACACCTGCCGGGCGCCGTCGGGTCGAACTATCAAGTAATCCTTGATAGTTGCCGTTTCCATGAAGTTACGCATGCGCCCGCTCCACCAACAAATTCATGGTCAGTCGAATCATCAAGTCTTTGCTGGAGGGGGCGCTTTCAGCAATCAGCAAGGCCAGCGCCGTTAGCGCCGAGGGGTTTAATGAATGCGCAATGTCCTCTTGCAGCAGATAAAGCATGAACAGAAACGAGCCGATGCGCTTATTACCATCTGAAAACGGGTGATCCTTGATGACGAGATACAGCAGATTCGCTGCTTTCTCCTCGCGCGAGCGGTACAGTGCCTCGCCGAACATTGTCTGCTCGATGCTGGCGAGTATGCCCTCTAATGCTTCGCCGCGCGGGTTACCGAACAGCGCCGTGGCCTCGGTGCGTGTCATCAGCTCGCGCTTGAAATCAGCAATTGCGGTGCTGGCTTTGGCGTAATCCAGCACGCCCTTTGAAGGCCGCGCGCCGGGCGGCGACGCCAGCCGGTCTTCGTCATATTCCAGCAGCAGGCGCCAGGTGTCGGCGTAGCCGGTAATCAGATCCAACACCGCCCGGCCGGTGTCGTCCACCAAGGCCTGGTTTTGCAATGTGCGCGCAAGCAGGTCTAGCGTCTGCCGGGCTTCCAACAGCCCGCGCTCAGCCAGCCGGGTTTGATTGAAGGTATAGCCCTGCACCAAATGCTCGCGCAGCACGCGGGTGGCCCAGATGCGGAACTGGGTGCCGCGAAGAGATTTGACGCGGTAACCGACCGAGATGACGACGTCGAGATTAAAGTGCTGCACGGAATAGGTTTTTCCGTCCTCCGCAGTATGTGCAAAATTTGCACATACTGAATCTCGATCCAGCTCGCCCTCCTTGAATACGTTGCTAATGTGCTTGGTGATAACCGAGCGTTCCCGACCAAATAGCTCGGCCATCTGCGCTTGTGTCAACCAAACCGTATCGCGTTCCAAGCGCACGTCCAGACGGATTCGTCCGTCCGGGGCCACATACAGGGTGACTTCGCCGCCAATTTGGGGATCGTTTTGCGTCATGCCGCCAACGTCTCGTTCAGTTCTTCAATGATTGTACCCAGCTTGTCGGCGAACAGCTGATGGGCCTTGCCGAGGCCGCCTTGCTGGGAGAACGGTGCGTATTCGAAATCGTCCGGTGCGATGGTTAGGTTGGCGGCGATGTGGTCGCGGATCATTTCGAGCCAGCGGAGTTGTTCGGGGGTGAAGCGGGCTCCCGCTCCCCCGGCCCCTCTCCCGCTTGCGGGAGAGGGGAGTTTACCCTCACCCCTGCCCTCTCCCGGAGGGAGAGGGGGTAAAGATTGTTGGGTAGCGAGCCAGACCTTGAAGTTGGCGTTGACGCGTTCGGGGAACGGGATGAGTTCGTTGTCCTGGTGGATGGCGAAGCGCACGAGCGACACGAGATCGGTGAGGATGCGTTTGGCGCTGGCGCCTTTGACTTTGGATTTTTCCAGCGCGGCGTAGGCGTTCCACAGTTGGGATTCGTTCCACAAGTACGGTGGCTTTTCGATGGCGTCGGCGAGTTCTTTCACGGCATCGAAGGTGAGGCGGTGTTTGTAGGGCTTGCTGTAAAGCACTTGCAAGGCGGTGATTTCGTCTTTGTGATCTTTGATGAACTGCTCGAAGGACTTGATCATGCCTTTGGCGCGATCGAGGGCTTCGGGGGAGAAGCCGCTTTCGAGGACTTCATCGGCGCTGACGTGGTCGATGGTGATTTCGGTTTTCTTTTTGATCTCGTTCAACAGTTCGCGGAGTTTAGGGTCGTGCAATGGGCGGACGGCGTCTTGCACGATTTTATCGCGTGTTGAAATCCCCCCTCGCCCCCCTTTTTCAAAGGGGGGAATAGTAGCTTCACCCCCTCCCTCGCCCTCCCCCGTCAAGGGGGAGGGAATTGGAGCGGCCTCTCCGAGGGGGAGAGGGAGATAAATGTCGGGGTCGAGGGATTGGACGATACGGTGGGCTAGGTCTTTGAGTCCCAGGCCGCCGCTCGCGGCGCGGATCTTTTTGTCGTCGTCGGCGCTGATGCGGTGTTCCATTCTCGCCAGCCGCCCGGCTAGCGACGTCAGCACATCGTCTTCGGTGTTGCCGAAGGCGACGGCTTGCATGAGCTTTTCGAAGCTGACGGTGGGCTTTTGCTCCATGGGGCGTGAGTCGGTTTTGTCCTGCTCGCAGACGCCGACGGCGTCGACGATGACGAAGTGGTCCTTGGCCTTCGCATCAGGCGTGACGCTTTGCAGGTCGTCGGCCTTCATGATGCGCACGCCACGGCCTTTCATTTGCTCGAAGTAGGCGCGGGATTTGACGGCGCGCATGAACATGACGATTTCCACCGCCTTGATGTCAGTACCAGTGGCGATCATGTCTACCGTTACCGCGATGCGCGGCATGGGGCTGGTGCGGAATTCGTTGATGAGGTCTTTCGGTTTCGCGCCGGTTGTTCTGTAGGTGATCTTTTGGGCGAAGTCGTTGCCCTTTGCGAATTCCTCGCGCACGATCTCGACGATGTTTTCGGCGTGGGCGTCGTCCTTGGCAAAGATGAGGGTCTTGGGCACCCAATCGCGGCCGGGGAAGATTTCTGTGAAGAGCTTGTCGCGGAAGGTGCGGATGATGGTGCGAATTTGGTCCGGGGCGACCACGTCGCGGTCGAGCTGGTTGGGGTCGTAGCTGAAGTCGTCGTCGAGCTGTTCCCAGCGCTTCTTGCGTGTGTCACGTTCCTGAATTTGCACTGAGTAACCGGACTCCACCTTGGAACCGGCCTCGGTGATTCTGGTGCGTATGCGGTAGACATCGTAATTGACGTTGACGCCATCCGCCACGGCCATTTCGTGGTTGTATTCCATCACCAGGTTCTGGTGGAAGAAACCGAAGGTCTGCTTGCTGGGTGTGGCGGTAAGGCCGATAAGGTAGGCGTCGAAGTACTCCAGCACCTGCGCCCAGAGGTTGTAGATGGAGCGGTGGCATTCGTCGGTGATGATGATGTCAAAGCTCTCGATGGGAATGCTGGGGTTGTACTCGATGGGTTCCGGTTGATTGAACAGGCCACTGAGTTTATCGACTGATTCTTCTTCGAGGTCTTCGGGCAGGTCTTTGCCCTTGAGCATGGAGTACATGCGCTGGATGGTACAGATGCAGACACGTGCGGTGGTGTCGAGGGTGTTGCCTTGCAAGCGCTGGACGATGTATTCCTCGCTGAACTTGAAGTTGTTGTAAGGCGAGGCGTATTGCTGGAATTCCTTGAGGGTCTGGTCGGCAAGGTTGCCGCGGTCGACGAGAAATAAAATGCGTTTTGCTCCGGCGAACTTCAGAAGCCGATAAGCCAGGACAATCGCTAGTAGAGTCTTTCCAGAGCCGGTCGCCATCTGCACCAGAGCGCGGGGACGATTTTCTCGCAGGGATCGCTCGATGTTTTCGATAGCCTTGGGCTTGGGCGGCCAGAGTTTATCTATCAGCGGTGGCATATTTTGCAGATTTGCCAGAAATGTTGCGGGTGCCAGTTGCACACCAAGTGCAGGTTTTTTGCCTATATGAAGCACTGTGGCGTGCTGTAGGAGGCTGATCCACTCGGCAAGCATTTGCGGTTTGTGAAAGGCGAACACCGGGCGGGAGCGCGGTTGCGGATCAAGGCCATTGGTGTAGCGAGTTTCGATGCCGGTGGTCTGATAAGAGAATGGCAGCGGGTCCCTCCATCGAGGCAGACCATCCGGCAAACCTTTGGTGTATTTGTCCGATTGGGTTTCAACACCGGTAAGGGTAACGCCTTCTTTCTTGGCCTCGATTACCCCAGCGGCCTTACCATCGACATACAACAAGTAATCAGCGAATCCATATCCGGGCAATGGAAACTCACGAATCGCTACGCCAAGCGCTGCATGGATGTTGGCTTTGTCAGCGTCGCACACATGCCAACCCGATTGCGTGAGCAAGTGGTCAATGTTTTCCCTGGCTTGTGATTCTGAGGACATGATGGTCGTTTTACAGGGCTCCTGTTGTTATGCCCGCCTGCTCCCTCCGCTTGTGTTGCGGCTCGAGCAAAATACTATCCGGTTACACCGCCGCGCGCCAGCATACAAATAGATGCCTGGCCTGCCTGAAGGAATGTTCATTGAAGGAAATCTGCCAGCCGGAAGCGCTGGCGGAAACTGTTGGCCGAATTGTTCAGTACGGTCGGATAGCGTAATGGGCCATACCGCATATTCCCAGGAAGGCGTGTTCGACAGCTGTCATTTCTTCCTCGCTCAACGTGGCGAGAGGCCCCTCTCCGAGCCGGGAACGGTCGAGCGTCCGCGGTTGATCCACAATCACCTGGCAATCTTTGAGCAGGCGGCTGCGGGCTGTGACGGTTATTCTCCATTGCTTGAAGGCGGGGTAAACCTGAGTGGTCATGGGCAGGATGACTATCATGGGCGTTCCGATAGCGGTGAGTGCATTGTCCTGAAGGATCAGCACGGGGCGGATTTTGCCAATCTCCCGTCCGCGCGGAGGATTCAGGTTGGCAACCCAGATTTCTCCGCGTCGCATCATTTCCACCATTTTTCGCCGGGGTTGCCGGACTTGGATTTTCCGGCTTTGCGGCCTTCTGCGGCATCCAGTGCCTCATTGTCCAATGGCAGAAACTCCTCGGCGATTTCCAGCGCTTCTCGCCGGATGTCCTTGTTTGAATATGCCGCGCGCGCTTCTTCCACGAGTTGGTTCATGAAGCGGCTCTTTTTCATTTCTGTGAGATACCATGCAAGCGCCTCACGTGCCACTTCCGAGCGCGTCCGGTTTTCACGTTGCGCCTCTTGGGAAAGCTGCTGGTCGATTTGGTCTGTCAAGCGTAGATTGAGCGTGGTCATGATGTGCACCTTTATGAAGCATGAATTGTATGACAGATCGTAACACATAATGCACCAGATTCTCAATACCCATGACTGCCTGCTTGTGGCACACTTACGCCCGTTCAGAACATAGCCATCTGCCTGCCTTGCAACCCTACGAACTTTTCATCGGTCTGCGCTACACCCGTGCCAAGCGGCGCAACCATTTCATCTCATTCATCTCGCTGATCTCGATGCTGGGCATGGCCCTGGGCGTGCTGGCGTTGATCGTGGTGCTGTCGGTGATGAACGGCTTCCAGAAGGAGATCCGCGCGCGCATGCTGGGCGCGTCGCCGCATCTGGAGGTGGTCGCGGATGGCGGAAGATTGAATGACTGGCAGGCTGTGATGGACAAGGTCGCGCGGCATCCGCAGGTCGCCGCCGCTTCGCCTTATGTGGCAGGACAGGGCATGCTGTCGCTGGGCCAGAATGTGCAAGGGGTGATGGTGCGCGGTATAGACCCTGCGCGCGAAACAGCGATCACCGAGCTGGCCAACAAGATCAAGGCGGGCGCGCTGGGCGATCTGCGCAGCGGCGAATTCGGCATCGTGCTCGGCACCGATCTGGCGCGCGCGCTCGGCGTGCGGCTCAATGACAAGGTCCTGCTGATCGCCCCGCAAGGACAGATCACCCCCGCCGGCATGATGCCGCGCCTCAAGCAATTCCGCGTGGTCGGACTGTTCGAGATCGGCATGGCTCCCTATGACAACAACCTTGCGCTGATCAACATCGGCGACGCGCAGAAGCTGTTCCAGCTTGGCGATGCGGTGACCGGCATCAGCGCCAGGTTGCGCGACATCGACCTGGCGCCGCGCGTGGCGGCAGAGCTGCAAAGCCGGTTGCCGGACGATCTCTTTGCCAACGACTGGACGCACCAGAACAGCAACTACTTCCGCGCGGTGCAGATGGAGAAGAAGATGATGTTCATCATCCTGTCGCTGATCGTCGCGGTGGCCGCGTTCAACATTGTCTCCACGCTGGTGATGGCCGTCACCGACAAGCAGGCCGACATCGCGATCCTGCGCACGCTGGGCGCATCGCCGCGCAGCATCATGAAGATATTCATCGTGCAGGGCGTGGTGATCGGCGTGATCGGCACGCTGCTCGGCAGCGTCGGCGGCATCGCACTGGCGCTCAATCTGGACGTAGTCGTGCCGTTCATCGAGCAACTGTTCAGGGTGCAGTTCCTCGCCAAGGACGTGTATTACATCAGCGAACTGCCCTCAGACCTGCGCTACCCCGAAGTGATGCTGGTGGCGGGGATGTCATTCCTGATCTGTCTGCTGGCCACGTTGTACCCGAGCTATCGGGCGTCGAAGACGCAACCGGCGGAGGCGCTGCGCTATGAATAAGAAGCAGGATCGAGGATCGAGGATTGAGGATCGAGGGCCGATGGTCGAAGATTCTGTGAACGTGATTTCCTGCCGCGATCTGACCAAGACCTTCATGCTCGGCAAGATCGAGGTGCCGGTGCTCAAGGGCGTCAACCTCGACGTGCAGCGCGGCGAGCGTGTCGCGATCGTCGGCGCATCGGGTTCCGGCAAGAGCACGCTGCTGCATCTGCTCGGCGGGCTGGATGAGGTCAGCGGCGGCAGCGTGCAGATACTCGGACAGGAGATGCAGCAATTGGACGAGACGCAGCGCGGCGAGATGCGCAACCGCTCGCTCGGCTTCGTGTATCAGTTCCACCATCTGCTGCCGGAATTCACCGCGCTGGAAAATGTCGCGATGCCTCTGCTGATACGCGGCATGAAACGAAGGGAAGCGGAGCCTCCTGCCGCCGCGATGCTGGAACAGGTCGGGCTGGCGCATCGCCTGCACCACCACCCTTCGGAACTGTCCGGCGGGGAACGCCAGCGGGTGGCGGTGGCGCGCGCACTGGTCACCGGGCCGGCCTGCGTGCTGGCCGACGAACCCACCGGCAACCTCGACCGCAGCAGTGCCCAGGCGCTATTCGACCTGATGCAGCGGCTCAACGAGCAGATGCACACCAGCTTCATCGTGGTGACGCACGATCACGAACTGGCAGGACGCATGCAACGCCGTTTGCGACTAGAGGATGGCGTGCTGCTAAAGGAATAGTTGCACGTAGTTCACGTGCAATAAGCCTGTCCTGAGCACAGACGAAGGGCGTAGCGCATTGCACCGGATGGTTAGTCATCACACATGCGGCGCAATGCCCGTTGGTTATTGCGCCGCTGAAAAAGGAATAGAGCCAATCAAAGTCCGGTGTACAAGATTCGCACACTCAGGCGCGATGCTCCAGGATGTGCCGGATCTCCGGGACACATGATCCGCAATTTGTTCCGGCTTTCAGGCAGGCACCGACCGCCTCGACACTGTCCAGACCTTGCGCCTGAATCGCGTTGGCGATGGTCTTTGCGCCGACGCTGAAACAGGCGCACACGATACGCCCCGTGTCAGATACCGCACCTTTGGGTGGGCGCGCAGACAGCAAGCCGGCCATTTCCGCAGGTTGCAGCATTGCCTGCCCGAACAGGCTGCCCAGCCATTCGCGTTCCGGCAAGCGCTGATCCGGCGCGATGAAGAACACCGCTTCCAGGCGGCCATCTTGCAGACAGGCGGCACGATAGCGCCCCATTGCCGCATCGCAATATTCGATCCACTCAGCGGAAGGGGCGTAGCCCGGATGTAGCGTAGCAAAATCCGGGGTTTGGCGGGCGTGGCCGAAGTTCCCCCGGATTCCATTGCATTCCATCCGGGCTACGCTCGCTGAACGACCTAAAACGCCTTGTACCCAGCCGCGCCATTCATCCGGTAGCGTTTCACCGGCGATCTCATGCCGCCAATAACCATCACCGCGTGAGCAGGCGCAATAGCTGGTGTCCGGCAGCTCCAGACGAGTGCGGCTCAGCACGAATCCCTGCCAGGCCGGACGATATGGCGCGATCCGCACCGGCGTGTGTTTGGATTCCGGCTGGCCGGAGATCGGATCAGTGATCGGTGCGACCAGTGCATCCACCCGCGCCGATTTCGCAAAGGCATCATTCCAGTGCATAGGCACGAACACAGAACCGGGACGCTGGTCTTCACTGACCTGCACGCGTGCCAGCATGTTGCCGTGGCGGCTGGTCAGGCGCGCCAACGCGCCATCCTGCAACTGATACTTTTGCGCATCGGATGGCTGCAATTGCACGAACGGCTCGAACAGATGCGCATTCAGGCGCGGCACTTTGCCGGTGCGGGTCATCGTGTGCCATTGGTCGCGTATGCGTCCGGTGTTCAGCACCAGCGGAAACCCGGCATCGACTGCCACGGCGGGTAGCTGCGGCGCAACGGCGATCATGCGCGCCTTGCCGCTGGGCGTATAAAATTTTCCATCGGCGAACAATCGCTGAGTGCCTTGAGGTGCCTGACTGTTGACTGGCCATTGCACCGGCTCCAGCGCGTCATATTCCACATCACTTAATTCAGACAATGCGCTGATATCGAAGGCGCGCTTGCCGTCATTCTCAAAACCGGACAGACGCGCATGTTCGCGAAAGATCTGTACCGGCTTGGTATAGGAAAATGCCTCGGCGTAGCCCATCCGTTGCGCCACCTGGGTGATGATCCACCAGTCCGGCCTGGCCTCCCCCGCTGTAGTCATGAACGAACGCTGCCGCGAAATGAGCCGCTCGGAGTTGGTCACCATGCCATCCTTCTCACCCCAACTTGCAGCGGGCAACAGAATGCCGGCACAGGCGGTGGTGTCGGTGTGCCGCACGCAATCGGACACCACCACCAGCTCGCAGGCCAGCAAGGCGGCGCGCACCCTGTCTGCGTCCGGCAGACTGACCACCGGATTGGTGCCCATGATCCACACCGCCTTGATCTTGCCTGAGGCGATGGCCTGGAACATCTCCACCGCTTTCAGACCCGGCGTTTTTGAAATATTCGGTGCATTCCAGAAACGCGCGACGAGATCAACGCTGTCCGGATCGGAAAAATCCAGATGTGCCGCCAGTTGATTGGCGAGGCCGCCCACCTCGCGCCCGCCCATCGCATTCGGCTGGCCGGTCACCGAGAACGGTCCCATGCCGGGACGGCCGATGCGTCCGGTGGCCAGATGCACGTTGATGATCGCGTTGGCCTTGTCCACGCCACTGGAAGATTGATTGATGCCTTGCGAGAAGATCGTCACGGTGCGTTCGGTGCGCGCAAACATCCGGAAGAACTCGCTGACCTGAGTCTCGGCAATTCCGCAAATCTGCGCCACCTTGGGGATCGAACTGACCGCGCGTGCCGCCTCGAATGCGGCGGCAAAGCCTTCCACATGCGCTTCGACGTAAGCCAGAGCTAGCGCGTCTTCGCGGCGCAGATGATGCAGCAGACCGTTGAACAGATAGGCATCGGCTCCCGGCGCGATCGCCAGATGCAGGTCGGCGATGTCGCAAGTCGGGGTGCGCCGCGGATCGATCACCACCACCTGCATCTCGGGACGCGCCTTCTTCGCAGCAACCAGGCGCTGGTATAGCACCGGGTGCGCCCAGGCATAGTTGGAACCGGCGATGACGACCAGGTCTGCTGCCTCGATGTCCTCATAACACACCGGCACGGCATCCGCACCGAACGCGCGCTTGTGCGCGGCCACTGCGGTGGACATGCACAGCCGCGAATTGGTATCGATGTTCGCGCTGCCAATGTAGCCTTTCATCAGCTTGTTCGCGACGTAATAATCCTCGGTCAGCAGTTGCCCGGAGACGTAGAACGCCACCGCATCCGGCCCATGCTGCGCGATGATTCTCTTGAAGCCGTTGGCGACGCGATCCAGCGCCTCATCCCAAGAGGCGCGCCGGCCATCGACGATGGGATAAAGCAATCGTCCTTCGTTATCCAGCGTTTCGGCCAGCGCCGCGCCCTTGGAACACAGCCGGCCGAAATTGGCCGGATGCTGTTGGTCGCCTGACAAATTGATGCCCGCAGCCTCGACCGGGTGCCCGGCCAAAAGTTTTTCGGAACTCACCGCTACCCCGCAGCCGACCCCACAGTACGGGCAGGTAGTGCGGATGGTTGCGGGATAACCCATGCTCGGCATACTCAACTTTCCAAATCACTGGCAACATTCCTGACTATTACATCTGGGGTCTTGATTGCCATGGACGAACCCGAAGCGAACCAGTAGGCAACCGCCATAAAAAGCGTACCGCTAATCGTATTGCCCAATGTCACCCACAACAGGTTGTGCCCCATGCCCGCAAGACTGACGGTACCAGGATGTTCGCCCAGCAGCGCGATGCCAAAGATCGTCATGTTGGCAATAGAATGCTCATAGCCACTGGCGATGAACGCGAACAGGCACCAGAAGATGACCCCCAGCTTCGCTGTGTCGCTGGATGTGCGATTTGCCATCCAGAGCGCCAAGCACACCAGCCAGTTGCACAATATCCCGCGCATGACCAACTCAAGTGCAGGCGCATTCATCTTGGCACCGGCTACCTTGAACAACAGCGGAGCACCATCGGAGAGCAGCACGCCACCACCGCCCGCAACGAAGATCAATGCCAGCAAGATTGCACCTGCCAGGTTTCCGATCCAGCCTATCGTCCAGACCCTGCCGATGTCCGCAAGTCCAACTTTGCGACACAACCAGCCAATTGGCATGATCATGGTGTGCCCCGTATAGAGCTCCGAACCGGCGAAGACCACCAGCGTGAGCGCAATGCCGAAAGACGCACCCATGATGAGTTTCTGGTAGGCCGGATCGACCTTGGCACCGACACTGAAAATCAGGATGATACCCAACCCGACATAAGCCCCCGCCATCATGGCGGCAACAAAAAATGCCGGCATCGAAGCACGCACGGCAGCGGCCTTATGTTCTGCGGTTACTGCGAATTTCTGGATCGTATCAAGGTACATTGCCACTTTCCTTTATAAGCAACTCAAATCAAGGCCTGCAGGTTTCTCGTGTTGGCGAAAATGATTTTTGCAATTGCCCCACTGTTAATCCGCAGCCAATCCCGCAATAGGGACAGGTAGTCAGTCCTCAGTCCTCAGTCCTCGATCCTCAGCCCTGACTTCAAGAAATAACACGCCATGTGCAACCCGCACTTCATGCCGATGCGCACATCCCGCATCCGGTGCGACAGCATTACCCGTCTCCAGATCGATCACCCAGCTATGCAACGGACAGGTGACACGCTTGCCATGCACGATGCCCTGCGACAATGGCCCGCCCTTGTGCGGGCAGCAGTTATTCAGCGCGAACACCTGATCGTCCACGCTGCGAAACAGCGCGATCTCACCTTTTGGCGTATTCACCACCCGCGAACCCTGGCGCGGGATGTCTTCCAGTTTGCCGACTTGTATCCAGTTCATTGCATCACCTCATTCTCGTAGGAGCATATGGCTATACGCCCTCTGCTCATTCACAAAGGGCGTATTGCCATACGCCCCTACGGTGGTCGCCGTAACCACCCTACGCAATCGTCGCCAGCGCTGCGTACTCATGCGCATCCTTGCCCAGTGCGCGTTCTTTCCATGGATCATCCTGGCTATAGCGTTGCGACTCCAGGAAGCGTGCATACAGTTGGGTCCGCCCCGGTATATCATCGACGATGCGCTGTTTGACGCAGGCCAAACCGATGCGCTCTATCCACGGTGCAGTGCGCTCCAGGTAATGCGCCTCCTCGCGATACAGTTGCATGAACGCACCGCAGTACTCCAGCACCTCGACTTCGCTGGCGACCTTGCACAGGAAATCGGTGACGCGTACTTTGATACCGCCGTTACCGCCGACATGTATCTCATAACCGGAGTCCACGCACACCACGCCAAGGTCTTTGATGGTCGCCTCGGCACAGTTGCGCGGACAACCGGAAACCGCAATCTTGAATTTGTGCGGCGTCCAGGAACCCCAGGTCATCTTCTCAACCTTGATGCCCAGCCCGGTGGAATCCTGTGTGCCGAAACGGCACCACTCCGAACCGACGCAAGTCTTCACCGTGCGCAATGATTTGCCGTAGGCATGGCCGGAAACGAAGCCTGCCTCGACTAGTTCACCCCACATCCTGGGCAGATTCTCTTTGGTGATGCCATATAAACCGATCCTCTGTCCGCCGGTGATGTGGACGGTGGGCACTTCATGGCGTTCGGCGATCTCGGCAATCGAACGCAACTCGGCCGGCGTCGTCATCCCGCCCCAGATGCGCGGTATCACCGAGTACGTGCCGTCTTTCTGGATGTTGGCGTGTATCCGTTCATTGATGAAACGCGAACGGCTGTCGTCCTGATATTCGCCGGGCCAGGCGGACAACAAATAGTAGTTAAGTGCCTGACGGCAGATGTGGCAACCATCCGGTTTTTTCCATTCCAGCTGGAGCATCAGGTCGGGCAGGTTTTTCAGTCTCAGCTTGCCGATTGCATCGCGAACTTCTGTATGGCTCAGCTCGGTACATGCGCAAATTGGTTTTTTACTCGGCTTGACTGAGTAGTCGCCACCCACGGTATTGGCCAACAACGCCTCGACCAGGCCTGTGCATGAACCGCAGGAACTGGAGGCCTTGGTATGTGCCCGCACCTCTTCCAGCGTAAACAGTTTTTTCTCGACGATGGCTTTGACTATCGTTCCCTTGCACACCCCGTTGCAGCCGCAGATTTCTGCCGAGTCCGGCAGGTTCGCCACATTCAACGCGCCGCCGCGACCCGAATCGCCGATATGCATCTGGCCGAACAGGATATGTTCGCGCATCCCGGACACATCGGTTCCATCGCGCATCATCTGGAAATACCAAGGCCCGTCCAGCGTGTCGCCATACATCACTGCGCCGCGCAATCTGTTGCTGCGCAGCACCAGTTTCTTGTACACGCCGCGCGCCGCATCCTGAAACAGCAACTCTTCGTCTTCCGGGCCGGGGTTGAAATCACCCGCAGAGAACAGATCGATGCCCGTCACCTTCAGCTTGGTGGAAACCGACGAACCTTCGTAGCGCATCCGGCCATATTCGGCCAGATGGTTCGCCGCGACCTTGGCCTGCTCGAACAGCGGCGCAACCAATCCGTAAGTCTGGCCGCGATGCTGCACGCATTCCCCTACCGAATAGATCTTCGGATCGTAGCTCTGCATCGTGTCATTCACCACGATGCCGCGCTCGCAATAGATTCCGGCGGACTCTGCCAGGGCGATGTTAGGCCGTATGCCCGCCGCCATGATCACCAGATCGGCGGGAATTTCCTCGCCGTCCCCTTCGACTCCGCTACGCGGAGCCTGTCCTGAGCTTGTCGAAGGGCTCAGGACAGGCTTGAAGCGCAAACCGGTCACTTTGCCGTCGCCGAGTATCGCTTCCGTTTGGCGCGACAGATAAAATTTCAGTCCGCGTTTTTCCAGCGCGCTTTTCAGCAGGCCGCCGCCGGCCTGATCGAGCTGGCGTTCCATCGGCCAGCCGCACAGATGCACCACCGACACTTCCATCCCTTGCCGTGACAAGCCATTCGCCGCTTCCAGTCCGAGCAGGCCGCCGCCGATGACTACCGCGCGCCTGCCGGTCCGGGTATTATTCCGGGCAGCAGCCAGCATTTTCTCGACATCGTCTATGCTGCGATAGGTCAGCACGCCGGGCAAATTTATTCCTGGTATCGGCAGCATGATGGGGTTGGAGCCGGTCGCGATCAACAAGCGGTCATAAGGCACGACCAAACCGTCTTCGCTTTCGACCACGCGGTGCTGGCGGTCTATTTTGCTGACTCGTTTCCCGGCATGGAGCGTGATATGGTTTTCTTCATACCAGTCCCAGTCATTCAGCACAGTGTCCTGAAACGACATCTCACCGGACAACACCGGCGACAGCAGAATGCGGTTGTAGTTGGGCTGCGGCTCGGCTCCGAACACGGTGATCTCGAACTCATTCGGAGTCATTTTGAGCAACTCCTCGATCGTGCGTATCCCCGCCATGCCGTTGCCGATCACAACCAGTCTGGTTTTATGGGTAGTTTTCTGGATGCTCGTCATGTCGTTCCCGCAATATGAAAGATGCCTATTGCTTACAGAGCAATTCACGTGCCAGTGCGCTATTACTCCCCCTCTCCCGCAGGCGGGAGAAGGGAATTTGTGCGGTAGCCATAGCGTAGGGTGGGCTGTGCCCACCATGCCTGTCCTGAGCGTGTCGAAGTGGTCGGGCGTAGCCCGACCTACATTTGCTTCCGGCTCGTCGCTTAGGGCTATGCACGCATCATTACGGTGCAGCACATTCAACTCACATTCAACTATGGTGCGTGCCTCATGTAACCAACAACAGATAGAGCAACAGCAAATTGATCAAGACTGAAACCGCCACAATCAACTGCCACAGTCGCAATGGATCGCGTTCGGCCAGCGGTGCGCGCCGATATGGAATCGATAAAGCATGTTCGCCCTTGTCCAGCGTGATCACCCATTCCTCGGCAGTTTCAAAACGCTTCGCGGGGTTCTTCGCCACGGCTTTCAGCAGCACATGTTCCAGCCATTGCGGGATATCCGGACGATAACGAGTCGGCGGCAACGGCTCGGTGAAACGCGGATGTTGAAACGGTTCGATCTCGCCGTAGGGGTACTTGCGCGTCAGCAGGTAATACAAGGTCACGCCCAACGCGTACAGATCACTCTGGCAGGAAGGCTGCTCTCCGGCGAACAATTCCGGCGCGATGAAACTGGGTGTGCCCGGCGTGCCCTGCGAGCGCATCGTCGCGGGATTCAGCGCCACGCCCAGATCGAGCAGACGCAGCTTGCCTTCAGTATCAAGATGAATGTTGTCCGGCTTGATATCGCGATGAATGATATTCATGCGATGCAATATGCCCAGCGCCTTGCCGAGACGAGTCCCGATCTGTATCGCCTCGGCAATCGAAAAATGCCGGCCATGTTCCAGATGCTGTTGCAGCGTCGCCCCTTCATGGAAGCTCATCACATAGTAAAGATAATGACGGCCATCCTGTGAAAGTGGCAGCACCTGCGGGAAATAGTGCGAGATCAGCATCTTCGCCAGCCACTCTTCGACCAGCAAGCCCTCGCGGCTGGGGACGTCGTCCCGTAAAGCCGGAGGCAAGGTCTTGAGTACCAGGCTTTGTTGTGTCACGGGCTGTGTCGTGACATGCTGCACCTGATAGAGCAAAGAGCCTTTTGATTCATGCAACAACTTGATGACTTCAAATTCATCCAGTATCTGACCCGGTTTCAGACGTTCCGGAATCGCCAGATTTTTCGCCTCCATCACCGCGTGATGCCGGTTGGTTTCGCCAAGCTGATCGACTCTCAGCACCATCGCGGTGGCGTTATCCCCCCCTTTTCCTGCGAGTGCCTGGCGCACCAGCGCATCGGCTGCGTTCTGCGGATCCTGGTATGAAGTCAGCAGATCATGTATCGCCTTGTCGCCCAACACCTCCCACACGCCGTCGGATGCCAGCAGAAAGACATCACCGGGACGCAGCACGTCATCGGTGTAATCCACCACCAGGTGCTTATCGAGTCCCATCGCGCGCCTGAGCACATGCTGCATGCCGGGTTGATCCCATACATGATCCACCGTCAATGCGCGCAATTGCCTGTCCCGAAACAAATAGATGCGGCTGTCTCCCACATGTCCGATCACATAGCGATCGCCATGCAACACCAACGCGCTGAGCGTGCTCACCAAACGCCGGTTATCGTTTTGGGAAAAACTCTGCGCCAGCAGCCAGCGGTTGATCGGCTGCAACACCCTGTCCAGCGCGTACGGGATCGCCCAGGTATCCGGTGTGGCGTAATAATCGGCCAGCAAACCGCGCACGCTATATTCGGCCGCCTCGCGCCCGCCTCCGCTGCCGCCCACTCCATCGGCCAGCGCCGCCACCACGCCCTTGGTTGCCAATATCCGGCTTTCCGGCATGACGATGCCGCAAAAGTCCTCGTTGGAGGGTCTTGCGCCGGTTGCGCTTGCATATCCGCTGCGTGTTTCGAGTGCCATGAGATTACCCGCGCCTATTTGGTTTCGTAGGGGCGTATGGCCATACGCCCCCACGAACTTGTTTATATCCTGGCCGTGGTCAGGTGCGATGCACCCCAAGTGGTGCGCCAGCGCGTTTTCACACCCGACAAACCGAGCAGAGCGAGCATCGCCAGACAGGCAAAGATCAGGAAGCCGATCTGGTATTGCCCGGTCAATTGTTTGGCGTAACCCAAACTCGAAGCCAGGTAAAAACCGCCTATGCCGCCCGCCATGCCGACCAGACCGGTCATCACGCCGATCTCCCTGTGAAAACGTTGCGGCACCAGTTGGAACACCGCGCCGTTGCCCATGCCGAGCGCCAGCATCGCGGCGATGAAAGCGACCAGCGCCATCCACGCCTGCGGCAATCCGGTACTCACGACCGCCAGAAAAACAGCGGACAGCACATACATCACGGACAACGAGCGGATACCGCCGACGCGATCCGCGAGCATACCGCCCAGCGGCCGGAACAGCGATCCGGCGAACACGCAGGCGGCGGTGAAATAACCTGCCATCACCGGACTCAATCCGTATTGATCGTTGAAATAAATCGTCAGCGAGGCCGCGAGCCCGACGAATCCGCCGAACGTCACGCTGTAGAAGAACATGAACCACCAGGCGTCTTTGTCTTGCAGAATCTTGAAATATTCGCCCAGCGATTTCGACGGCGGGCAGCTCGGGCTGTCTTTGGCCAGCAGCAAGTAAACGATGAACACGATCACCAGAGGGATCACGGCCAGTCCCAGCACATTCTGCCAACCGTAAAGCAATGCCAGCAATGGCGCAAACAATGCAGCCAGCACGGTTCCTGAATTGCCGGCGCCGGCGATGCCGAGCGCAGTGCCCTGATGTTCCGGCGGATACCAGCGCGATGCCAGCGGCAACGCCACGGCAAAGGAAGCGCCGGCCACTCCCAAAAATACGCCCAACACCAGCACTTGCTGGAAGCTATGCACACCCAGCCACCAGGCGAGCAGCAGCGTCATAATCACGATCACCTGGCCGATCGCACCGGCCAGCTTGGGTTTCAAGTGATCGACCAGCATCCCCATCACCAAGCGCAACAATGCGCCGGACAACACCGGGGTGGCCACCATCAAACCCTTTTGCGCTGCGCTGAGTTCCAGATCATGGGCGATCTGCACGCCCAGCGGGCCCAGTATCACCCACACCATGAAGGCCAAGTCAAAATACAAAAAGGCCGCGAACAGCGTCGGCCGATGTCCTGCCTGCCAAAATCCTGAACTCATCTTGATCTCTCCTTAGAATTTGTTTGCTCATTTATTTCCAGTCCCAGGAACCATGCCTGGCTCACTGGTCATTGATGAGCAACAGTCGTGCCAGAAGGAGATTTTTAAGATTTATTCATATTGTTTCAATCGGATGCGTGGATGGTTGAACTCTCCCACCAGGAACAATCGGGGAACGAAATGAATTACTTTGGTGCGTGCTCTGGGTCAATTCCGGGCGGAATTCGACGCAGCCTTTTCACATGCACTCAATTCCTTGGCAAGAATAATCGCCTCGGCAATCTCTGCCTGTCGCTAACTTTTCTCATCGCCAAACTGCGCATATGAATGTAGGCATCCGGTGCACAACATAGAACCGGCCAGATTCTGCAATTTGAATGCTGTCAGTGTGTAAGCCATATCAACCTTTGCGCGACCAGGTGTCGCCATTCGTATTTCGAGTTACTCCACCCTGCAGGCCTGCCGCCGTCTTCTGGCGCGCCACTTCAATATCACCATCACACGCCATGCGACGCGCACTGCAACATATCCGCTGATCGCCAGACCGATGGCAAGCAACGGCAATCCGATCAGGATCGGTTCGCCCAGCAGCATCAGCCAGTCCCACAATTTTCCCATCCAGTCATGCCATTGCATTTCCGGGAATGAAAGTTTCGCTGCGGCCACGCCGCTGTGCACACCGCTCACCCACGCGCCGAGCTCGTAGGCCAGCGCATACAGCGGCAATATCGTGAACGGGTTGGTGTAAAAAGTCGTGAACGCTGCCACCGGCAGATTGACTCGCAGCAGCACCGCCAGCAGTGCGGCGAAGATCATCTGCAACGGCCCGGGGATCAGGCCGCAAAACAATCCCACTGCCACGCCGCCCGCCACCGAGCGGCGATGCAGATGCCACAGGTTGGGATGTTGCAGCCAACTGCCGAACGGCTTGATCCAGCGATGGTTTTTCACTGTCTCATGGTGCGGCAGAAATTTGCGGAAGAATTTGCGCATGGCTCTATTTTAGTGGGTTAATCTACGCTCATGGTTATATTCGCCATTTTCTTTGCCTTGGGCGTGTGGCTGCTGCAACAGCAGGCAGCACTGCCGGATTTCACCTGGGCATGGTTGCTGCCCGGTTTTCCGCTAGCCCTGCTGATCCCATCGAAGCCCCCCATCCTGCGCCTTGTACGCATTCTGCTCCTTGCCGCCTTCGCCCTCGGCCTCGGCTTCTATCACGCCGCATGGCAAGCCGAACAGCGCCTTGCCGCCAGCCTGCCGGACGAATGGCAGGGTCGCGATATCGAAGTGATCGGCGTGATCGCCGAGTTGCCGCGCAACCACGAACACGGACAGCGCTTCATTTTCGCCGTGGAACAAACCCTCACTCGGGTGCCCGGACAAAAGTTTTTCGTACCGCAAGCCGGCGTGCCGCAACATATCTACATCAGCACCTATTATGAAAAACTTTTATCCCGGCACCGGTTCGACAAAAAAACAAAACCGCTGGCGCTGAAAGCAGGAGAGCGCTGGCGACTCACGCTGCGCCTCAAACAGCCGCATGGCACAGCGAACCCGCACGGCTTCGATTTTGAAGCGTGGGCGCTGGAGAATAACCTCCGCGCGGTCGGCTATGTGCACAACAAGGGCAACAACGTCCGCGTTGACGCGCTGGCCGACGGCCTGTCCTTCCGCATCGAGTCGTGGCGCGAAGCGGTACGCGACAAGTTCAATGCCCAGCTGGGCGGCGAACCTTATGCCGGCGTATTGAGCGCGCTGGCGATCGGCGACCAGAGCAGCATCCCGTCAGCGCAGTGGCAAGTGTTCACGCGCACCGGCGTGAATCATCTGATGAGCATCTCGGGCCTGCATATCACGATGCTCGCCAGCCTGGGTTTCGCCCTCACCTACTGGCTGTGGCGGCGCAGCGTGCGGCTGACCTTGCTGTTGCCGGCGCGCAAGGCCGCCGCGCTGGCCGCATTGCTGGTGGCACTGGGCTACGCGCTGCTGTCCGGCTTCGCCGTGCCTGCGCAACGCACCGTTTATATGGTAGGTGCGGTCGCCGCCGCGCTGTGGCTGAACCGCAATTTTTCGCTCGGGCAGATTCTCGGCATCGCGCTGCTCGGTGTATTGATTCCCGACCCGTGGGCGGTCATCTCGCCCGGCTTCTGGCTGTCGTTCGGCGCGGTGGCACTCATCCTGTACGTCACCGCGCACCGCCTTAAACCCGCACATTGGCTGAGCGAATACGCCAGCGTGCAATGGGCGATGACAATAGGCCTGATTCCGATGCTGCTGGGTCTGTTCCAGCAAGTCTCGCTGGTCTCGCCGATCGCCAATGCGCTGGCGATCCCGCTGGTGAGCCTGATCGTCGTGCCGCTCGCGCTGCTCGGGGCAGCGCTGCCCTGGGGCGCACCACTTTGGCTGGCGCACACCGTGATGAGCGGGGTGATGGTGTTTCTGGAATGGCTGAACGCCTTGCCGCAAGCGGTATGGACGCAGCATGCTCCGCCCGCGTGGAGTGTCGTGGCCGGCATGCTCGGCGTGTTGCTGATACTGCTGCCGCGCGGTTTTCCGGCACGCTGGCTGGGTTTCCTGATGCTGCTGCCGATGTTCCTCAACACGCCGGAACCGCCCGCGACCGGGACGCTGCGCCTGATCGTATTCGATGTCGGACAAGGCCTGGCGGTCGCCGCGCAAACCCGGCATCACACGCTGCTCTACGACGCAGGACCGGATTTCAGCGATGACGCTGACAGCGGCAACCGCATCCTGATCCCCTCCCTGCGGGCATTGGGCATCAACCAACTGGACGGATTGATGCTCACGCACGACGACACCGACCACACCGGCGGCGCTGCTTCGGTGATGCAGGGCATACCGATAGGCTGGCTCTCATCATCGCTGCCCGATGAGCATGCGCTGATGCAACAGGCAACCCTCTCCCCCAGCCCCTCTGATGAAACTACTAGCCATTCGACTAAGCCACCAAAAAACAGCGGCCAAGTCGCTGGTTATCCCGCAGGCGGGCGAGGGGAGTTAAGACGCTGCACGGACAGGCAGGCATGGCAATGGGACGGGGTAAGTTTCGAGATGCTGCATCCCGATGCGGCCAGCTACTCCGAGGCAGACATCCGCGACAACAATAGAGGCTGCGTGCTGCGCATCAGCATCGGCAACCAGCATATTTTATTGACTGCGGATATCGAGAAGGAATCAGAGCAACGACTGCTCAAGGAGCATGCGGACAAACTGCCAGCGGCATTGCTGGTCGTGCCGCATCACGGCAGCAAGACCTCATCCACGGATGAATTCATAGCTGCGGTGCAACCAGGATATGCCGTATTCACCGTGGGATACCGCAACCGCTTCGGCCATCCCAAGCAGGAAGTCGTGCAACGCTACGCCGGCAGCGGCGCGCAACTGCTGCGCTCGGATGAAGACGGCGCGATCATGGTCGAGATGAACGCGCAGGGCTTGCAGGTGGAAAGTTATCGCAAATCACATCGCCGCTATTGGACGCACTCGCCGCAGCCATGATTGTAGAGATGCTTGTGGGAGCGGCCTCCTGGCCGCGATAAAGCCTGTCACGGCCAGGAGGCCGCTCCCACCAATACCTCACCTCTGAATGACAATTGGAGTTACATCCTCCCGCTGCGGCTTGCTTTGCACCGGCATAGCATTGCGCCTATACTGAAAACGCTTGAACCGGCGCGATGTGGCGGCAGGCAGCTTGTAGTTAAGGGAACCTCTGATTAAGTCCTCCAAGTGGGCTTAATCAGAGGTTCCCAAGGCCTTTGTCTCCATATCGAAACACAGGGCGGGATTCCGGTTGAGGGAAAGGCATCGACGATGACGATCAGGAAAATTTCCATTCTGGGCGGCTATGGCAGGGCCGGAAACAGGGATCCGGTCGACCGCGTTGATCTTGCAATGGGCGATGTGCTCAGCATCGTCGGCCCGACCGGCTCAGGCAAGACCGCCCTGATCAACGACATCGGCCTGTTCGCCGAAAAGAATACGCCTTCGCAAAGGCGTATCCTGATCAATGACGCGGTTCCCTCTACCGAATTTCTGGACGACCCTTCCAAGAATCCGATCGCACTGATCACGCAGCACACCAGTTTTCTGTCCGACCTGCCGGTTCATAAATTCCTCGATATTCACGCCCGGATCAGGCACAGCGGGCGCACCGGGTCGGTGGTCGAGGATACGCTGGAATTCGCCAACCAGTTGACCGGCGAGCCGATCATCGTCGACAGCGCAATGACCGAGCTTTCCGGCGGCCAGAGCCGCGCGCTGCTGATCGCCGATGCCGTGATCATCGGAAATTCCCCGATCATCCTGCTGGACGAGATCGAGAACGCCGGCATCAACCGGAACAAGGCTCTGGAATTGCTGCGGAAATACGAGAAGATCTTCATCTTCGTCACCCACGACCCGCACATCGCGCTGCTCTCGAACTACCGCATCGTGATGAAGGGCGGCGCCATGCAGGATGTCATTACCACCGGCGCCGAAGAGAAACGGGTCGCCGAAACGATCAACCAGATGGGCAAGGTCATGGACGACCTGCGCGAAAAGATACGCGGGGGAGAGCTGCTGATTGAAGAGGAGCTCAGGGTGATCATGGAGCTTTCCAGCTTGAAATCAATATGAGCCAGGGGTCAATATGAGGAATCCGCGATGAAAGTCATCATGTGTGCCGGGCCGCCCACCAGCGGCAAGACGATGGTGCTGCGCCAGGTCGCCAGAAGGCTGCTGGCAAAAGGATGCCGGCTTGCCTATCTCAAGATCGATGTGCAATACGCTGACGAGGACGAATTGTTCCATGCCGAGTTCGGCATCCCGGCCAGGAAGGTGTACTCCGGCGATCTGTGCCCGGATCATGCCGGGGTGCTGGTGCTGGGCGATGCGGTGAAATGGGCAGCCGGGGAAGGGGCGGACACGCTGTTCGTGGAAACGGCGGGACTGTGCTTGCGTTGCGCGCCATATATCGAAGGCTCGCTCGGCATCGTGGTGCTGGAAGCGACCAGCGGCATGAATCTGCCGCGCAAGATCGGCGCGATGCTGACGCTGGCGGACATCGCGGTGGTCACCAAGATCGACCTGGTTTCCCAGGCGGAAAAGGAAGTGTTCCGCGCCAACATCATTGATGCAGCCGGCATCGATGTGCTGGAAACCGATGCGCTGCACGGCATCGGCATCGACCGCATCGCTGCGAGGATCGAACGGGCGCAAGAGATCAGGGAGCCGATGATGCTCAGGGGCAGCCCGCCGATGGCGGTATGCACAATCTGCGCCGGGAAAAAACAGATCGGCTGGGAGCATCATTTCGGGGTGTTGCGGACGCTGGATTCGGATTTGTTCTACCGGGGGGAGTGATGGCGGCGAATGTGCAGGAAATCCTGGGAAAGCTCCCCGGCAAGGACTGCGGGCAATGCGGTTTCAAGACCTGCGCGGGCCTGGCCGAATTCGCCGCCGTCCATCCGGACGCGCTCAAGCGCTGCATCTACCTCGACCAGCCGGCCATCATGCCGGCCACCTTCCTCCCCACGGACGTGGACATCACCTGGAAGGACATGCTGGGCAGGGAGTATGACTTCGTGCTGGAACCGTATCCCGAGGACCCCGGACCGCGCGAGACCATCGTGCCGCTCAACCCGGCGAATGTCGAGAAGCTCGCCGTCAAGAAGGGTGACGTGCTGTTCGGGCGTCCGGTGATGACCGGTTGCCCCGTGACGCATGTGGGGGTGGTAGTTGAAGACCCGGATTATTTGAGCGGCAGCATCGTCTGGTGCATAGTCGGTCTGATGGCTGCGCGGGAGCGGGGCCAGGAGATCGGCTATTACCACACCATCGCCTACGAGGGGATCGTCAGGCATACCC
>DATBWQ010000027.1:0-38138 GCA_036514695.1 Gallionella sp. | reverse complement strand
TTATCGGCCTTACAGAGTTACCAAAAATATCGACCTCTCAGAACGCGCTACAAGCGATTTTTAGTAACTGGTGAAGGGTAGAAGCACCCCCAAAAATGTTCATTTTTCGACGCGAGTTGATAAATTCAACAGACTGCTAATATTGTTTCGGGGGGGGGATTATGTCGCGCAAGCATCCAATCATCGCAGTTACCGGTTCGTCCGGCGCAGGTACTCCCGCAGTAAGGCACGCTTTTGAAAATCTCTTCCGTCGCGAAATAAATGTCCGGGCAGCGTTCATCGAAGGCGCCAGCCTGCACAGCCTGGATCGCACGGCGTTTCGCGCGGCGGCAGCCGAGGCAGCCAAGGCCGGCAATAATACCTTCAGCCATTTTGGCACGGAAGCCAATCACTTCGACAAGATTGAAGAAATGTTCAGGAACTACGGCGAAACCGGCATGTGCAAGCGGCGTTACTATGCGCATAGCGAGGCTGAGGCCGAGAGGCACAACAAGCACTTCGGCCTGACCGGCCTGAAACCGGGTATATTTACGCCGTGGGAAGATATTGAGGCGAATTCAGACCTGTTGATCTATGAAGGCCTGCATGGTTTGGTAACTGACGAAGCCAACAATATTGACGTTGGAAAATATGTGGATTTTGGCGTTGGGGTAGTGCCGGTAGTGAATCTGGAATGGATCCAGAAGATTCATCGCGACAAGGCGGAGCGCGGTTATTCCACTGAAGCGACTGTGGATACCATCATGCGTCGCATGCCTGACTACATCAAGTTCATCACCCCGCAGTTTTCCAGAACCCATATCAATTTTCAACGTGTGGCAACGGTTGATACCTCGAACCCGTTCATCGCGCGCGACGTTCCGACGCTGGATGAGAGCTTTGTAATAGTTCGCTTCCGCGATCCAAAAGGTGTGAACTTCCGGTACATGCTGACCATGATTCCTGATTCGTTTATGTCGCGCGCCAACACACTGGTTGTGCCCGGCGGAATGATGAGTGTTGCGATGGAAGTAATTCTCTCGCCGATCATACAAGAGATGATTGAGAACAAGAATAGGTAAATGTTTTGCAAAAAGGCAAATGGGGAATCAAACGGCAAGTTTGGTTCCCCGTTTTCTCATATACCGTCTCTATACAGGCAGCTTTGGGTGCGATCAAAAGGAGCTTATCCTCCGTTCGCCCCGAGCCAAGCAAGCCCCGTCTGAGTGAGAGGGACTTTGTTAGCCGTTTGCTATTACTCCTGTCATTGTGCAGCGCAGGCTGACGTGTTGATCTGACTTAACACAAAATGCTGTTTCTTGAGAGCCCCTCGATAAGCTCAGAGAGCCTTGTTGAAGGGCAGTTTTAAGCCCCGTTCATGGTTCGACAAGCTCACCATGAACGGGGAACTCCCAGCACTTTTGTTTGCACCAGGCAGTTTTGGGCTAACAGACAAAACGCAGAATGATGTGTAATATTGCGTTAGTCGTTACCAATTGCGGTTTGAATATAGTTATTTTCGGACAGCCACATTAATACTGATTGAAGGAGTTTTTTGATGCACCAAACACAAATGGTTACGATCGATGGCAATGAAGCTGCCGCTTATATTGCCCACCTGACCAACGAGGTGATCGCAATTTATCCGATTACCCCCTCTTCGCCGATGGGTGAGTATTCCGATACATGGTCGGCAGCCGGCACACCCAACCTGTGGGGCACGGTTCCCGAGGTGATCACCATGCAGAGCGAGGGTGGCGCTGCCGGCACGGTACACGGGGCATTGCAGAGCGGTTCTCTGACGACCACTTTCACCGCCTCGCAGGGGCTGCTGCTGATGATCCCCAACATGTACAAGATCGCTGGCGAGTTGACGCCATTCGTCATGCATGTGGCGGCGCGTTCGTTGGCGGCGCAGGGACTGTCGATTTTCGGCGACCATAGCGATGTGATGTCGGCGCGTTCGACCGGTTTTGCCTTCCTCGCCTCCAATTCGGTGCAGGAAGCGATGGACATGGCGCTGATCGCCCAGGCCGCGACGCTCGAATCGCGTGTGCCGATATTGCATTTCTTCGATGGTTTCCGCACTTCCCATGAGGTGGCCAAGGTTGAGCAGGTACCGCTCGGAGTCGTGCGCGAGATGATCGACGACAAGCTGGTGTTCGCGCATCGCGCCCGCGCGCTGACCCCCGACCATCCGGTGCTGCGCGGCACGTCGCAGAACCCGGATGTGTATTTCCAGGCGCGCGAGACGGTCAATTCCTATTACGACGCGATGCCCGGTATCGTGCAGAAAGCGATGGACAAATTCGCCAAGCTAACCGGCCGCCAGTACAAGCTGTATGAATATGTCGGCGCACCGGATGCCGAGCGTGTGGCGATCCTGATGGGCTCGGGCGCGGATGCGGCGGAGGAAACGGTCGAGCACCTGACCGCAAGCGGCGAGAAGGTGGGTATCGTGAAAGTGCGCCTGTACCGCCCCTTTGTCGCCGCTGAATTGCTCAAAGCTATTCCGGTCACGGCGAAGCGTATCGCCGTTCTCGACCGCACCAAGGAACCTGGTGCGGATGGTGAGCCGCTGTATAAGGATGTGGTGACGGCGATTGCAGAAGCCTTCACTGCCGGGATAGGCAGTGGAGCGACCATGCCGCGCGTGGTCGGCGGGCGCTATGGCCTGTCCTCCAAGGAATTTACGCCGGGCATGATCAAGAGCGTGTTCGACGAACTGAAAAAGAAACAGCCGAAAAACCATTTCACCATCGGCATCATCGACGACCTCACCCACACCAGCCTCGAATGGGATGAGCATTTCCGCAACGATGCCAGCCGTGGTGTGAACCGCTGCATGTTTTACGGCCTGGGCTCGGACGGCACCGTGGGTGCCAACAAGAACACCATCAAGATCATGGGCGAGGAAACCGAGCTCTACGGCCAAGGCTATTTCGTTTATGACTCGAAAAAAGCGGGTGCGGTGACAATTTCCCACCTGCGTTTTTCGCCCAAGCCGATTCATTCTCCCTATCTGATCGGAAAAAATGAAGCGAACTTCATCGGCTGCCATCAGCCGGTGTTTCTGGATCGTTACGAGATGCTGGATGCCGCTGCCGAAAGCGCGGTGTTCCTGCTCAACACGCAGACATCGCCGGACAAGGTGTGGAATCTGCTGACGCGCAAAATGCAGCAGCAGATCATCGACAAGAAAATCGAGTTCTACGCGATCGACGCTTATGCCATCGCCAAGGCAACCGGCATGGGCAGCCGCATCAACACCATCATGCAGACCTGCTTCTTCGCCATTTCCGGCGTGCTGCCGCGCGAACTGGCGATCGAGAAGATCAAGTCCGCCGCCGAAAAATCCTACAGCAAGAAGGGTAAGGATGTCGTGGAAGCCAACTGGAAAGCAATCGACGAAACTCTCGCCAACCTGCACAAGATAACAATCCCCGCTGCCGCTACCAGTAAATTCGAGATGCCCGATCCGGTGGGCACCCATGCGCCGGAATTCGTCAAGCGCGTGACCGCCGAGATGATGGCCGGCCGCGGAGACCGTCTGCCGGTATCGGCGTTCCCCGCCGACGGCACCTGGCCTACCGGCACGGCGATCTGGGACAAGCGCAACCTGGCGCTGGAAATCCCGGTATGGGATGCGGAGTTGTGCATCTACTGCGGCAAGTGCCCGTTCGTCTGTCCGCACACCGCCATCCGCTCCAAGGTGTTTCCCGCCGAACTGGCCAAGGACGCACCGCCCACCTTCAAGCATATCCAGATCAAGGGCAAGGAATTCGAGCAGGGCATGCACGTCAGCTACCAGGTGGCGCCGGAGGACTGCACCGGATGCGGGCTGTGCGTGGATATCTGCCCCGCAGTATCCAAGACCGATCCGACCTACAAGGCGCTCAACATGCGCGACATAGCGCCGCTGGGCAAACAGGAAAAGGAGAACTTCGAGTTTTTCCTCAAGCTGCCGGAATTTGACCGCACCAAGTTGCGCACCTCCACGATCAAGGGCGCGATGATGATGCAGCCGCTGTTCGAGTTCCCCACCGCCTGCGTCGGCTGCGGCGAAACGCCCTATATCCGCCTTGCCAGCCAGCTGTTCGGCGACCGCATGGTGATCGCCAACGCCACCGGCTGTTCCTCGATCTACGGCGGCAACTTGCCGACCACGCCCTACAGCAAGAACGCCGAAGGACGCGGCCCGGCCTGGTCAAACTCGCTGTTCGAGGACAACGCCGAATTCGGCCTGGGCTTCCGCGTCAGCATCGACAAGCACGCCGAACATGCCGCCGAATTGCTGGCGCAGATGAAAGATAAAGTCGGCGCCGCGCTGGCGGATGCCATCCTCACTGCCGACCAGTCCGCAGAAGCAGGCATCTTCGCCCAGCGTGAGCGCATCGAGCAACTGCTCAAGGCGCTGGCCGGCATCGATACCGCCGAGGCGCGCCAGCTGGCAAGCATCGCCGAGTATCTGGTGAAGAAGAGCGTGTGGATCTTCGGCAGCGACGGCTGGGCCTACGACATCGGCTTCGGCGGCGTGGATCACGTGCTGGCTTCCGGTCGCAACGTCAACATCCTGGTGATGGATACCGAAGTCTATTCCAACACCGGCGGTCAATGTTCCAAGGCCACACCGCGCGGCGCGATTGCTAAATTCGCCGCCGACGGCAAGGTTACCGGCAAGAAGGACCTGGGGCTGATCGCGATGAGCTACGGCCATGTCTACGTCGCCCATGTCGCCTACGGTGCGAAAGACACCCACACGCTGAAGACCTTCATCGAAGCGGAATCTTTCGACGGCCCGTCGCTGATCATTGCCTACAGCCCCTGCGTCGAGCATGGCTACGACATGGGCAAGCAGCATCAGCAGCAGGAGCTGGCGGTCAATACCGGCCATTGGCCGCTGTATCGATACGACCCGCGCCGCGAGCAGGAAGGCAAGAATCCGCTCTCGCTGGATTCGCAGAAACCATCCGTGGCTTACCGTGAGTTCATCCAGAACGAACCGCGCTTCCGCGGTCTGGTGAAGAGCATGAATGGTGAAAATGGGGAAGCGCTCACGGCGTCCTACGAAAACGAACTACAAAAGCGCTACGCGATTTACGAGCAGATGGCGAGTGGCGGTACCGAGGCGGGTGCAAAGAAGAATCCGGCGGACGCATAATCGTATGTGTAGGGTGGGCACGTTCCTTGTGCCCACCGTTCTTCCGCGTGGGCACAAAGAACGTGCCCACCCTACGCAGCCAAATCAAATTTGAAATAGGGGAGTGTCATGGCAAGTGGCAATAAATACATATACACATTTGAGCAGGGAGATGGCAAGAACAAGATGCTGCTGGGCGGCAAGGGCGCGAACCTGTGCGAGATGACGCAGATTGGTTTGAATGTTCCCCCCGGTTTCACCATCACTACCGATGCATGCACTGCCTACCTGGAAAAGAACAAATTGCCGGATGGCTTGATGGCAGAAATCAAGGTTTCCATGCTGGAGCTTGAAAAGAAAACCGGCAAGGGTTTTGGCAGTGGCACGAATCCACTGCTCATTTCGGTGCGTTCCGGCTCGTCCATGTCCATGCCGGGCATGATGGACACCATTCTCAATCTTGGCCTTAACGAAACTTCGCTCAAGGGGCTGATCAAGCAAACCGGCAATGCACGCTTTGCCTATGACGCTTATCGCCGCTTCATCCAGCTATTCGGCAAGATCGCGCTCAACATCAGCGACGAACATTTTGACGAGCGCATGGCCGCAATCAAGCGCAAATATGGCGCGCCTTTGGACGTGGATTTAAGCGTCGAGCATCTTAAAGAGTTGTCGGGTGAATTTCTTGCCATTGTTGAGCACCACACCGGTAAACCGTTTCCGCAAGACCCATACGAACAGTTGGAGATCTCGGTGGGTGCGGTGTTCCGTTCCTGGATGGGCAAACGTGCGGTGGATTACCGCAAGCAGTTCAGGATCACCAAAGACCAGGCCAATGGCACGGCAGTCAATATCTGTACCATGGTGTTCGGCAATATGGGCAATGATTCCGGCACCGGCGTGGGTTTCACGCGCAACCCCGGCACCGGTGAGAACGTGATTTACGGCGAATATCTAGTCAACGCGCAAGGCGAGGACGTGGTGGCGGGGATACGCACCCCCAAGGCCATCGCAGAAATGGAACAGGAAATGCCGGAGATTTACCTTCAGTTGATGACGCTGCATAACCGGCTGGAGTCGCATTATCATGAAGTGCAGGATTTCGAGTTCACCATCGAAAAGGGGATCCTCTATTGCCTGCAAACGCGCAACGGAAAAATGAACGCCCGCGCGATGGTGCGCACTTCAGTGGAGATGTTTAAAGAGGAGTTGATTTCCAAAGAGCGTGCCTTGCTGCGCATTGAGCCGGCGATATTGGAACAGTTGCTGGTTCCTCAATTGGCGCCGGATTTCCATGGCAAGTCATTGGCACAGGGGCTGCCGGCTTCGCCCGGTGCGGCCTCCGGCAAGATCGTGTTCGACGCAGATACCGCCGAGGCGCGCGGCCGCGCCGGCGAAAAGATCATCCTGGTTCGCGAGGAAACCAAGCCGGAAGATATTCACGGCTTTTTCCAGGCGCAGGGCATACTCACCAGTCGCGGCGGCAAGACATCCCATGCCGCTGTGGTCGCACGCGGCATGGGCAAGCCTTGTGTCTCGGGTTGCGACCAGATCGTGATTAACGACCATTTACGCAACGCCCGTATCGGCGAAACCACGTTGCAGGAAGGCGATGTCATTACCATTGATGGCGGCACCGGCCATGTTTACGCCGGTGAAGTGCCGACGGTGGAGGCTGAGTTTTCCGAGGAAATGGGCACGCTGCTGGCTTGGGCGGACGAAGTGGCGCAACTGAAGGTAATGGCGAACGCCGACACGCCTGATGATGCCCTGCGCGCGCGCGAATTTGGCGCAATGGGTATCGGCCTGTGCCGCACCGAGCGCATGTTCAATAGCACTGACAGGTTGCCCATCGTGCAGGAAATGATCCTGGCCGAAACCCAGGAAAGCCGGCAGGCAGCACTGGATCGCCTGCTGCCGATCCAGCGCTCCGACTTCAAGGGCATCTTCAAGGCGATGAAGGGGCTGCCGGTCACGGTGCGCCTGCTCGATCCGCCGATGCACGAGTTCTTGCCCACTGCCGCGCAACTTGAACTGGAGATAGCGCACCTGCACCAGTTGCGCGACACCATCAAGGGTCTGGAAGATCTGCCGGACACACTTCAACTGCTCAATCCAAAACTTTACCAGCAATATGCCGACGGGCTGACGAAGTTGATGGGTAGCCTGGATACCTTCAAGGAATCGCATCTGGAGGAGGATGTGATCGGCAAGAAGGAAAAAATCCTGAAGAAGGTGCGTGCCCTGTCCGAAGTCAATCCGATGTTGGGTCATCGCGGCGTGAGGTTAGGCATTACGTATCCTGAGATTTACTCGATGCAGATACGGGCGATCATCGAAGCCGCCGCCCTGTGCGCCAACGAGGGCATTGAAATTTATCCCGAGATCATGGTGCCACAGGTGGCTACGGTGGAAGAACTCAAACGCATTCACAGTTATGTCCAGCGCATTCGCCAGGAAGTGAAAGCAACCCACGGCATCGATGTGCAATTCAAGTTTGGCTCCATGCTGGAAGTGGTGCGAGCCTGCATACGCGCCGGGCGCATGGCGGAAACCGCCGAGTTTTTCTCCTTCGGCACCAACGATCTGACCCAGGCCACGTTCTCATTCAGCCGCGAAGATGCGGAGAACAAGTTTCTTCCCGCTTACACCGAGTCCGGCATTCTGGAAGACAACCCATTCGAAGTGCTGGACATTAAAGGCGTGGGGCAGTTGATGAAGATGGCGGTGGCAAAAGGCCGCTTGACCAACCCGGATCTAAAAATCGGGATCTGCGGCGAACATGGCGGGCATCCAGGCTCCATCCATTTTTGCCATCACATCAAACTTAACTATGTTTCATGCTCCGGCCCGCGTGTTCCCATCGCGCGCCTGGCAGCGGCGCAAGCCAAGTTGCTGGAAGAGCAATACCGGGAGCCGAACTGATCAGCCTGCGCCACAGATCACGCTTGCAGCTGATGCAAGCCAGGATGGCAGGCGTAATCAGGGTAAATTTGTTCTCGGCGAAAAATGTAGGGTGGATAAGCGTAGCGCATCCACCATGCCAACTCAAAAAGGTGGATGCGCTGCGCTTATCCACCCTACTACTACTTTTTGATTGCACAAGGTTCATAAAAAATCAGTCATCGTTGATTTTTAGAACAAATTTGCAAGGACAAATTTACCTTGCAGGCGTAATAATCTGGCCTGTGCGGGGCAGGCTAGAAATGCAAGCAGTGCCATGGTAAGCAGTTAACATGCGAAAGGGGAACGAGATGTCATTAGTGATGGATACGCTGCGCACCTCAATGATTACCGAGGAGTTGAGTGATGCTGAAATGGGTATTCTTGAGGGATTATTTGATGTTCAGGGCTATAAGGCAGGTGACGTGATCATTCAGCCAGGCGATAAACAACCTGATAATCTGAACATTCTCGCGCATGGCGAGATACAGGTGAAGATTCAAAGCAGCGATGGGGAGGCCGCGATTCACATACTCAAGCCAGGTGATTTGGCCGGCATCATTACGTTTGTGGGCGGGTCATCTGCCCATATCAGCGCGACCCAATGCGCGGTCGGCGACACCAAAGTATTGAGCTTGCCAAGGGTCAAGTTTGAGACGCTTCTCAACTCCCATCCGATGATTGTGTACAAAGTAATGCGCGGTGCCATGCGCTATGTGCATGGCATCGTGCGTAGTATGAACGCCAAGTCATCGGATCTGAATAATTACATTTATCGTAATAGCGGCGGATACTAGCAACCTGTCTGACTTAAAGGGAATCGGCTGCAAATCCGCCTGAGCGGTTCATATTTCACCGCTTTCTTGGTCAATAGAACGACTATTGACCTGCAAAACCGGCAAAATCTGTCCTCGCTCAGCCGAATTTTCGCTTCGATTCTTCAAGTCAGACAGGCTGCTAGCGTCTGATACTCCGCTGCTTGTTGCGGGGTTGTCAATTCTTGCCTGCACGAGACCCACGGATCACACTGCTGACGGTATTCAGGATGAACAATACCAGTGCCGCCGCATTCAACAACCCGCCGAGACTGCGCAGTTCCGGCAGCATCAGCCCGTCGCCGGCGAGGCGCATCAGCAATGACGCATGCAGTACCAGCAACGGCAGGTAGAAAGTCCAGTGATAAGGCATCCTGACCCGCACCACGGCAGGGAAAATTATGGGTGCGTGGCCGAATACCATCGAAAACACGAAACCGATCAGGATGGCATGCAGCACCGCATCGTAGGCCACCCCAGCCAGGCCGCCGGCGGCAAGCAGCATAACGCTGCCGATAGCGAGCCATACATAGCCGGAGAGCAGGCAGACGGCGATGAAACGGGTCAACCCCTGCTCCTTTACCGTGCGGCGCGCGATGTCCTGGCGCAGCAGCCACACTGCCAATCCGAGCAGGCCGATACCATACATGACGATGCCGGCACCCGTTCCGCTCAGGATGCCGCCTGCCATAAGCACTGCAAGGATGCCCGCAAAGATTTGCTTGGCAGCGGGTGACGGGGGCAGGAAGCGCGATAGCTCCAGCCGCTCGCCGGCAATGGTCAGCACCAGGAAGTTCATCCACAATGCCACGACACCCGATACTCCGGTGCCGGTCAACCACAGCAGATTACCCGCCAGCCAACTGGCTGCGCCGAGCACCATAGTGACCATGAACAGCTCGCGCTGGCGCAGCATGATCAGGGTGGTTCCGGTGAATAGCACGGCACTGCCGAGCACCATGGCTGATGCGCCTGCGGAGGATGGAAAGCCGAGCAGGAGAGCGACACCGCCCAAGCCGGTGAACAGCGGGCCGGCATAGGCCCAGCGGTAACCCAATGCAACTGCCCGTTCCAGGCCGATGACGGTGCCGAGGAAACCGCATACCATCAGCGGTCCATGCAGCAAGGCCAGTTGCGCCGATGGAAGCGGCACCGCCCAGCCCAGACGTGCCAGGCCGGCCAATACGCCCGATACCAGGGAAGCGAATCCCAGGATCAGAAGCGGCAGACGGAATGGAACGCCCAAGTCCCCGGATCGCACAGCCATTTGAGGTTCCCTTAACTCCAGCCGAAATGTTCGCGCGCCTGCTCGCTCATTTTGTCAGGGCTCCACGGGGGTTCCCACACCAGGTTAATGTCGATTTCGGCGTTGGCTGGCAGCAGTCCTGCCAGTGCTTGCCGTGCATCATCGAGAATCATGTCACCCATCGGACAAGCCGGTGTGGTCATGGTCAGATCGATATGCAGCTTGTTGCCCGAAATTTCCACACCGTATACCAGACCCAGATCGACGATATTAATACCGACTTCCGGGTCGATGACGTTATGCAGAATATTCCGAACATCTTTCTCGGATGGCATTTCCGATTGCATGGATATCGCGCGCTCCATTGTTAACGTGAAATTCGCGAGGCTGGCCATTTGCAAGATTTCTCCCCGCGGTAGAAATGACAAGGCGGGTGTCATTCCGAACGATGTGAGGGATCTTCGATGTGCTGTTTCATTACCCGGGGCGGCGATTCGCCATGCCCGTCAGGCAGCAGATGCAACACCCCGCGAGTGTGTGTTCGTGGATTTTAGCACCCTTCCGCCAACGGACGTAGCGGCCTTGGGAAAATTTGCGGCAGGAGCTTCCCTAAGTTCGCGCACTACAATATAATTTGCACCGTATTTTGGTTGAACTCCTCATGCATCGTGTTGTCAGCCCCAAGCGGTTCAGCATAGCGCTCTTATCCCCCTTTGCAAAAGGGGGGAGGGGGATTTGCGGACGATGGCGTGAGATTCCGGCGTTTTCAAATCCCCCTCATTCCCCCTTTGTTAAATGGGGAGGCGAAGATTGCAGCCGCCTTGGGCGGCTCACGGTTTATTGGCCCCTTTGAGGGACTCACCCAAATATAAGCCTCCGGCTTTGCCGGAGGTAATTTAACTGAGGTCGTACATTATGTCTACCGTGATATCACGCCGCCGCTTTATCACTTTCCTGGCCGTTGCCGCCGGCCTGCCGATGTTGCTGAAGACTGGTGGTGCCCAGGCCAGGCCGGTACGCTGGGATGGCACCGCGCTGGGCGCACCAGCTTCGATCCAGCTTTACCACACCGACGAAGCTTTGGCGCGCGCTGCCATCGCTGCCGGATTGGACGAGTTGAAACGCCTTGAGACGATCTTCAGCGTTTATCGCGCGGACAGTTCCATCTCGAAACTCAATCGCGAGGGTGTGCTCGAAAACGCACCGGACGATTTCATCGCCATGCTCACGCGCGCCTTGTCGCTAGCCAAAATCAGCGACGGTGTCTATGACCCCACCGTGCAACCGTTATGGCAAACCTATTTCCGCCACTTCACCGCAAGCAACCCCGACCCTGCCGGACCGTCACCGCGCGATCTCGCCGCCGCGCTTGCGCTGGTGGACTGGCGCGCAGTCGAGGTGGATACCGGACGCAACCGGGTCTCCTTCGCCCGTCCCGGCATGGGGTTGACGCTGAATAGCGGCGCCCAGGGCTATATCACCGACCGTGTCACCGATGTGCTGCGCGCCCATGGTTTTGACCGCATGCTGGTGGACATGGGAGAACCGCGCGCGCTCTCAGCCAAGCCGGACGGCTCCGCTTGGCGCATAGCCATCGCCAATCCCGCCGATCCGGGCAGTACGGTCACGACGCTGGAAGTAGTGGACAAATGCGTTTCCACCTCGGGTGGTTACGGCACTTTATTTGATAACGCGGGCACGTTTACCCACCTGATCGACACCCGCACCGGCCGCACCGCACCGGCGTTACTGGGGGTCTCGGTGGTGGCAGACACCGGCAGTATTGCCGACGGCCTTTCCACCGCGATGCTGATGGCGCCGGTCGAGCGCCGCCAAACTATCCTCAGGGCTGCCGGAGGGCAAAAGGCGATCTACGTCACGCCAGAGGGCGTGATCTCCACGGTAGATGCATGACCATGGGCGAAACTGTGGACAATATGACGGATTTCAGCGCTCCCACGATGACCGAGGGTATCGCCCAAGTGGTGGAGGTGGACGGCAACACGGCATGGCTGGTGCCCGAGCCTGGCTCCAGTTGCGGCGGTTGCTCCTCCGCAGCGGCATGCGGCTCCAAGGGCATCGGCACCGTGTCCAGCCGTCTGGAGGCACGCCGCTTTCAGCTCGTCAACGATGCCGGGCTCAGGATCGGTGATCGGGTGGTGGTGGGTATCCGCGAAAATGCGCTGCTCAGGGCTTCGATCACCGCCTATGTCATCCCGCTTGCCATCTTGCTGACCGCCGGCGCGCTGGCGCAGTGGGTTGCCGGCAGCGATATGGTTACGATGGCGGCGATGCTGGCTGGCCTCGTGCTTGGGCTGTGGCTGGCGCGCGTGAGGGCAGGACATTTGATGACCAAGGGCGAACTCGCCCCCCGTTTTCTTCGCCGCGCCAGTATGGGCGAAACGTGTAATCTTGAGTAGGTAAGGAATAGCAGAGGTGTCCGAATGAAAGAATATGCACTTTTGATTGTAAGCGCGGCGCTGGTCAACAACGTCATTCTGGCCCGTTTCCTCGGCCTGTGCTCGTTCATGGGGGTCACCACGCGCATCGACACCGCCGTCGGCATGGGCATGGCGACCACCTTCGTGATCACCGTTTCGTCGATGGCCGACTGGGCGGTCGGAGCTTATCTGCTGGAACCCTATAACCTGTGGTACCTGCGCACGGTGACTTTCATCATGGTGATCGCCGCCGCCGTGCAATTCACCGAACTGACCGTGAAAAAAGTATCGCCGCCACTGTTCCAGATGCTGGGCATTTACCTGCCGCTGATTACCACCAACTGCGCGGTGCTGGGGATTGCCATCCTGCTGGTTGAGCAAAAGATGAATTTTATCGAGGCCACACTGTTCGGTTTTGCGTCTTCCGTCGGCTATAGCCTGGTGATGGTGATGTTCGCCGGGCTGCGCGAACGGATGGCGCTGGCCGATATCCCGCGCCTGTTCGCCGGCCCGCCGATCGGTTTTATCGTCGCCAGCCTGCTGGCGCTGGCGTTCATGGGTTTCTCCGGCATGACGAGTTGAGGATATAGATTATGTGGATCGCTGTCGGCAGTCTTACAACAATGGGCCTCATTCTGGGTGCCTTGCTCGGCGTGGCGGCAAAATTTCTTGCCGTTAAAGAAAACCCGCTGGAAGAGGAATTGAAGGAAATGCTGCCCGGCTCGCAATGCGGCCAGTGCGGCTATGTCGGTTGCAGCCAGTATGCGGCGGCGCTGGCCAAGGGCGAGGCTCCGGTGACCCTGTGCCCGCCCGGCGGCAAAGCGGTGATCGAGGCGCTGGCCAAGAAGCTGGGTGTCACCGCCGATACCTCCGGGCATGAAGAGAAGGTGCCGGAACACGCTTTCATCGTCGAGGATATTTGCATCGGTTGCACGCGCTGCATCAGGGAATGCTCGACGGATGCCATCATGGGCGGCAACAAGCTGATGCACACGATTATTATCGAAGCGTGTCACGGTTGCGCCAAATGCGTCCCGGTCTGCCCTACCGATGCCATCATAATGGTTCCGGTGCTTGTGACGTTGCGCAACTGGCATTGGCCCAAGCCGGAAATTGATAGCGCGCAGCCCAAGCACGAGGTTGCGCATGCGTAGGCGCGATTCACGAATCGCCCCTATGTGATCCATGATATCCCATATGCATCCGTGGCTAATTACGGTTTTCAGATTGATTGAAGGAACATGAAAAAATGAAACTTTTCCCGATTCGCGGCGGCATACACCCCGACTACCGCAAGGAACTGGCCAGCGAGAAAGCCATCGTCGTCATGCCATTGCCGGCCGCGCTCTATATTCCGCTGCAACAGCACATTGGCGCGCCTGCCGAGGTTCTGGTTAACGAGGGCGACCTGGTCAAAAAAGGGCAGATGATCGCGCGCAACCAGGGGGCTGTGTCGGCATCGCAACATGCACCCACGTCGGGTCGCATCAAGACGGTGACCGATGTAACTGCGCCCCATCCTTCGGGGTTGCCGCAGACCACGATCATCCTCGAGCCCGATGGCAGGGACGAATGGGGCGAGCTGCCTGAACCGATCTCCGATCCCTTTACTGCCGATGCGCATACGATCAACGACCGCGTCGCGCAGTCGGGCATCGTCGGCATGGGCGGCGCCGCCTTCCCGTCAGCGATCAAACTGAACCTCGGCGAGCAGAAGAAGCTGGATATCCTGCTGTTGAACGGGGCGGAGTGCGAACCTTACCTGACCTGCGACGACCGTGTGATGCGCGAATATGCCGATGAAATAATCGACGGCGCCCGCATCATGGCGCATGCGCTTGGCACTCCCAGGGTGGTCATCGGCATCGAACAGAACAAACCGCAGGCGATAGCCATCATGACCAGGGCGGCTTCCGCTTTTCCCAATGTCGAAGTGATCGCCGTGCCGGTGCAGTACCCGATGGGTTCCGAGCGCCATCTGGTGCAGGCGATCACCGGACGCGAGACTCCGGCGCGCAAGCTCACCGCCGATCTCGGTATTGTGGTGCACAATGTCTCCACCGCCCGCGCCGTGCATCAGGCGGTTCGCTTCGGGCGCCCGCTGGTCGCACGCGTGGTGACGGTGAGCGGCGGCGCGATACGCGAACCCAACAACGTCTTGACGCCCATTGGCACCTTGGTGGCTGACCTGGTCGCGTTTTGCGGTGGCTTTTCGGCACGCCCCGAGCGTGTAGTCAATGGCGGGCCGATGATGGGCCAGCCGCTGCCCAGCCTGGATGTGCCGGTGGTCAAGGGCACCTCGGGCATCCTGGCGCTTACCGCCGAAGAGATCAATGATCGCCCCGCCGACGCCTGCATCCGCTGCGGCAGTTGTGTCACCGTCTGTCCGTGCGGCTTGTCGCCGGTGGAAATGTCCGCCTTCATTCGCAAGGATAAGCTGGAAGTCGCCGCCAAACTGGGCGTGATGGATTGTTTCTCCTGCGGCAGTTGCTCGTATGTTTGCCCTTCGCATATCCCGCTGGTGCATTACTTCAACTACGCCAAGGGAATGCTGAACGATCTGGAGCGCGAGCGCAGCAAGAGCGAACGTATCAAGACACTGGCGGAGGTGCGCACGATCCGCATTGAAAAAGCCACCGAGGCCAAGCGCGCCGCCCTGGCCGCGCGCAAACCGGCTGCAGAAAACACCTCGCCGGTCAAAACAGGCGAGGCCGAGGCTACAACCGAAGAAAAGGCCAACGCATGAGTATCGCAAGCATAAGCAAGAGCGGGCCGTATGCGCACGGAGACAGCAGCGTCCAGAAAACCATGTTCACGGTGCTGCTGGCGCTGACACCGGCCACTTTATTCAACCTCTACCTGTTTGGCTGGCCGGCGATCCTGCTGTTCACCGTCACGGTCGGCGCCTGTCTGGCGGTCGAGGCGGGCTGCCTGTCGCTGGCGGGCAAGCCGGTGAGGGCGACGCTGGCCGACTGTTCGGCGCTGTTGACCGGCTGGCTGCTGGCGATGAGCCTGCCGCCCTGGGCGCCGTGGTGGCTCGGCGTGCTGGGGGCGATTTTCTCCATCGCCATGGCCAAACACTCTTTTGGCGGCATCGGCCAGAATGTGTTCAATCCCGCCATGGTAGGGCGTACCGTACTGCTGATATCGTTCCCGGTGGTGATGACCACCTGGATCGCACCGCACCCGCTATTCTCGGCTGGCGCACCGGGCTTATTCGAGGCCATTGCCATCACCTTTGGCGGCCAGATGCCCGATGCGGTGAGTTCCGCCTCTGCGCTTGGCCATATCAAGACCGAGCTGTCGCGCCATATTCCGGTGACCGAGTCGATGGCGCAGGTTCCCGGCTTGATGGACATGCTGCTCGGCTACCGCGCCGGCAGCATGGGTGAGACCTCGGCGATACTGATCCTTGCCGGCGGGCTGTTCCTGATGGCCAAGCGCATCATTTCATGGCATATCCCGCTGAGCGTGATGGGCGGGCTGTTCCTGATGGCTGCGATATTCCACGCAGTCGATCCTGCACGCTACGCCTCCGGAACTTTCCATCTGGTATCCGGCGCCACCTTCCTCGGGGCATTCTTCATCGCCACCGATTACGTCACTTCCCCGGTTACGAGAAAGGGACAATTGATATTCGGCCTCGGTTGCGGCGTGCTGATCTGGCTGATCCGCAACTTCGCGGGCTATCCTGAGGGCGTAGCCTTCGCGGTGCTGCTGATGAACGGGCTGGCTCCGATCATCGACCAATACACTCGCCCGCGCGCGTTCGGACGCACCAGCAAGGGTGAACCGTTGCCGCTGAAGGAAAAGCCATGAAAACACAGCTTACATGGGGACACGGGCTGATTCTGGGCGCGTTTTGCCTGGGCTTCGGGATCGTGCTCGCCGCCAGTGACCGCATTACCGTGGAAGATATCGCCGCGCGAGCCATGGAAGACAGGCTGAATTCTCTCGGACAGGTGATTCCGGACAGCATACACGACAACAATCTGGTTGAGGATGCCATCACCATGAAAAACGAGCGCGACAAGGAAATCACCGTCTATCGCGCTACCAAGGAAGGCAAGGTAACCGGCTTGGCCTATGAGATATTCGGCGTCGGCTATGCCGGCCAGATGAAGCTCATGCTGGGCATCGACGCACAGGGGAAAATACTCGGCGTGCGCGTTCTCGCCCACAAGGAGACTCCCGGCCTGGGCGACAAGATGGAAGTCAAGAAAGGCAACTGGATACTGCGCTTCGATGGCTTGTCCCTGGGCAACCCGCCGCCGGACAAGTGGAAGGTAAAGAAAGACGGCGGCCAGTTCGACCAGTTCACCGGCGCCACCATCACGCCGCGCGGCATCGTTAACGCCATCCGTAGCGGGCTCGAACTGTTCGCCGCCCACAAGGAGCAAATGATGGACATGAACGCCCCCAAAGCACAAATGAACAAGGAGGGACATTAATATGGCAGCGCAATATAAAACCATCGTCAAGGATGGTCTGTGGGAAAACAACGGCGTGCTCGCCATGCTGCTGGGCCTGTGTCCCGCCATGGCCATGACGGGCACCGCCACCAATGCGCTGGGCATGGGGCTGGCAACCGCGGCAGTGATGGCCGCATCGAGCATGCTGGTGGGTATGTTCCGCAACCAGATCACCCAGGAGGTGCGCATCCCGGTATTCATCCTGGTCGTCGCCTCGATGGTGACGCTGGTGGATCTGTTCATGAATGCATGGCTGCACGAGCTTTACAAGGTGCTGGGCATGTTCATTCCGCTGATCGTGTCCAACTGCCTGCCGCTGGCACGCCTCGAGGCTTTCGCCGGCAAGAATTCGACGATGCCCTCGCTGATGGATGGCCTGTTCATGGGTATCGGCTTTACCATTGCGCTTACCATGATCGGTACGGTGCGCGAGATCGTTGGCTCCGGCACTTTGTTCGCAGACGCTTCACTGTTGTTTGGCCCGGCCTTCAAGTTCATGGAAATGCGCTTGCTGCCGGAAGATACCGGTATATTAATGATGATCCTGCCGCCGGGCGGATTCCTGACTCTCGGCCTGCTGGTAGTCGGCAAACGCATGCTGGATGTGCGCGCCGGCAAGGCTATCCAGATGGGCGGCGCCCACAGCGCAGCTTGAGGTGAGAGCGATGAAAATCGGAATCGCCTACGCCCTGCCGCAACGCCAAGCCTGGTTCGACATCGAAATACCCGATGGCACCACCATCCAGGACGCCATCAATCGATCGGGAATCCTCAAACAATTTCCCGAGATCAATCTGGAGCAACAAAAAGTCGGCGTGTTCGGCAAGGTCAGCAAGCTGGATGCCGTGCTGAACGATGGCGACCGCGTCGAAATCTATCGCCCGATCACTTGCGACCCCAAGACCGTGCCCCGCAAGGCCAAGGGCGGAGATGCAGCATCCGATGCTGACGCGGGCTAAACGGATAAATCTTGCAGCGGGATCGCATTAGTGATATGCGATTCCTTAACTCTTCAATTACGGTACCGTAAGAATTCTGCGAACACTGCTCGCCTGCGTTGAGCCGCTTTACTATCCGGTTCGGGAATAGGATGCCGCAGCATTATCTAATTCCGTTTCACAAAATTCAGAACGCCCCCACGCTTGCGCAACGCCTCGCCACTAGCATGAAATATTTCATGAGCAAAAATCGGCGGACACGTTAATAGAACAAAATCCGATTTCATGGCAAACTTGGCAATGTTGACCGGTCACAACCGTAAGACAGCATTACGCAACCTGAAGCAAGCAGCTTGGTAAGCTCGTTTACTGCCTAGAAATTCAGTTCTCATTCACTCAAAAGGAATCTACGAAAAAATGAGACTTTCACTACGCTTCGTTTTGCCCCTGATGCTGGTTCTGTCAGGAATCGCCTACGTCGTCGCGCCGCTGGTTGACCAATTGACGCTTCGCTGGTTCGTGCGAGACTTGGACATGCGCTCTACGCTGATTGCCAACACTATCCAGGAACCGCTACTGGAACAGCTTGTGGCAGGCAAGAAAGCCAAGATCGTGGATTATTTCAACCGTATTTCCAAGGACGAGCGGCTGTATGCCATCGGCTACTGTGCTTCGCCAACAGAAAAAGCATTGGTCAGCCGCCCCCTTCCCCCGGATATCAAGTGTGCAAATCTGGAGCAATGGGAGAGTTCGAAGGATCACCTGTTGCCTAGCGCCCAAGGGCCCTTGCACGTGGCAGTGCACCCAATGCCCAGCGAGGCGACGCCAGCCGGCCAGCTAGTTCTGGTGCATGACATGAGCTTCGTCACCCGCCGCAGCGAAGAAACCAAGCTCTACGTGTTCTACTTTTTTCTGGGACTGGCAGTCGTGATCTCGTTGATAACGGTGATCATCGCCCAGCTTTCGTTGCGCGGCTGGACGGCTGGCGTGCGTTCCCTGCTGCGTGGCGAGGGATTGCTGCAGCAGCTTGCGATGAACCCGCAATCCTCCCCACCCGAGCTCAAGCCTATCGCCCGCGATCTGCAGCGGCTGATCAGCGAACTGGAGGCTGAGACTCGTGCACGGGATGAAGGTCAGATCACCTGGACACCGGAGTCCTTGCGCGCCATTCTCCACGGCGAACTGCGCGGCGAGGATGTGATCGTGGTTTCCAACCGCGAACCCTACATCCACCAGCGCCATGGTGAGCAGATCGAGGTGCAGCAACCGGCCAGCGGTCTGGTCACGGCATTGGAACCCATCATGCGCGCCTGCTCGGGTACCTGGATCGCTCACGGCAGCGGCTCGGCCGACCGCGATGTGGTCGACAAGCATGACCGCGTCGCGGTACCGCCGGATCATCCCGCCTACCAGATTCGCCGTGTCTGGCTGACCAAGGAGGAAGAGGCCGGCTACTACTACGGCTTCTCGAACGAGGGACTGTGGCCGCTCTGCCATATTGCGCACGTGCGTCCCACTTTCCGTTCAAGCGACTGGGAGCAGTATGTCGCGGTGAATCGCAAGTTTGCCGAGGCGGTGGTAAGCGAGTCCAAGACGAAAGCACCCATAGTCCTCGTGCAGGACTACCATTTCGCCCTGTTGCCGAAGATGATACGCGAGGCGCTCCCGGATGCCACGATCATCACCTTCTGGCACATACCATGGCCGAATCCGGAATCGTTCGCCATCTGCCCGTGGAGAAACGAAGTGCTTGAGGGGATGCTGGGCAGCAGCATTCTCGGTTTTCATACGCAGTTCCATTGCAACAATTTCGTCGATACGGTGGATCGCTTTCTCGAGGCACGGGTTGACCGTGAGTCCTTCACCGTCTCTTTCGGCGGCAAGCTCACCGCCGTGCGCCGCTACCCGATTTCCATCGCCTGGCCGCCGGAAGCAGAGATGGTGCAAAAGTCCGTGCCGGACTGCCGCAGCAGCATACGGCAGATGAACAGCCTCCCGCCGGAACACAAGCTCGGTATCGGTGTCGATCGGCTCGATTACACCAAGGGCATCATGGAGCGCTTCCGTGCCATCGAGCGCCTGCTGGAACTGAATCCCGAGTGGATCGGCCGCTTCACCTTTGTTCAAGTCGCTGCGCCGACGCGATCGGGCATTGAGGAATACCAGCATCACGAGACGCAGGTGCGGGACATGGCCGCGCGCATCAACGCCCGCTTCGAGGGCAACGGGTCTCCGCCCATCGTGCTCAAGGTCGAGCACCACGAGCCGCGCGAGGTGTACGAGTATTTCCGCGCCGCCGATCTGTGTTTTGTCAGCAGCTTGCACGACGGCATGAATCTGGTTGCCAAGGAATTCGTCGCGGCGCGCGACGATGATCGCGGCGTCCTCATCCTTTCTCAATTCACCGGCGCCGCACGCGAATTGGCAGAGGCCTTGATCGTCAATCCCTACGATGCCGACCAGTGCGCTGCCGCTCTGCATATGGCGCTGACCATGCCGGCGGAGGAACAACGAGATCGCATGCGCCTGATGCGCGGGCTGGTGGCAGAATTCAACGTCTTCCGCTGGGCAGGTCGAATGCTGCTGGATGCGGCCTCGATGCGCCGCCGTAGTCGCCTGACCGACAAGACCGGCAGCAGGAAGGCGTGAAGTTGCGCTCCAGTCACCCACCTGCGCCCAGCGTTGATTGGGCCTATTTTCTGGATGTCGATGGTACCCTGATCGATATCGCCGATACACCGGACGCCGTCTGTGTTGATACGGCGCTGCTCGACCTGATCGCGCGCCTGTACCGGGAAAGTGGCGGTGCAATGGCGCTGGTCAGCGGCCGCTCTATATCCGATCTGGAGAAACTCCTCGGTACGCTACACATGCCGCTGGCAGGGCAACACGGGCTGGAGAGACGCGATGCCGCCGGACGGTTGTGGATGCACGCCGCCCTTCCGGCGGCCAAATGCGCGATCAAACAGGCGCTGGCACCGGTTCTGGCGCGCCATCCCGGTTTGCTGATCGAGGACAAGGGGCTGACACTGGCGCTGCATTATCGCAAGGCACCTCACTTGGCGTCTTACGTGCACCGCTTGATGGACCGGCTGGCGAGTGATGCCGATGCAGGACTCGAGGTGCAGCGCGGCAAACGCGTGGCTGAAGTCAAACCCTCCGGCATCGACAAGGGCACGGCGGTGGCGGAATATCTTGCCGAGTCGCCATTCAAGGGGCGGCGTGCGGTATTCATCGGCGACGATCTTAACGACGAGCACGGCTTTGCCGAAGTGAATAAGCTGGAGGGAATTTCCATCAAGGTGGGCAAGGGTGGCAGTTGCGCCCGCTACCGCCTGCCCGATGTGGCGGCAGTCAGAAGCTGGCTTTGCGAAGCATTGGAAGGAGACAAATGAGCAATCTGGATCTGGCCTTGATAGGCAACTGCACTATCGGCGCGCTGGTCGATGCGAGGGCGAATATCACCTGGGGCTGCTTCCCGCGCTTCGATGGCGACCCGGTGTTCTGCTCCCTGCTCAAGGAGGCCGACGACTATGGATTCTTCGCAATCGAGCTTGCGGATTGCGAACGAACCGAGCAGTATTATCTGGAGAACACGGCGATTCTGGTGACACGTCTTTATGATCGTCATGGTGGCGCCATCGAGATCACGGACTTTGCGCCGCGTTTCGGACAATACGGCCGCATGTTCCGTCCCATGATGCTGGTGCGCCGGGTCAAACGTCTCGCCGGCAGCCCGCGTATCACCCTGCGCCTGCGCCTTACCTGCGATGACGGCGCCGGACGCCCTGAAGTCACTTGGGGCAGCAATCACATCCGGTATGTAGCGCCGACGCTCACGCTCAGGTTGACCACCGATGCCTCCCTGACCGCGCTGCTGCAGGAAACCACCTTCCTCCTTGAAGACACGGTCACGCTGTTGCTCGGTGCGGACGAGACCGTGCATGAGGCTGCCGGAGAAGTAAGCCGCCGTTTCCTTGAAGAGACCATTCAATACTGGCACGAGTGGGTGCGTTTCCTCGGGATTCCCTACGAATGGCAGGAGGCCGTGATCCGCGCCGCGATCACGCTCAAGTTGAACGCTTACGACGATACCGGCGCCATTGTTGCCGCCATGACTACCTCCATACCCGAGGCAGCCGGCAGCGGACGCAATTGGGATTACCGCTACTGCTGGCTGCGCGATGGCTATTTTGTGGTCAATGCCCTGAACCGGCTGGGGGCGACCCGCACCATGGAGCGCTATCTCGGCTACATCGTCAATATTGCCGCCAATTCCGGCGGCGCGCCGCTGCAGCCTGTATACGGAATCGACGGCAGGGCGGAATTGCACGAACGCGAGATACCGGCGCTGACCGGGTATCGCGGCATGGGACCGGTCCGCATCGGCAATCTGGCCTATCGCCAGGTCCAGCATGATGTCTATGGTTCGGCCATCCTTGCCGCCACTCACATTTTTTTCGACCAGCGCCTGATCCGGCGCGGGGACGAAGCTTTGTTTCGCCGTCTGGAACTGCTGGGAGAGCAGGCTATACGCTGCTATGACCAGCCGGATGCCGGCCTCTGGGAATTGCGCGGCAGTGCGCGCGTGCATACCTTCTCCGCCGTGATGTGCTGGGCGGCCTGCAATCGCCTGGCGCTGATAGCCGACCGGCTTGGGCTGGCCGAACGCGCATCCTGGTGGCACGACCAGTCGAGACAGATCCATGAAACCATCAGCCAACGCGCGTGGAACAAGCAACGCGGCGCTTTCGTCTCCACCTTCGATGGGGATTCGATGGATGCCAGCCTGTTGCTGTTGGCAGAGGTGGGCTTCCTGGATGCGGACGACCCTCGCTTTGCCGCTACAGTCAATGCAGTCGAGAAGGAGTTGCGTCGCGGTGATTTCATCTTTCGCTATGTCGAGAAGGACGATTTCGGCGAACCGGAGAACGCTTTTCTCGTTTGCACGTTCTGGTATGTCAATGCGCTGGCCGCCCTGAATCGCCGCGACGAAGCGCGTGAACTTTTCGAAAAGTTGTTGGCCCGCCGCAACCGGCATGGCTTGCTGGCGGAACACATCGATCCCGACAGCGGCGAACAATGGGGCAACTTTGTGCAGACTTACAGTATGGTTGGGTTGATCAACGCCGCCATCAGATTATCGTTACGCTGGGATCAGGCATTTTAGGTGTCAATTGGTGAGGCGAGCGGAGCTGCCGCATACCGTCTCGGCTATAATCAACACCGGTTCGTATCGTGGTATTCCAAATGTCTGCAACAATCCTGGTCATTGGGCTGATGGTGTTCTTCGCCCATTTCCTGTCCCTGCAATTCAGCAAGACCAACATCCCCGATGTGCTGGTATTGATGCTGGTCGGCATCGTGATCGGCCCCATGCTGGGCATCGTCATGCTGGAAGATTTCGGCAAGATCGGCTCGCTGATCGCCACCATCGCCTTGGTGGTGATTCTGTTCGAGAGCGGCACTTCGCTTAATTTCGGCACGCTGAGCAATTCATTAGCGACAACGGGAGTGCTGACATTTACTTGCTTCGCATTGACTGCATTGATTGTGGGTGGGGTCGGTTTCGCCATACTGGGGTTGTCGTTGTTACCAGCCGTCCTGCTTGGTGTTACATTGGGTGGCACTTCGTCTGCTGTTGTCATCCCGATGGTGAATTCTCTGCATTTGTCAGACAAGCCCGCCACCGTCTTGGTGCTGGAGTCAGCATTGACGGATGTCTTGTGTATTGTTGGCGTTTTCGCCATTTTACAGGTACATACGCAAGGAGGAATTGAGCCGGGAAGGGTGATTGGGAGCGTGGCGGCCGCTTTGTTCTTTGCAGCAGTCATCGGCGTACTGGGTGGCATAGGCTGGTTGCTGGTGCTGGGCAAGATTCGCGACTTCCCCAACACCATCTCCTCAACGCTTGCTTATGTTTTTATCGTCTATGGAATTACCGAGCTCCTGGGATTCTCAGGTGCAATCGCTGCCTTGGCGCTTGGCGTCACACTGACTAACTATGAAAAGTTCGGCCTGCATCGTATCCAGCAGCTCGACAGCAAGATCGAGCCGCTTAGCGAGATTGATCGCATTTTCTATCGCGAGTCCGTGTTCTTGCTGAAGACATTCTTCTTTGTTTATCTCGGCATTTCAATCCAATTCGGTGCTGTACACCTTACCTTTGCTGCCATTGCCATAGTCTTGTTGGTATATGCGATGCGGCTGGGTCTCATGCGCGCGCTTTACCGCGATCCAGAATATAGCCTGCGCGATACGGCCATCACTTCAATGTTGGCACCCAAAGGATTAGCTTCTGCCGTGCTAGCCACTCTTCCGCTGCAGTTCGGAGTAGCGGGTGGCGAGATAATCCGTGACATGACTTATATGGTGATACTGGTCAGCATTACGTTGAGCGCATTGCTTGTGCTAGCGTATCCGTCTGGCTTTGCCCAACGTTTCTACTCGCGCGTACTAAGCAAGCAAACAGAATTAAATGGCAAGGATGAATAACATGGAACTCCATCAATTTTTCCTGTTCCTCGCCATCATCCTGATCGCCGCGCGCTTGCTGTCCGAAACGGTGGCGCGCTTCGGCATCCCGTCGGTCATCGGCGAATTGCTCGCCGGCCTGCTGATCGGGCCTTCTCTGCTCGGCTGGGTATCGCCCGACACGACGATGAAACTGCTGGCCGAGATCGGCATCATCCTGCTGCTGTTCGAGGTCGGCATGGATACCGACTTGAGCCGCTTGGCGCGCTCCGGGACCAAACCATACATCGTGGCGATGATGGGTTTTTTTCTGCCATTCGCGCTGGGTTACGGAGTAGGCGCGTGGATATTTGACTTGCCCGGACTCACTGCGCTGTTCATCGGCGGTACGCTGACCGCGACCAGCATAGGCATCACCGTGCGTGTGTTGAACGACCTCGGCAAGCGGCAGGCCGATGAAGCGCAGATTGTGATCGGGGCGGCTGTGCTCGACGATATCCTCGGCGTGATGGCACTCGCGTTCCTGTATCAATTCGCGGTCGAAAAACAGGTTTCGTTCGATGCGCTTAGCGTAGTGGGCTTGTACATACTGTTGTTCATGTTGCTCACGCCTTTGGTCACCAAGCTGGCCTCGGCGGTGATAGATCATTTTGATCAGCGCGCCGCCACGCCAGGGTTGCTGCTGACCATGGCTTTGTCGCTGATCCTGCTGTTCTCCTGGCTCGCGCACGCAGTGGGAGCGCCGGAGATCATGGGCGGTTTTGCGGCGGGATTGGCATTCAGCCAGCACTTCGGTTTCAGGCTCTGGCTGGGGAAAGGTCCGGCACTTGAATTCAATCCCAGTCCAAAACTGGCGCACCGACTCGAAGAGCAGATGCGTCCGCTGATCCATACTTTTTCTCCGATGTTCTTCGTGATGGTGGGCGTGTCGCTCAATCTCAAGGCGATCGATTGGAGTTCGGCCTTCATCTGGGAGCTCGCTGCAGCGCTGCTGCTGGTTGCATTTGTTGGCAAATTTGCCGCAGGTTTCTTCATCAGAGAGCCGCGTCGCAACCGGATCGCGATCGGCCTGTCGATGGTCCCGCGCGGCGAGGTCGGGTTGATCTTCGCGCAGCTCGGTTTCAGTCAAGGCACGCTGAATGGCGAGTTGTATGCCGCGCTGTTGATCGTCATCGCTTTCACTACCATGGCGCCGCCCTTCATGCTTAAATGGTTCTATGGCAGTAAGCCGGATTTGTAGGCCTTAAGGATACTTTTGATGAATCGTCTTGTCGCATTGATCGCTGCGTTATGCATGCCGTTTGCGGTCTTTGCTTCGGAAGGCGCGGAGCGCCTCGACCTGACCAATAGCTGGGTCGGCATCACCTCGGTACTGCTGTTTTTTGTCGCCTATCTCGCCGTGATGGCCGAGGAATTCACCCTGTTGCGCAAGTCCAAGCCGGTGATGCTGGCAGCCGGCATCATCTGGGCATTGATAGCCTGGTATTACCAGTCGCATGACATCCCGCATCTGGTCGAGAGCGCGCTACGCCATAACCTGGAGGAATACGCGGAGCTGATGCTGTTCCTGCTGGTCGCGATGACGTTCATCAACGCGATGGACGAGCGCAACGTGTTCGAGGCGCTGCGCTCGTGGCTGATCCGCAAGGGCTTCGGCTATCGCGCATTGTTCTGGTTGACCGGCCTGCTGGCGTTCTTTATTTCGGCGGTGGCCGACAATCTGACCACGGCTCTGCTGATGGTGGCAGTGGTGATGGCGGTCGGCGCCGGCAATAAAAAATTCGTCGCGCTTTCGTGCATCAACCTGGTCGTCGCCGCGAACGCCGGTGGCGCTTTCAGCCCGTTTGGCGACATCACCACACTGATGGTCTGGCAGAAGAACGTTCAGGCGACCAATGGAGCCGTGGATTTCTGGTCGTTCTTTGCGCTGTTCTTTCCCTCGCTGGTCAATTGGCTGGTACCGGCGGCCATCATGCATTTTTCGGTGCCAAACTTGAAACCCAGGGGAGGCGGCGCAATGGTCGCGATGAAGCGCGGCGCGTTGACCATCATGGCGCTGTTCCTGTTCACCATTGCGCTGGCGGTGAGCTTCCATAGTGTCCTGCATCTCCCGCCGGTGATCGGCATGCTCACCGGCCTGAGCCTGCTGAAGTTCTACGCCTATTACCTGAAAGTCGCCGAGGAGCGGCATCGCTCCGGCAGTGAAGGCGAAGAGAACATCGGCAGTCCGGTGCCCTTCGATATCTATCGCGAAGTGGCGCGCTCCGAATGGGACACGCTGTTCTTTTTCTACGGTGTCGTGATGTGCGTGGGCGGGCTCGGCTTTATCGGCTATCTCGGGATGATCTCTCAGGCGATCTACGGCGGCTGGGGCGCGACCAATGCCAACATCGCCATCGGTCTGATCTCGGCGGTGGTCGACAACATCCCGGTGATGTTCGCGGTGCTGACGATGATGCCCGATATGCCGGTCGGCCAGTGGCTGCTGGTGACGCTGACTGCAGGGGTCGGCGGCTCGCTGCTGTCGATCGGCTCGGCGGCAGGCGTCGCGCTGATGGGCCAGGCGCGCGGCGTCTATACCTTCTTTGGTCACCTCAAATGGACACCGGCGATCGCGCTGGGTTATGCGGTGAGTATCGGGGTGCATATGGTGATAAACCGCAGTCTGTTCTGAGATGCCTGACTGCGACTCTGTTTTTTTCGCGCAATCTGAAAAAACGCTCCGGCACTTTGTTTGCCGATGCGTTGCGGCTGCTTGGCCTCGCCTTCAAATTCATGGAGGTACGCATACTGCTGGTATTCGGCATCATCCTTTCCGTGTGAACCTACTCCGGCCTGTTCGCCAGATTGGTTCGGGTGCCCGAAGTGGTAGTGTTCCTGCTGGCGGTGCTGGTCGGCATGAAAGCCCCAGGCGCGCAGATCATCGCCTCAGTGACTTTCATTGCGATCCTGGTGACCATCCTGATCCAGGCGACCACCACCAAGTGGTTGGCGAAAAAACTGGATTTGCTGGCAGAAGAGTAGTCGCTGCCCTGGTCAAGGCGGCGCATAATGACCTTGTGTTCTTCCACAGTATTGTTTGCCACCTTTTTTGGCGGGATTCCATTGTTGCCGGACACTTGACAGGCCTTTGCTACCCAAACTGCTGAGGGCCCCCGTATTGCGGGGTGACTTTGTACCACCGGAAGCAGTTCCTCGCCGTGCTTGACGTGTGTCCTGCGGTCTGAGAATCCATGTTTGGTTTGCGACTTTTATATAATTCACTTGTCAACTTTTTGCAAACATATCTATAATCTACATGATTCTAGAGAGCAGGAGTGTTGGAGCCATCTGGTTTGCCTCACTCAAGAAGCTTCCCCCTGATTCAGAAATGTTTGCCCTGGCTGCAGTGCGGCTGGGGCTTCCGATGCGGGAACAAGATAATCAAAGGTATTCATGATGGCGAGCGAGACGGCAGGAACAACGAAGAATTTGTCGACTTCACAGGTTGACGGGAATCATAGCGTGGCGGAGCAAAGCCTGATCACGATCTATATCATGGGCAAGGCCTATGAGGTGCCAGCCGATGCGACGATCATGGGCGCCATCGAATATGCCGGGCATCAGATTATCCGTGGCGCCGGTTGCCGCGAAGGTTATTGCGGCGCTTGCGCCACCATCTACCGTCTGCCCGGCGACTACAAAATCCAAACCGGACTGGCCTGCATGACCATGGTCGAGGAAGGTATGTCGCTGGCCCAGGTACCCTATGTTCCGGCCGAGAAGGCAATCTACGACATCGAGAAACTCAAGCCCAACGTCAGTGCCATCCAGCAGATGTACCCGACAGTTTTCCGCTGTGTCGCGTGCAACACCTGCACCAAATCCTGCCCGCAGGGGCTTCAGGTCATGGACTATATTCAGGCCGCCAAACGGGGTGACATTGCGACGGTGATGGATCTGTCTTTCGATTGCGTCGTCTGCGGGTTGTGCATGTTGCGTTGCCCCGCCGAAATCACGCAACCCCTGGTGGGCATCCTGGCGAAGCGCCTGTATGGCCGCTATCTGCGCAAGGATAGTCCGGAATTAGCGGTGCGGGTCAAGGCGGTGGAGGATGGCGCTTACGATGCCGAATACGCCGAACTGATGTCGATGAGCCGCGAGGCTTTGTCAAAACTTTACTACGCACGAGATTCGGAATAGAGGGTAGGGTGGCGGTTTCATCTGCCCACGCGGTAAACGGTGGGCAGATGAAGCCTGCCCACCCTACGCCCTTGCATGACTCGGAATTAGAGAGGATTTAAGATGTATCCAGATTACATGGCGGAGTCGCTCCGCAAAGTGACTCAGACGCGTCCCGCACGTTTGGAACTCGCCCGCAAGCCGGATCCCGTCTATCCGCCGATGAACGCGGAGGAACGCCGTGCTGTGCTGGAGGGCTTCCACCCCGATTTCGAGGCCAGCGCCCGCCGTCCGGTGCGCGTCGGCCCCAACCGGGACGAGTCGCTGACCACCGAGGTATCCGATCTTCTGGAATCGCACTCCTGGCTGCGCAGCGATCAGGTAAATCTCAAGAACCCGGATTTTGAAACCGACCTGCTGATCATCGGCGGCGGCGGCGCCGGTTGCAACGCCGCGCTGGTGGCGATGAAAGAGCACGGGATACGCTCGATCATCGCCACCAAGTTGCGCATGGGCGATGCCAATTCGATGATGTCGCAGGGCGGCATGCAGGCCGCCGTGTCGCGCACCGATTCGCCGACGCGCCACTACCTGGATGCCATCGGCGGCGGCCATTTCGAGAACAAGCCCGAGCTGGTCAGGGCGCTCACCGAAGACGGCCCCGGTGTGGTCAAGTGGCTCGAAGACCTGGGTGTGGTATGGGACAAGCAGCAGGACGGTTCGCTGAAGACCATGCACGGCGGCGGCACATCGAGGAAGCGCATGCTTTCCTGCCGCGACTATACCGGCGCGATGATCATGCGCACGCTGATGGACGAGGTGCGCAACCACCCGGACATGATCGCCGTGAAGGAATTCATGCCGGCCGTGGAACTGATCATGGACGACAAGGGGCGCTGTGCCGGTGCGGTTCTCTACGACATGGAAAGCGAGGAGTTCTTCACCGTCAAGGCGAAATCCACGCTGATCGCCACCGGCGGCTACGGCCGCCTGCATATCCGCGGTTATGACACCACCAACCACTACGGCGCGACCGGCGACGGGCTGGTGATGGCCTACCGCGCGGGTGCGAAGCTGATGTACATGGACTCTGTCCAGTATCACCCGACGGGTGTCTCGTTCCCCGAGCAGATCGCCGGCTTCCTGGTCACTGAGGCGATCCGCGGCGCGGGTGGACAGCCGCTTAACAAGGAAGGCGAGCTGTTCGTCTACCCGCGCGAGCCGCGCGACATCGAGGCTTCGGCCATCATCCGCGAGTGCGTGCAGAATGGCGGCGGCGTTCCGACACCCTCCGGTCGCGTCGGCGTGTGGCTGGATTCGCCGCTGATCGACATGCTGCACGGCGAGGGTTACACCGACAAGCACTTTCCGGCGATGTATCGCCAGTTCATCCGCTACGGCATCGACATCACGAAGCTGCCGATGCTGATCTATCCGTCGCTGCATTACCAGAACGGCGGCATCGAGATCAACGAGCGTTGCGAGACAGACATACCCGGCCTGTATGTGGCTGGCGAAGCCACCGGTGGCCTGCATGGCCGCAACCGCCTGATGGGCAACTCGGTGCTTGACTACAACGTGTTTGGCCGTCGCGCCGGACGGTATGCCGGTGAATACGCCAAGACGGTCAAACTCGGGAAGTTGAGCCTGGCGCATCTCGATGCTTACGAGAAGGAATTGGCAGATGCCGGCGTGAAAACCGATCTGGTAACCCCGGTACTGTTGCCGTCCTATGCGCCCAAGGATGTCAAGAAGCGCCAGTTGTTGCGCGGCGGCAATACGCTGCCAGGCTCATCGGTGCTGCAAAACCGCCTGTTTGATGAAAGGTCAGACGCCTGAGGCGCCGGAATCAAACTGATGACGCACATTGACGACAAGATAATCGAGCTGGCTCGCACTGCACTCAGTTTCGAGTACGGCGAAGAGCACTTCTATCGCCATGCCGCCGAGATGACGAAAAATCCAAGCGGCAAAGCCATGTTCCTGCGCCTCGCGGAAGAAGAATCAGGGTACATGGAAGACATGCACACGCTGTTCAGCGCCATCATCGGCAAGGAAGAGTGGCAGCGTCTTGCTGCCGAAGAAGCCGCGAACGCCCATCCGTCAAAGGTGATCGCTGAGATGGAAGCCGCCGTCGCCCATCGCGGACAGGCGTCAATCGCCGACGATGCGCAGGCGTTGCGCATGGCGATGGAACTGGAGCGCCGCATCATTCATCTGCTGAAGGATATGTCCGAACATATCAGCGATCCCGCCATTCTCAAGCTGGCCGGAAAAATGATCCTGGAAGAAACCTCCCAATATGATGCCCTGCAGGCGCAACTGGATAGCTTGCAGAACGTCGGGTTATGGCTGGACACCCCCGAGTTCCGCATGGATGGAAGGTTCTGAAAGGGCAATCTATGGATACTACCCTACGCATTACCTCGGCCCGTGACGGCAGTTCTTTTGTGGCCAGTATTGAAAAAATCAGCGGCCAGAAGTTGCTGGCTTGCTACCAGTGCGGCAAGTGTTCCGCCGGTTGCCCGATGGCGGCCCACATGGATGTGCTGCCCAACCAGATGATCCGCATGGCGCAACTGGGAATGCAGAAGCAACTGCTGGCGACGCGCTCTATCTGGATGTGCGTGTCCTGCCTGACCTGCAACTCGCGTTGCCCGAAAGGCATAAAAATCGCCGAGGTCTTCGAAGCGTTGCGCCGGACAGCACTGCGCGCCGGACAGCGTGACGACCACCTCAAAATCATGGAACTGACTCCCGAGGCGCGCAGCGTATTGCCGCCGATTGCCACGATCAGCGCCATGCGTAAATTGACCTCCTGATGAGAAGCCCTTAATGGGAAATGAGAACAAACCGATGAAGCTTGCCTACTATCCCGGCTGCACGTTGAAAAACCAAGCCACCAACTTCGATGTTTCCACCGTTTCGTCGATGGCGAAACTGGACGTGGAGGTCGAGGAGTTGGATCGCTGGAACTGTTGCGGCACGGTGCATGCGCTGGATTCAGACAATGTCATGAACCGGGTGGCACCAATAACCAACATGATTCGCGTCAAGGAAGCCCAAGCCAGGACAGAAGGCATGGCCAGCGAATTCATGACCGGCTGCGCGATGTGTTACAACACGCTCAAGCGCGCCAACATCGATGTGAAGTCCCGTTCCGATGCGCTGGAAACTATCAACAATTTCCTGTCCCTCGAAAAAACCAAATATGAAGGCGACGTTGAGGTACTCCATCTGCTCGAATACCTGCGCGACCGTGTCGGCTTCGATAATCTCGCCAAGAAGGTAACCAAACCACTAAAAGGGTTGCGCGTGGCCTGCTACTACGGTTGCCTGTTGTTGCGCCCGAAAGAGGTCGCCTTCGACGATGTCGAGAACCCGACGATCATGGAAAACCTGATTCGCGCCCTCGGTGCAACACCCGTGGAATTTTCGCACAAGGCCGAATGCTGCGGCGCCCACCTGACGGTCGGCAAGCCGGAAGTCATCGCCGACCGCACCGACAAAATCATGGGTTCGGCGCATGAGGAACGAGCCGATCTGGTGGTGGTGAGCTGCCCGCTGTGCGCCTTCAATCTGGATTTCCGCCAGGATGATGCCAAGCGCCTCAACCCGGACTTTCACAATATGCCGGTGCTTTACTTTACCCAATTGATGGCGCTGGCATTCGGCTGCGACAAGCCGGCGTTGCGTTTCGATTTGCAGCATATCGATCCGCTGCCGGTATTGAAGGCTCGCGGGCTGGATTAAGGAGGAGAGCATGTTTTTCAACGACCTTAAACAGACGCGTGGCAAAGTTTACATCAGCAATGATTGGTGCAAGGGTTGCGCTTTTTGTGTGCAATTTTGTCCCACCAAAGTATTGGAGATGTCCGATGATTATAACGCCAAGGGTTATCACCCGCCTTACGTGAAGAACCCGGATGCGTGCAACGATTGCAAGTTTTGCCAGCTTATCTGCCCTGAATTTTCCATCTACGTGACACTGGAAGAAGTAACCAACAAAGGAGAAACAAATAAGTGAAGACTGTCGCAGCGGATCCCAAAGGAGTCGATTCCGGACCACATTTCATGGATGGCGACCACGCGCTGGCCGAAGGCGCGCTGGCCGCAGGCTGCCGTTTTTTTGCCGGTTATCCGATCACGCCCTCGACAGAAGCTGCCGAGCGTTTCGCCGAACGGGCGCCGGAGGTGGGCGCGCTGTTCATCCAGATGGAAGACGAACTCGCCTCCATCGCCGCACTGATCGGCGCGGCATGGGCCGGACAAAAATGCATGACCGTGACCTGCGGTCCCGGCTTTTCCCTGATGACAGAAAATCTTGGCCTTGCTTGCATGACCGAAACTCCGATGGTGATTGCAAATGTGCAGCGCGGCGGCCCATCTACCGGCCTGCCCACGCTGACCGCACAGCAGGACATGATGCAGGCGCGCTACGGCCCGCATGGCGACAACATGATCATCGCCCTGTGCCCGGACAGCCCGCAGGAATGTTTCGACCTCACCATCGAGGCCTTCAACCTGTCGGAGTTCTACCGGGTTCCTGTCATCATCCTGACCGACGAGACCGTCGGCCACATGCATGAAAAAGTGGTTATCCCGCCAGCCGACCAGATCAAGGTCGTTCCGCGCAATAACTACAGCGGCCCCAAGGAAGACTGCCGCCCCTACAAGTTCGACAGCCAGGGCGGCCATCCCATGGTGCGTGCGGGCGATGGGTACAACTTCCACATCACCGGCCTGACCCACAACGAGAAGGGGTATCCGGTCATGACCGCCGGGCAGAACAAGATCGTCGTGACTCACCTGATGGAAAAGATCAACGGCAATGCCGACCAGATCATCCGCCTCGACGAGGATCAGATCGACGGCGCCGATGTCGTGGTGGTGTCTTATGGCATCACCTCCCGCATCGCTGTCAAGGCTATTCAGGATGCGCGCAAGGAAGGTATCAAGGTCGGTTCCCTGCGCCTGATCACCATCTGGCCGTTCTGCGAGAAACGCATCCGTGAAATATCCGCCAAGGTCAAGGCCATCGTAGTACCCGAGATCAACTATGGGCAGATGGTGCTCGAAGTGGAACGCAACGCAGGTGGCCGCTGCAAGGTAATCAGCGTCAATCACTGCGGAGGCGCGGTGCATGATCCCCAGGTGATCCTGGACGCCATCAGAAAGGCAATGCTATGAGTACCGATATCGAAAAATTCAAGGCAGGCAGCCCCATGGCCGACACTTTGCGCATGGACCGGATGCCGCATATCTGGTGTCCCGGCTGTGGCATCGGCTCCGAAGTGAATTCCTTTGCCGAAGCTGTCAAGCGTAGCGGCATCGACCCCAAGAAACTAGTCGTGGTGTCGGGCATCGGCTGCACCGGGCGTGTGGCGGGTTATGTCAATTTCGATTCGATGCACACGACCCACGGCCGCGCCATTCCTGTCGCTACCGGCATCAAGCTGGCCAACCCCGAACTGACGGTGGTGGTGTTCAGCGGCGAGGGCGACCTGGCCGGTATCGGCGGCAATCACCTGATCCATGCCGCACGGCGCAACATGGACCTGGTGGTCATCTGCAACAACAATTTCACCTATGGCATGACCGGCGGCCAAGTGACGCCGACCACGCCAGGATCGGCCATCGCCTCGACTACGCCCTACGGCAACTATGAATACCCGTTCAGCCTGCCGTTCCTGATGGATGCCGCCGGCGCCACCTACATCGCACGCTGGACATCGATGCATTCGCGCAACGTCACCCAGTCAATCGAGGAAGCGTTGCTGCGCAAGGGCTTCTCCTTCATCGAGGTCATTTCGCCATGCCCGACGCTTTATTTGCGCCGCAACCGCCTCGGCGACGGTGTCGACCAGTTGCAGAATTATCAGGACAACTCGATTCTCAAGCATGGTGCCGATACCCGTGAGACGAATATCGACTTTCAGGGCAAGATCGTCGTCGGCAAGTTCGTCGAAAAGAACAAGCCCACCTACCTGGAGGCCGTCGACAAATGCTGTGTCAAGCTGGTAGGAGACGATTATCAGCTCTACGGCAAGACCATACCCGAACGGGAGGCCGAGGAAAAAGCCGAGAAGGAGAAGATTGCCGCCCGCCGTGCCGCCATGCAGGCTGAGGCGGAAGCGCAGGCTGAGGCGGATGCTGAACCTCCGAAGGCCGGGACCAAGGCTGCTGCGAAGAAAGCTGCTGTACCCAAGGCAGCAAAGAAAGCTTCCGCGAAGAAAGCTGCGGCTCCGGCCAAAAAAGCCTCTGCCAAGCCCGTGAAAAAGGTTGCTGCAAAGGCTCCGGCCAAGAAGGCCGCACCCAAGGCAGCCGTCAAGGCCAAGGCTGTAGCCAAGGCTGCGCCTAAAAAGACCCGTAAGTAGGAATTGAGCGCATGAGCACACAAGAAATCAGGTTTTCGGGATTTGGTGGCCAGGGGATCATTCGCTGCGCCCTGATCACTGGCAAGGCGCTGGCCCTGTACGACGACAAATTCGCCACCATGACCCAGGCCTTCGGGCCAGAGGCGCGCGGCAGCGCCTGTGCTGCGCAACTCGTGGTTTCCGACGAGCGTGTCCTGTATCCATACATCACACACCCCGGAATTCTCATGGCGCTGTCCCAGGAGGCTTACGAAAAGTATTATGGCGAACTGCCCAAAGGTGGGACGCTGATCGTCGAACAGGAGCTGGTGAAACTGCGCGGTGAGCATCCGGATCTCAGATTGCTGCGGGTGCCGGCAACCCGCTATGCCGAAGAACTGGGCAACCGCCTGTTCACCAATCTCGTGGCACTGGGCTTTTTCACTGCGGTCACCAAAGTGGTTTCCGCCGATGCCATGAAGAAGGCGCTGCCGGGCCTGGTCCCCGATCGTTTCCTGAAAATCAACATCAAGGCATTCGACAAGGGCTATGAGCACGGCCTCCAGATGATGAGCCAAAACGGAGAAGCCGCGTCATGACGAAGAAGCGCACCGGCGTTTTTGTCTGCCATTGCGGCACCAACATCGCCGCCACCGTCGATGTGGCGAAGGTGGCCAAGGAGATGGCCGGTGAGAACACCGTTGCCTTTACCCAGGAATACGTTTACATGTGTTCTGAACCGGGTCAGGAATCCGTGGTTCAGGCGATCAAGGACAACAAGCTGGACAGTGTCGTCGTCACCTGCTGTTCGCCGAACCTGCATGAAAAGACTTTCCGCGATAATGCCCAGCGGGCCGGCATCAATAATTTCACCTGCGAAATTGCTAATATCCGCGAGCAGTGCAGCTGGGTTCATAGCGACAAGGCCAAGGGAACCGAGAAGGCGATCAAGATTTCGCGCAGTATTGTGCGGCGGGTTAACCGCAACAAGCCTATGGATGCGATTGCGGTCAATGTCACACGGCGCGCAATGGTCATCGGTGGGGGCATCGCCGGTATTCAGGCTGCCCTCGATATCGCCAATGCCGGCATCGAGGTGATCATGGTCGAGAAGCAGGCCACCATCGGCGGCCGCATGCTCCAGCTCTCCGAGACCTTCCCCACGCTGGACTGTTCGCAGTGTGTTCTGTCGCCCAAGATGGTCGAGGTAAAGCGCCATCCCAAGGTCAAGCTGATGACCTATAGCGAAGTGCAGGAAGTTGCGGGCTCCGTGGGTAACTTCCGCGTCAAGGTACTCAAGAAATCCACTTTTGTGGATCCGGACAAGTGCAAACTTTGCGACGAATGTACCGTAGTCTGCCCGGTAGTGGTGCCGAACGAATACGAGCTTAACCTGACCGCGCGGCGCGCGATCTACATTCCTTATGCGCAGGCCATCCCGGCCAGCTTCACGCTGGACATCAATGCCTGTCTGGGTCTGAACCCCGTTGTTTGCGGCAAGTGCAAGGACGTTTGCGAGGCGGGTGCCATCGACTACGACATGCAGCCACAGACGGTGACCGAGGATGTGGGTGCCATCGTGGTGGCGACCGGCTTCGATCTCTACGATCAGGAGAATATGCCGGAAATGGGCGGCGGCAAAATCGAGGATGTGCTCGACGGCTTGCAGTTCGAGCGCCTGTGCTCTGCCTCGGGCGCGACCCAGGGACATGTGCTGCGGCCTTCCGATCACAAAGAGCCAAAAGATGTGGTGTTTATTCAGTGCGTGGGATCGCGCGACCCCGCGAAGCATTGCGCCTATTGCTCCAAGATATGCTGCATGTACACCGCCAAGCACGCGCGCCTCTACAAGAAACATTGCCCGGACGGACGTGCCTACGTGTTCTACATCGACATCCGCTCCGGCGGCAAGGGCTACGAAGAATTTGTGCAGCGCACCATGGAGGACGACGATACCCTCTACCTGCGTGGCCGCGTCTCCAAACTCTACCGGCATAACGGCAAGATTCGCGTACTCGGCACCGACACCCTATCCGGCCAAAACGTGGAAATCGATGCCGATATGGTAGTGCTGGCGCTCGCCATGGTTCCGTCGAAGGGCACCATAGATATTGCCAAGATACTCAAGATCGGCCGCGACAAGGATGGTTTCCTGGCCGAGGCTCACCCCAAGTTGCGGCCGGTCGAGAGCGTTACGGGAGGTATCTATCTGGCAGGCGCAGCCCAGGCTCCCAAGGATATCCCGGAGACCGTCGCCCAGGCGGGCGCGGCAGCCGCCAAAGTAATCGCGTTGCTCTCGCAGTCTACCCTCAGCCGCTCGCCGCTGATCGCCAAGGTACGCCGTTCACACTGTACCGGTTGCGGGATGTGCGTTGACGCGTGCCCCTTCACGGCGATCCGGCTGGAAGGCAGCAAGGCGGTGGTGAACGAAGCACTTTGCGAGGGCTGCGGCAGTTGCTCGGCCACCTGTCTGCGTGCCGCCATCGATGTCAAGAATGTCACGCAGTTGCAGATACACGAAATGATAGAGGCGTGTTTGGCTTGAGAGACGTGAAGAGAGAAGGGTAAAGGGAGAAGGGTAACAGCAGCGTGGAGGGTTCGCCCTTCCCACTTCCCTCTTCCCCCTTCCCGGAATTTAAAGAAGGAAAACAGATGTCTGATCAACAAAATTATGAGCCAAGAATCGTCGCCTTTCTGTGCAAATGGTGCTCGTCGGCGGGCAGCGATCTGGCCGGTGTCTCGCGTATCCAGTACCCGGCCAACGCGACACCGATCACAGTCCCATGCACCGGCGCCATATCGCCGATGTACATTCTGTCTGCGTTCAATAAGGGAGCGGATGGTGTGCTGGTATCGGGCTGCCATATCGGCGATTGCCACTACATCGAGGGCAACTACCTGGCACGGCGCAAGATGCATTTGATCATGCAGCTGATCGAATTCATCGGTGTCGAGCCGAACCGCTTCCGCATGTCCTGGGTGTCGGCCGCCGAGGGCGCCAAATTTGCCCAGGTCATCACGAATTTCGTTGATGACCTCCAGCCGCTCGGTCCGCAGGACAAGCTGAAGAAGGCTGAGCGAGTATGATCAATATTCAGGACATCCGCGATACTGCGCGGGACATGCTCGCGAAAGGCGAAGTCCGCGCCGTCATCGGCTATCGGCGGGGCTCT